>WJMS01000012.1 GCA_014727815.1 candidate division GN15 bacterium
ATCACGGATGTAGTCGGCAAAACCGCCCTCACCGCCCTCTTCATTGCGGCCGGAACTGCCGGTGGAGCAGGCATAAATCGGCACGATCAGATCCGGCCGGCACTTCTGCGCCAACAGGTCGAGCAACTGGTCGGTGGCGCCCCGTTCGTTGGCATTGCGGATCGAAAAGCCGAGCTGGATCCCATCCCGATAGCCGTGGCAGAAGATCCCGACAACACGAAGCATCGGTCCGTCGTAGTCATCGAGAATGTCCAGTATCTGCTGCCGCCGAGCGGCATTGGAATTGGCGTCGCCCTCTTGCGTCTGCGGATTTCGCCCATTGTCGATTACATGTACGGTGTAGCGCGATTCGCCGTGGAATTCGCAGAACCGCTCCGCCGAGCCGCGAAAATAATCGGCGTCGTGGACCTCCTCGCGGCGGGCCGGGTCACCGTCGATCATGCGGTTGCGGTTGTATCTTGGCGCGAAGGCCAACCCGTAATCATCGGGCTGCAGCAACGCGGCAATATCGCGCGGGATGGCGTTCGGTTCGCTCATCTCAGCCTACACTCCATACTTCTCGAGCAGTTTGTTACGGGTGGCCTCGTCGATTTCACCCGTGACCGGGATCTCTTCGGCAGCCTGAAATGTCTCCAGCGCCCGCTGAGTCGGCTCGTCGAGATCACCGGTGATTTCATCGATCGGGTAACCGAGGTTGCGAAGTCTGCCCTGGATGCCGCTGATCTCTTCGATCGGATCGAGATGACCGAGATTAAGCTCCCAGGTCAGTTTGCGCTCGGGTGACTGCGCAGCCGAACCCAACCATAACGTGAGGGTCGCGGTAGTGGCATCATGGGGGATCTCGCAAGCAAGCAGGCCGTCATTGTCTGTGACGCCCTCGATCGTTTCGTCACCGACCTCGAGCCGGTATTCCTTTTCTACGAACGGGCTGCCGAAGCCATCGCGAAGGTTCAACTGCAGCCTGACCGGTCGTTGTGAGGGGAGGCGGAACGAACCGCGCTCGCCGGTGCGGCCGTCAAACGCCGGACCGATATCGTCGGGAATCTGCACCCGGTCGCCCGGTTGGAGCACATGCGGGCTCTGGCGCTGTTCGCGCAGGGCGGCATTGTCCGGGTGATCCCAGAGCCACTGCCAGTCGGTGACACCGTGTTGTCGGGCGATAGTGGCGAGGCATTCGCCCTGCTGGACTTCGTGTTCAGGCATGGTAGTGGTTCGCTTGCTCTTTGGGTCGAGTGGTTGTTCGCCAGTAAGTAATCATCATTAGCACCTTCTCGCAATCACGAAACTGCTATACCAGCCCTGAACCAGGACTATATATATCGTTAAATGGCAACAAACAATAAAAAACTTGACTAAACAATAATAAAGACAATATTGGAGACACAATCTTCGGCCGACCGGGAGGGTCCTATGAGTTCTCGATTATTGTCGCTCGACTTCTTTCCAACCCTGACCAACAAGGATGAATTCCTGCAACGGATCACGCGCGAGGAAGCGATCCTCCCGCGCATCCTGAATCAGTACCTGCTGCTGACTGTCTTTTCGTTTGCCTACGGCGTGATCATGGGCAGCTACCACAGTTTCGCCCAGGCGGTGGCGGCGGGGGTGAAGGTGACCGTTTTGTTTTCGCTGGTGCTGATTGTCTGCTTCCCGGCCTTCTTCATCATACAGTACATCCTCGGTTCGAAACTCAAGCTGGGTCAGATGATCTCGATTATCCTGTCGGGGTTTGTGCTCACCACCGCGATTATGGTGTCGTTTGCACCGATCATCGTTTTCTTCCTGTTAACCGGCGGCAATTACTATTTCCTGCAATTGCTGCATATCGGCATCTTTGTCTTGTCGGGTCTGTTCGGGATGAAGACGATTGTCGATGCGCTGAAGTATTCGTGCGAGAAGAAAAACGTCTATCCGCAGATCGGGGTCGTTGTCTTTCGTTTCTGGGTGATTATCATGGCCTTTGTCGGTATCCAGCTGGCGTGGAATCTTCGGCCGTTTCTGGGCGATCGCAATCAGCCGTTTGAGTTGTTCCGTGACTACGAGGGGAACTTCTACGCCGCCCTGATCTATTCGGGCAAGCAACTGCTCGACCCGAACGATCCCAAGGTTGTCCCGGCGGCATCGCTGAAGCCCGAAGAGCGCTACCTGGACGATGCCGCCGTGGCCGATTCACTGGCCGAGTTTTTTGAGGAACCTGATGACGAAGAAACGACCGATTGAAACCGACATCATGACGCTCGAAGAGGTCGCCGCCTACCTCAAGATCAAGCCGCAGACGCTGTACACCTGGGCGCAGGAGAAACGGATTCCGGCGGCCAAGCTCGGCAAGGAGTGGCGGTTCAAGAAATCGCTGATCGATGAGTGGTTTCTGCAACATATCGACAAGAAGTTCTCAGGTGTGATCGACACCGTCAATGCCCGGGAAAAGTACAACGGGGATGAAGAGGCATGAGGCCTGAGGCTTCGCCAGCGCCTGTCGGGCCGGCGACCTCCGAAGCCGGGGGACAGGCACTGCTGCAGCGGCCGACACCGTTGTTCTGGGTCGGTATCCTACTGGCCGCAATCGGCATGATCTTTCTGGCGACGCCACCGTCGCAGGGTATTCTCTCGCTGACTATCGCTCCTGTGTTGTTGCTGCTGGCGTATCTGGTGCTGATGCCTATGGGAATAAGCCCGCGACTCGGTCCGGCGCGTCGTGAGGGCGGGCCGCAGTCGCGCGCGCTCCGGGCCGGCTGGTATCGTTCGATGGCGGCGCTGGTATTCCTGCTTTCGCTGATCATCTATCGCGTCACGCTCTGGCCCGGTCCCGGCTGGTGGAGCAGCAGCGCCGATATTGCCTGCTCGGTGACGCTCGGAATCGGCGGTCCACCGGGCGCCTGGATCCCGCATCTGGCCGGACGGGTGTTCAGTTTTGCGGTGCCGGTGGATGGCCAGGCGGTGGCCATCAATCTGCTGACTGCCCTGGCGACATCGGCGGCGGTGGCACTTTGCTACGTGATCGGGGTGCGCCTGATTCGCCTGATTGCGCCGCGTCAGTCGTGGCAGGTCGGTTGGAATCTCGCGGCGGCTGTCGGCGCCCTGACGTTAGCGTTTGCGCCGAGCATCTGGGCACACGCGACGTATATGAACCCGTATGCCTGGTCGATGTTGGTCGGCGCCCTGCTCATCTATGTCGGGGTCCGCTGGTGGGAGAGCGCCGAGAGCGATGGCGCCGGCAATTACCTGCTGCTGGCAGCGTTGTTGTTCGGGCTTGACCTGAGTGTCCATCGCAGTACGATCCTGTTGTTGCCGGCGTTCCTGGTGCTGGTGGCGCTGCGGCGGCCGAGAGCGCTGGCCGATTACCGGCTGTGGCTCGGCGGCCTGATCTCATTCGGGCTCGGCCTGTCATTGCACCTGGGGCTGATGTTTCGGGCGCAGGTGAATCCGGCATTCAATTTCGGTAATCCCGACACGTTAGCCTCGCTATGGGACTACCTGACCCTGAAGCAGTACGGCATCAAGACGTTCGGCAGCGACCTGCTCGAGCGAAAAGGTCCGCTCGGCTATCAGATCAATGACATGTACCTGCGTTACCTCGGCTGGAACTTCATCGGACAGTCTCTCGAGTCCGGTCGGGTCGGCTGGGGTCTCCCGTTCGGTTTCCCGGCCCTGGTAGCGCTTTTAGGATGTATCTATCTGTTCGTACGTCGTCTGAAGCTGGCGGTGTGGCTGGTGGTGCTCTGGTTGTGCGCGGCAGGTCTGGCAGTGATGTATCTAAACGTTCCCGAGGGATTCTTCCGGGAGATGGACCGCCACTTTTTGACCTCGTTTTTGGTAGTTGCGATCCTCGCGGCGCCGGGCGTCTTTTTCATCACTCACCTGTCCCACCAATTGTTCACCCGTGCGCGCCGATGGCTTCGCGTAGTCGTCCTTAGCCTTCTGGTTCTGCTCATGCCGGTGGCGCAGCTGGTCGCACACTGGTCGTCACACGATATGAGTGACAACAAGTCGGTGCTGTCGCACGGACGAAACATCCTGGAGACCTGTGAAAAGGACGCCATTTTGATATGTGCCGGCGACAATGATACGTATCCAATCTGGTATCTGCAGATGGTGGAGGGACTCAGGACGGACGTCTCAGTACTCAATATCAGCCTGCTCAACACGCCTTGGTATCTGAAGAATCGCCTTACCCACGACACGACCCTGCCCTGGAGCTATACCGAGGCGACTATCGATAACCTGCGGCCCTACCCGGTCGAACGGGACAGTGTCGCGATCGCGCTTCACGACTGGCCGGAAGACTCGGTCACGATTGCGGTGCAGCCGTCGTTCGAGAACTACCTGCTCGTGCAGGACCAGGTATTGTTGGACATTCTGCAAAACAACCAGTGGCGCCGGAAGGTCTATTTCACGCTTGGCTTTGGACAGCAGGTGCCGATGGGGTTGAACGAGCTGCTCCGGGTTGATGGCGTCGCCAAGGGCGTTGTCCTTGATCCGACCGAGCGCCAGTCGCTGGCCCGGCTGTGGCAAAATCTCCTGGAGCGATATCGCTACGAGGGGCTGACACTGGTTTCTTCGGCCGATGACACCCGGCGCAACGAGACCAAGAACTACATCCATCTCTTCACCGAGTTGGGGTCGCAGTTACAAGCCGAGGGCCGCGATGCTGATCTTTCGCTGGTGCGGGTGCGGTTCCGCGAACTCTGGCCCGAAGCGCCACCGCTGGACAGCCTGCTGCACTGAACGCAGGCTCAAATTCCCTTTTTCCTTGGTAGTATATAATGCTTGACATAAAGTTCGGTATAGCGTACTTTATGTACGAACTAGCAAACATTTTATCGATTGTTATATGCGGCTCATCAACCATATCAAGCAACACCGGGCGCGGCTGGATTTGACCCAGCAGGCGCTGGCCGAGCGGCTCGGTGTGCGGCGCCAGACCATCCTCGCAATCGAAAAGGGGCAGTTTGTCCCCTCGGCGCTGCTGGCCTTTAGGATCGCGCGGGAACTGGGTATGGCCGTTGATGAGCTGTTTGAACTGCAAGACGGGGGTGATAGCTGATGAAGAACGAGATGGACCTGATGGGTATGGATGAGCGACAGCGCTGGTGCTGGCTGATGGCTGACCGGGCGACACTGTTTGTGGTGGGGATTGTCTGGCTGGCGCTGATTCTCGAACAGATGCTTGATGATCGCACGCCGTGGTTCATGATCGTGATGGTGCCGGTTTTTGCATTGATCCGGGCCGCATTCTACCGGGCGTACTGTCGGCCGCGCAGGGGGGAAGAGTCAGTCGAGTAGGACGATTCCGGCCGGGGTGATTTCAAACGGCAGCCAGTCGAGCGGGTGAGAGATGCCCTCCATCTTCTCGATCCGCAGTTCGCGCCGGAAACGCCTGTCGACCTCGCGGGTGCGGAAGCGGAAAATGTTGTGGGCGGTGTAGAAACTGAAATCCTTCATGCGGGTGGTCACCGGGTCGCGCTCGGTCACTTCGCTCATCGTATCGACATTGGTAATCCCATCGTGGTGGCACCAGGAAATCGTCCAGTTTTCAATGAGCCGCCATTCTTCTTCGGGTAGCGTGGTAAAGAGGTGCTCGAGGGTGTCACCGGCGGCGAAGCGCGACACGCCTTTCTTCGATAACTCCAGATCGATCGCTTTCATCTCATCGAACTCATACAGCGAGAAATACTTCACGCGCGGATCCTGCTCGTACGGTTCGAAATGTGGGTAGGCCTGAATCGGAATGAAGCGGCCGCTGTCTTCATGCGGTTCGATATCCCAGCCAAACGAGCGGAAGTAGTTGCGCATGTGGCTCCAGGGGCGGTCGATCGAGTCAAACGAAACGGTCTCGTCATTTTCGATGCCGGCCCACAGGAACTGCATGGCGAACACCGTCTTGCCCGACCCCGGCGGTCCGACCAGGACGTTGCGGCTGCCGCGGGGGATACCGCCAATCAGTTCATCGAGGCGAAGGATGCCTGTTTTCTGCAGTTCAGTCATAGTGCTTCAGGATATACGGCTGTCGCGAAATGTCAAGTCGGGGCTTTTCGCTTGCGAACAATCGGTCGGGCCGTTATACTAATCGTAGATCGATCTGATCCATTTATATCCCGGAGACGACCATGGAAGAACGGATCATGACGCAGCATCCCGACGGCAAGCAGGGCGTGAATATCCTGACCCGTCGCTACACCGCTATCCGGATCGCAATCCTCAGTGAACTGCGTGAGAGAGGCGAGATGACCTTCAAGGATCTCATGGCCCGGCTCACGGAGCGCCTGGCCGATTCTTTCGACGGCAAGGTCGGCTGGTATGTGGTCACGGTCAAGCTCGATCTCGAGGCCCGGGGCACGATCGAACGCATCCCGGGCAAGTCGCCCCAGCGTTTGCGGCTGGCCGCGGCAAACTGACCGGTCAGTCCTGCCGAACGAAGGTGGCGGTATGGCGCTCGATGTCAGACTCGAAGAGCTTCTCGAAGAACGCCGCCAGTTCGGGCGGTTCCGCCTGGAAGACGACTGCAGACTCTCGGCGGAAGTGACTGACCTGGGTCGAGTCGCGTTCGAGTTCCGCTACCATCGCCTCATAGTCGGGCACCGTGAGCCGGAGAACAGCTCCGTCCAATTCAACGCCACAGACAAGATGTAGCGGCAGGATCATCGATTGGGCCCATTCGTCGACCACCCCGATGCTCCCGGCCACCGGCAGCATGTCTATGAGGATCTGGTCGCCCGCCCGACAGAAGTGTGTTTCAAATGTGCCCATATCCTCGTCGCCATCGAGCATATGCATGTTGTAGCCGCCGGCCTCGGCCTCGGTAAAGCGCAGAATCTTCTCACCATCTTCATCAAGGTATGTTCCCGGCAGGTCCGGCAGGGTGATCTCCGATTGCTCGGTATAGCACGGATGGATAGATATGGGCACACATCCGGGCAGCAGGAGCATTGCCATGAGCAACAGTGTGAAAGTCACACTTTTCATATCAGCCTCCTCGCATTATTGGTTGCCGGCCGGTTCGGAGGCAGGGCGAA
>WJMS01000149.1 GCA_014727815.1 candidate division GN15 bacterium
GAGTTATGCACCATGCACCTGTACCCGATCGACGGCGCCGTCCACGATGTTGACGAAAAGGACATGGCCTTCAGCTATCGCGATGTTACCTGGTCACGGGTAATTGTCGGCGTGGATAGCGATCCGACCAACAACGACGAGATTCGTGCCTGGGCCAAAGACTACTGGGAACAGCTGCACCCGTTCTCGGCCGGCGGCGCCTATGTCAACTTCATGATGGACGAAGGTGAGGACAGGGTGAGAGCAACCTATCGCGGAAACTTTGATCGGTTGCAGAGGGTCAAGGCCAGGTACGACCCGACCAACTTCTTCCACGTAAACCAGAACATTACGCCGAAGTCATAGATGTTCACAGATGGGACAAGAAGCGCCGACAGGAGAACTGTCGGCGCTCTTGCTATCGGTGCCCGCGTGCGCACATACCGTTATGACACGTATGTCTCCGGCTGCCCGTCCCACTGGTGTACTTCCGCGTACTCGGGCATATACGAGATAAGTATGTGCAGATCGTCCAGGGCCGGTTCGACCTCTCCGATCTGTTGATCGGCCGTCTAAACGAAAGTAAGGCCGGCTGACGCGGTGGCCATTCTGAAGCGCATCGCTGTATTTGCGCGCGGCTCCCCGGAAATCGGACTGAGGGCACAATAGTCACACATGATCATGAGAATCAGGTCGAACCGTCGGTCGATATCAGGAAACAGGTAACTAAGCAACATCCAATCGATCGTTAGCGCTCCACGAACCAACAACGTACAGAATTCATGGGCTCTCTTCTGGTCCTTTCCGCGCTTATGCTGATTGCAGGAATCTCGGCACGTGTCTCCCGTGAATTCGCGACTCTCAATCTGCCGTTGTGGCCTGGAACGAATCCGGCCGACCACTGTTGCTGACTAGTGAAACGGATAGGCCGTTGGATCGATTATCGCAGTCGAGGATTCGGACCGGCGCCGCACCTCCGCACTCCGCCCGAACAAAACTATGACCCACGATTGGATCGACATATCAGTACCGCTGACCGGCGATCTGCCCGTCTGGCCCGGCGATGGCCCCGTCGAGATCAGGCGACAGGTCAGCATGGCCGAGGGGCACGACGCCAACCTCACCAGAATCAACATGAGCGCCCACACCGGTACACATCTCGATGCCCCGCTGCACTTCCTGCCGGACGGCGCAGCTATCGATGCCATACCGCCGTCGGTCATGATCGGCACCGCCCGGGTGCTCGCCTTTCCGGGCGTACCGGCGGTAACGGCCGATCATCTCTCGGAACATGCGATCACGGCCGGCGAACGCTTGCTGCTCCGGACGGATAACTCCAATCACGCCTGGTATAGCCAACCGTTTAATCCCGATTTCGTTCATCTCGCAACCGATGCGGCAGCCTGGCTGGCCGAGCGGAAGGTAGACATGATCGGTATCGACTATCTGTCCGTCGCCGGTTTCCAACGCAACGAACTGGAAGTACATCGTGCTCTGCTCGGCGCCGGTGTCTGGATTCTCGAAGGCCTGGACTTGTCGGGAGTTGAACCTGGCCGATACGAACTGGCCTGCCTGCCGCTGCATCTGGTCGGCGCCGATGGCGCCCCGGCGCGCGCGCTCGTGCGGCAACGGGTTGAGGAATAGTGTCAGCGACGGCGGCGCCATCACCGACCGTGATCGGTCAGGGAGATACGAATATAGAGGAGTGAAGAATATGGCTGATCGACCTTCCAATGATAGATCTGCCGTGACTCAACCCCACGGTGAACCGGTCCGCCGGTTGACCGGCCAGAAGGCGCTGGTTACCGGCGGCAGTTCGGGGATCGGCGAAGGGATCGCGATCGAACTGGGCAAAGCAGGCGCCGATGTTGTCGTCAACTACCTTGGCAACCGTGAAGCTGCCGAGGCTGTTGCCCAGACGATTATCGACAACGGCTCGAAGGCGTATGCTCATCGCGCCGATGTCTCCGATGAATCGAACGTGCAGGAGATGTTTGATCGGATGAGGCGTGAGTTCGGCACGATCGACATACTCGTCTGCAACGCCGGTATTCAGAAGGACGCCGGGCTGCTTGATATGACGATAGATCAGTGGCGGGCGGTGCTGGATGTCAACCTCACGGGCCAGTTTCTCTGTGCGCGCGAAGCGATTCGGGAGTTCAAACGACGCGGTGTTGTTGAAGAGGTATCGTGCGCCGCCGGCAAGATCATCTCGATCAGTTCCGTGCACGATATCATCCCGTGGGCCGGCCATGTCAATTACGCCGCTTCGAAAGGCGGTGTCAAACTCCTCATGCAGAGTATCGCTCAGGAAGTGGCGCCGGATCGCATCCGGGTCAACTGTCTCTCCCCCGGCGCCATTCGGACGCCGATCAACCGACAAGCGTGGGAAAGCCAGGAAGCCCGCGATGCCCTGATGACGCTCATCCCGTACAACCGTATCGGCGAAGTCGATGATGTCGGTCGCGTAGCCGCCTGGATCGCATCCGACGATGCCGACTATATTACCGGCGCCGTCCTGTATGTCGACGGCGGCATGACCCTCTACCCCGGCTTCGAAACCGGCGGGTAAGCCGAAGGAGTTGACCATGGCCTATCAGGCAATCGAAAACCACGGCATAATCGGTGACATGCATACGGTGGCGCTGGTCTGTTCCAACGGCACGATCGACTGGCTTTGTTTTCCCCATTTCGATTCGCCCAGCGTGTTCGCGGCGATACTCGATGACAAGAAGGGCGGCTACTTCAGCATCTCGCCGGTTGGTGAAGAAGCGACTGAGAAACAGTTTTACTGGCCGGATACCAACGTGCTGGTCAGCCGCTTTCTCTGCAGCGACGGGGTCGGCGAGATCATCGACTACATGCCGATCCACAACCCGCGCCGCGAACACGGCAACCACCAGGTTATCCGACGTGTCGAAATTGAGCGCGGCCGGATGAAGTTCCGGGTGGAATGCTTCCCGGCGTTCAACTACGCCCGCGATACACATGAAGTCGAGATTAGCGAACAGGGCGTGGCCTTCCACTCGCGGCATCTCAATCTCGGCCTGGCCACCACGATCGATCTCACTCAGCACGATATGGGAGTCGTGGGAGAATTCGTACTGGACGAAGGCGAGAGTGTCACGTTCATTCTCCACGAGCTTCGCGAGGGGCAGCAGTGCGGCGCCAATATCTCCGAGAATGAATCGGAGCAGCATTTCGAACGAACCGTCGACTACTGGCGGCGCTGGCTGAGCCGGTGCACGTATCGGGGCCGCTGGCAGGAAATGGTCCGTCGCTCCGCCCTCGCCCTCAAGCTCTTGACCTATCAACCGACCGGCGCCATCGTCGCCGCGCCCACCACCAGCCTGCCCGAAGCGATCGGCGGCGTCCGCAACTGGGACTACCGGTACACCTGGATTCGCGATGCCGCCTTCACTCTGTACGGCCTGCTTCGTATCGGCTTCACCGAAGAGGCCGCCCACTTCATGCACTGGATCGAAGACCGGATGAAGGAGCTGGAACCGGACGGTTCCCTGCAGGTCATGTACAGTATCCACGGC
>WJMS01000013.1 GCA_014727815.1 candidate division GN15 bacterium
ATCCCCGGCCCGGGCCAGGCCTACCTGTCGCTTGCTTACATTCCTCCCCGACTGCGATCCGGGGACGAGGACAACAACCCGTCTTTCTTTCAGATTGATGCCTTGTCCAACAACGGCGAACATACGCTGGTCCCGGGAGCCGTTGTCGGTCTGGGCAATGATCTGGTTGCACTTGGCAGTGCCCTGCTCGTCTTCCGCGACGGCTCCAACACGACATCCGTGCGGCTGGGGGTGCGGAAACGATTCATCGCCAGGTTCCAGTGCGAGGCATACTACGAGCAGGAACGCAGCGAGGGCGAAACCGGCGATGCCGCCCTGTCGCTTCGTTTTGCCGGCTTATTCTGAGCCACTGTTGACAACCCGGCGCTTACTGTGTATCTAGCGGGTGAAGAAGATAATTGCTATAAGGAGGTAGTATATGCCTAAGGCAACATTCCTCGGTCATTCCTGTGTGACCGTCGAAAACGGCAAACATAAGATCATCATAGACCCGTTCCTCTCAGGTAATGAAAAGTCGGCCGCCAAGCCGGAAGATATCAAGGTTGATCATGTCCTGATTACCCACGGGCATGGCGACCATGTCGGTGACGGCATCGAGATCGCCAAGAAGAACGACGCCACGGTCATCGCCAACTTCGAGTTGGCCAATCTCTGTGCCAAGGAAGGCTGCAAAGTCCATCCAATGCACATCGGCGGCGGCTTCAACTTCGACTTCGGCCGGGTCAAACTGACTATCGCCCATCACGGCGGCGGCTACGGCGAACACGCCAATGTCTACACCGGCCCGCCGGTCGGCTTTCTTATCACGATGGACGACAAGGTGATGTACCACCCCGGCGATACCGGTCTGTTCTACGACATGAAGCTGATTGGCGAGATGAACGATATCGACCTGGCCTGGCTGCCGATCGGTGACAACTTCACGATGGGGATCGAGGACGCCGTCAAGGCGGTCGAGTTCCTGCAGCCCAAGAAGGTGGTGCCGTTCCACTATGACACTTTCGATGTCATCGCGGCCGATCCCAACCAGTTCGCATCGCAGGCCAAAGGCGCCGAAGTGACCGTGCTCAAGCCGGGGGAGAGCATCGACTACTAACTCGTCGTACCGGTCGCTCACGCCGGCCGATGACCGATTTTGCGCCATCCTGCCCCGAGTCGCAGGGTGGCGCTTTGATATTCATCGCATTGATCCCGCGCTTTGATGGGGCAGTCCGTGTATAAACCGTACCGACCGGCCCCGGTGGTTTTTGTTGCTCGGCGACGGAAAGCCGGGCACTATAGCGGCAAAGATGAACCAACTGTAACCTTGGTGAAGTGTGAACAAGTTCAAGAAGATCGTTCTCTGGACTCTGGGTGTCCTGGTCGCCCTGGTCCTGCTGGCCATGATCGGCCTCAAGCTCTTTTTCCCGACCGAGAAGGTGCGGCAGATGGCCGAGGAAGAGGGCACTGCAGCGCTGAACCGTGACGTCACAATCGAGAGCCTCGATGTTTCCTTCTGGGGCGGAATCGGTGTCGTCCTCAAAGACGTCTCGGTCGGCAGCCCGGCCGATTTCGAGGCGGAGAATCTGATCCAGGCCGAAAAGATCGATGTCAAGCTGCAGATCCTGCCGCTGCTCACCGGCAACTACCGGGTCGACCGGCTGATTGTCAGCAAACCGACTATCAGCCTGGTCAAGACCGCATCGGGCGTGGTCAACTACGCTATCGATCTGGCCGCGGTCGACACCACCCTGCCGCCGGAGGTCCGCGAGATGCCGCCCGACCGCCAGACCGCCGCAACGGTGGTCTCGTTCGACCGGCTCGAGATAAACGATGGTACCCTGTATTACCGCGATGACAGCGCGGGCGTGACGCTCGACCTGACCGGCTTCAACTTGACGACTTCACTCACGATGCCGAGCAACCGGACCTACGAGTCGATCGGTGAACTGCGGGCGGATTCGATTGCGATCTCGATGGATGACGAACGCCTGCCGACCTACGCGCTCGAACTCGACTACAACGCTGCGTTTGATATGACTCGTCAGGAGTTGACTATCAACCGTGGCGATGTGCGCCTCAACACGCTCGATCTCAGTGTCACTGGCATGATCACCGATATGCTCGAGGCGCCGCAAGCCCGGCTGGCCGTGAAGACCGGTGAAGTCGGTGTGGCCGATGTCTTCTCCCTGCTGCCGCCGTCGCAGCGTGAGAAACTCGAGGACTTCACGATTGCCGGCGGTTTTTCACTCACGGTCGATCTCGAGTACTACTCCGATCGTACCGAAGATCCGCTGGTCTACACCGGCACCGCGGTCATTACCGACATGACTATGGCCTCGGCGGAGATCCCCGGCGAACTGGCGGTGGGGCGGGCGCTGCTCGACTTCAAGGCCGACAACCTGCGTCTCGCATTGGAACAGGCGACGTTCGACAATCGGCCGCTCAAGGGGCATCTGGTAGTCGATGGGTTCGACGATCCCCGGGTGTCGGGCGAACTGGCCGGCGATGTCGATCTCAAGTTCGCCGAACCATTCCTCCCGGCCGACCATGATCAGTCGGTTTCCGGACAAACCAAATTCGAGATCGCCTTTTCCGGACCGGTGGCCGACCCGGCCGGGTTCGATTTTTCAGGGACCCTGTCGGTCACCGACGGCTTCTACCAATCGACCATGCTGCCCGAGCCGGTGGAGACGTTCACACTCGATGTTTACTTCGATCGCGGTCTGGTCAATGTCCGCTCGCTTAACGGTACATTTCCCTCGGGCACCCTCACCTTCAGCGGCCGAATCAACGATCTGGTACCGTACCTGATGGCCGACTCGGCTGCGGCCGCGTCGATCTCGCCTGAAATCGATGGGTCGCTCTCGGGTAGCATGAATCTGGCTATGGCCAACCCGCTTCTGCCGGAAAAGGGGGCCCCGAAACTGACCGGCAATGCTCAACTCGATCTGCAGTTTGCCGGTTCGCTGACCGACCTGACCCGTTTCCGGCCACGCGGATCGCTGGAAATCACAGAGGCCTCATACAGCGATTCGCTGTTGCCTGAGCCGATTACCTATCTGGCGGCGGGTATGCACCTTACCCCGGACACGATCGTGGTCGACAGCCTGAGACTGAAGTTCGAATCATCCGACTTGTACTTCGCCGGCAAACTCGTCAAGCCGTTTCCGTATCTTCTGCCAATCGATGATCTCGATCGCAGCGCCCTGCGTCGACCGCTCTTTCAGTTCCAACTGACCTCCACCCGGCTCGATATCGACAAGCTCTTCCCCGAAGCGGTTCCGGGCTCGGCCGAGGAAGCCGAGCCGAGCAAGTCGATCGACTCGGTGTCGATGGTCTTTGTGCCGGATATCGACGGCCAGGGCACGCTTGCGGTCGATACGCTCGTCTACAACAAGATGGAATTCACCGATGCCGACGGGCAGATTCGGATTCGGGACCGCAAGATCGATGTCTACGATGTTACCGCGAAGCTGTATTCGGGCGATGTGTCCGGCAAGACGGTGATCGATCTGAATGATTTCGAAAACCCGAAGTACACCGGCTCGTTTGCGTTCGACCAGGTGCAGGCCAACGACTTCATGACGAGGTTCACGCCCTTTGCCGACCACCTGTTCGGGACGCTCAATTTCACCGGCAGCTACAATGCAGTCGGCTGGGAGCCGGACCAGTTTCTCAACTCGTTGACCCTGGACGGTAACGGCGAAATCAAAAACGGCGAGATTGTGACGTCGGGGGCCGTCTATCAGGCGATCAATCAACTAGCCGAATTCGTCAATGAATCGTTCGACAAAGAGCAGACTCTCAAGAACCTGTCGACCAAGATACATGTCGAAAACGGCCGGGTACGACTCGATCAACTCGATACCGAACTCGATCAGCTCGGTGACCTGAGCCTGAGCGGGTACTATGGTTTCGACGGGGCGCTTGACTACGATGCAACCCTGTTGCTCTCGGAAGAGATGTCGGCGAAAGCGGCAAAGGGACTCGGCAAGACGCTCTCCGGACTGCTCGGCGGATCATCCGGCCAGCGGCTCCCGGTTGGCTTTGATATCGGCGGGACGGTCGATCAGCCGAAAGCCCAGGTTGATCTGACCAAGCTCAAGGAGCAGGTTGGGGAGAACCTGCTTGACCAGGCCGGCAGTAAGCTGAAGGATCTCTTCGACTAAACGCCAATCGCCGGTCTGTCGACACAAACCGGGGATCATTCCACGCTGCGCACTAGCGGAATCGGATTGCACTGTGCAAAAAGTCAGCCGGCTGCTGTGGGATTCGGTCAATATTTCCGTTTCAATGTCGATGTAACTATTAATGACACCGCTCTGCCCGGTTGTGCCCCAATCGGCAGGGCTGCTGAGAAGACATTGACCGACGGCAAGTTATGGCACCTACGCAAGACGTGATGGCTGAAACCGTGAATGACCAATCTGTTCCAGCGAATTCCACCAGCGAAACGCCCGTGAAGTCGTGCGCCGTGTGCAAAGTCGATCTGCGCGGACGGTTCGTATATGTCGACTCGCATGTGGAAGCGATGTTTGGCCTCAGCCAGGAGGAGTTGTTCGGCCGAGAACTGAAAGAGTTCGTCGACGAGTGCCATCACGAGGTGGTCGACCGCCTGCTGGTGCGTCACAGTCGCTTCGAGACCTTCTTCGAGACCGCCGACCTGCTGCTCTACGATGCCAACGGCCGCCCGGTGCCGGCCTCGACAATCGTCTCGCTCAACTTTGTCGCCGGCAACCCGGTCAATTTCCAGGTGGTCTTTCACCATATCCCGGAACACGGCGCCCAAACAGCTTCTGCCGGCACAAGCGATCACGCAACCGATTACTGGCAGTCCGCCGCAACAATCCTCGCGCATCGTTCTGATATCGAAAACTGGTCCGAGCATGTCGGCGCCTGGCGTGAACTTGCCGACGCCAGCGAGGTCCTGATCTACGATCTCACTGGAGAGGAGCCGCGCCTCGTCTGCACTTCGTCCGACCCCGGCGCCGTGGAGCCTTCGCCGATGCACGCCGGCGACTTGACGCAACAGCACCGGACCATCATTGCAGAAAGACGTGAGTACACTTATACGGACAGTGACCAGAATAGAGAGATGGTCGAGCGTTTCGGTCGCGCGCCGTCAGAGTACCTGTACGTTTTGCAATTCGGCAACGCCCGCTACCTCCTCCGTTTCGACTATCCCGAGGATGGTGATACGACCTCGGTACAACAGGGGATCGAACGGCTCCGGCTGCTGATACCGATACTTGAGCGCACTGAACCCGCTCCAGCAGAACAGCCGGAGCCAGTCCCGATCGACGAACTGGAACACCGTCTTGCCTGGCTCGATACGGTCGGTGTGGCGGCCTGTGTCTGTTCGGCCGACCTCCACCCGCAGCGGGCCAACCTCCGCCTGCACGAACTGCTGCCGAACGAGACATCCCTGCCCGAGTCAGTCGATAGTCTGCTCGAAAACATCCTGTCGGGTGACGAGGTGGGTCGGCGACGCCGGCTCAGCGCAGCGCTCCGATTGCTGCCTGAGCAGGAAGCAGCCGATGGCTTTGCCACACACACTCGCCTTCGCAACGGTTCGGCGGTTTGGGCGCGCGTCTATCGCGAGGCATCTTCGGCGAACATATGGCTGTTCATGGTGACGTTGCCCGACGAAGTCTGGGCCGGCGACGGTGGCCTGCGTATCAGCAACACGATCCTGCCGCTGTTGCAGCGATGTATCGACGATGCCTCGGCCGATGTCACGGCATTTGCCCATATCGGGCAGGAGGCGCTCGATGTCCAGCAGCGCATTCACCTCGTCGGCGCGCTCGATACGATTCAGCGGGCCACCGAGATGACTCGCTTCACGCGAAGCGCGACCGAATACCTGTCGCATCTCGAATCGCCGGCAACCACCGACCTGAACCTGCTCGCGACGCAGACATTTGAACAGCTTCGGCGCAGTTATCCTGATAAAACCGTCAACCTGTCATTCCGCGATCTGCCGACTATCGTGGCGCCCACTCGTCAGGTGGCCGACCTGCTCAACGCGTGGGCGGCCTACTTCACGATCGGCGCCGACCGCGACCCGGTCGATCTTACCTTTGAAGCTACCACGAGCCAGGGCGCAGCCCGCCTCATTCTCGGCCTCAACGGTCAGATGTGTCTCACCGAACCCGGGCAAGCAGTGGTGCCGCTGCCGTGGTCACTGCCGGAAACCGCCGGCCTCAGTATCCCGGGCGCTCACTGGCTGCTGTCCCAGGCGCTGGTAGAACGGCTCGGCGGGAAAATCGAATGGAACGAATCCGATGGAGTGACCCGGGTTATTGTCGAATTGCCCGACCATGCGTGATTCGCTCAAGGAAGGCTGCCGTGCCACGTCATGTCAGAATTGTACTCATCCAGGAGAACCGATATCAGGCCCTGCTGATTCGACGCGAGGTTCATGCCCGGCTGATGCACACCGTCATCGCGGTCTTCCACAACCCCATCGATGCCACTCATGAACTGTCTCGCACCGCCTACGATCTGGCAATTGTCGACACCGCCATCTCGGCCGTGCCGGCCGGGCAACTTCTGCAACACATCCGTCGCATTGACCCCACCCTGCCCGTAGTTGCGTTGGTCGATGACAATCGCGAGGCTTCAGCAGGCATGCGAGCCGATGATCGCCATCTCTACGTGATCGGCAAAAGTGACTCGTACGTCCGATTGTTGCCGGACATGATTCTGCGTCACCGGCGCCGGACATCGCCGGATGATACCGCTGAGGCCGAGCTGGCAGGGGCATTAACCGAAAGCACGCTCGACAACATTGCCTCGCTCGAAAACGACATCAATAATCCGTTGATGAACATCCTTGGAGCAACCGAGCTGCTGCTAAGCCGAGAGGAGCCACTCGAACCGGATGTCGCAGCGAAACTGCGTGTGATTCGTGGATCGGCACAACGCATCCGGCGGGTCGTCCAACAGCTTTCCCGCCCGCCGCACCACAAGGCGGATCGGGCCGCACCGGCCATCGATGGTTGAGCGGTCGATTATCTCGTTGATTGATATCACATTAGCAGGCCGGCTGGAGAATTGCGGTTGACTTTTGCCGGGCAACCTCTATTTTTCAGCCTTATTTTACCGAGAGGGGTCAGTTAATGAATTCGATGACCGGGTTTGGCCGGGCGGAAAAGAAAACCCGCTTCGGGCTGGTCTCTGTTGAACTATCCTCAGTGAATAACCGCTTCCTGGAATTCACCATCCGGACACCACGCCATATCGTTTCGCTGGAGACATCAATCCGAGAACTCATCTCGAGCCAGATCCGGCGCGGCAAGGTCATGGTGATCATCAATATAGATGAGTCGGATGAAGCCGCCGAGGGCTACCCTATTAATGTAAAGGCTCTTCGCGCATATTACCGCCAACTTGAAAAGGCTCGCAAAGACCTGAAGCTCGACCAACCCGTGACTATGTCGGATCTGTTGCTGTTGCCGGAAATTACCTCTCCGGAGCGACAAAGCGCCGACCAGGCGACCCTCTGGAAAGCGCTCCGGCCGATCGTCAAGGCGGCTGTCGGCGATCTGGTTGCGATGCGTCGCAAGGAAGGCGAGGCGATGGCCAAAGACATGCGCCAGCGCCTGGCCGCCTCCGCAAAACTCGTCTCAGCAATCGAGAAGCGCTCACCCAAGATTGTCAAGGCCTACCGCGAGAAACTGATGACGCGAATCGACGAACTGCTCCAGGCGCCCGTCCGCGACAACCTCCGGCTCGAAGAAGAAGTTGCCTATGTGGCCGAGCGGACCGACATCACCGAGGAGTGTATCCGTTTCAAAAGCCATGTTGATCAGTTCCGCAAAGCCCTCTCCCAGAAGGAACCGGCCGGCAAGCGACTGAATTTCCTGTTGCAGGAGATGAACCGCGAGGTCAATACGATCGGGTCGAAATGTGCCGATGCCAGCCTGTCCTCGACCGTCATCACCCTC
>WJMS01000014.1 GCA_014727815.1 candidate division GN15 bacterium
CAGTTCCGGCGTGGTACCCGTGAGCTGAAGCAGGTCACTGATGGCTGCATCGTAGAAGTCGTAGCCGGCAGCAGTTTCCAGCTCGCCGAGATGTTGACTGAAATAGAACTCGCCGTCTCGCGCCAGACCGACGGCTGACTTGAGATCGGCCCCGCAAGCCAGAATCGGTCGGCCGACCGGCCGGGTAAGTCGGATGGCGTTGGGTACCGCGCCCCGGGAGCGCCGTACCACTCTCATGTCACCGAGATACTCCCGCCCCACCGAATCATCGTTCCGGTGGACAATTCGCCGATTATGCAGCAGAAACCAGTCGGCAACACCACCCAGACTGGTCAGTGCTTCATCGTTATCGGCAGCAAGCGGCTCACCCGCGAGGTTGCCGCTGGTCATGACCAGCAGCGGCAGATCGGCGCACAGCAGCAGGTAGTGTACCGGCGCGTATGGCAACATGAAACCGAGGGTACCGATGTCACCGGCAATGGACGAATCGATTGAACCGGGTGTTCGCCTGTTCAGCAGTACGATCGGTCGATCAGGGGCCAGCAGGCTCGCTTCGGCCAGATCTGAAGCCTCCGCATGCTTTCTAATCGTGTCCAGATCCCCGGCCATCAGCGCCAACGGTTTATCGGGGCGACCCTTGCGCTCTCGCAGGGTCGCTACTGCCGCGGCGTTGCTCGCATCCACCGCCAGGTGAAAGCCCCCCACTCCCTTTATAGCGAGTATTCTACCATCTCGTAGCAGGGTCGCAGCATCACCCACCGGATCAGTACTCGCAACCACGTGCCTGCCGTCGTGCAGGACATAGCGGGGACCGCAGTCCCAGCAGGAGATCGGTTCGGCGTGAAATCGCCGGTTTTCCGGATCGCGGTATTCACGATTACACGCGGGACACATCTCGAAATCCGCCATCGAGGTAGTTGCCCGGTCATACGGCAACTCCTCGGTGATCGAAAAGCGCGGGCCGCAGTTGGTACAGTTGATGAAGGGGTATCGATAGCGGCGATCGGCGGGATCATGCATTTCAGCCAGGCAATCATCGCAGACCGCGAGGTCAGCAGGCACCATGGTGCGCACGGTATCACCGGTTCCGCTCTCGCGAATGGCGAAGTTTGCCGCATCGATGGCTGGTACGGTCGCCGCATCGATCGATCGAATGTGACTGACGGCCGGTGCTTCAGCCGACAAGCGTTCCAGAAATAGACGTACCTGACCGGCCCGACCCCGGACGACAATATCGACGCCCGCGGCATCGTTGCACACGTAGCCGGTCAGGCCGAGTTCTCGAGCCAGGCGGTAGACGAATGGCCGGAAGCCGACGCCTTGCACCACGCCGGTGACCCGGATCTTTTGGGTTAGCGAGGTGTCAGTCGCGCCCGGTCGGCTGAAAACAGTTCGATTCACGCCGGTTCTTTCCGTCGCTTTCGCTCGTGCTGCGTCCGGAGCCAATCGTACCAGCTGTCCAGTCCTTCCCCGGATCGGCAGGACACGGCCAGCGACTCGATGTTACCGTTGACCTTTCGTGCATTGGTCACGACGGCGTCCATCTCGAAGTCACAGTGGTCCAGAAGGTCGGTCTTGTTGATTACCATCAGCGATGATCGTCGGAACATGCCCGGGTACTTCAGCGGCTTGTCATCGCCCTCCGTCACCGATATGATGACGACTTTCATGTCCTCACCGAGATCGTATGAAGAGGGACAGACCAGGTTGCCGACATTTTCTATCAACAGGATGTCCAGAGATTCGGGATCGAGCCGCTCCAGTGCGGCGGTGACCATGCGAGCATCGAGATGACACAGTCCTCCCGTCGTGATGGGCTGCACCAGGAGCGCACCGGCTTCGCGCAACCGCTCCGCGTCACGTTCCGTTTGAACATCACCGACAATGGTGGCCAGTCTCAACTCGCCGGAGAGATCTCGAACTGTCCGCTCCAGCAACGAGGTCTTGCCGGATCCGGGGGAACTGACCAGGTTGAGCGTCAGGACGCCATGCTCAGCGAGGCGCTGTCGAATCACCGCCGCGAGTTCATCGTTTTCCTGACGGGCACTCTTGTTAACCGTGACTTTCGTCATACGGTATCCTCATATGGAGTTTCCTGGGACGTCTCGCAGGGTCGGTCTTCGAACTCAATGGTCGCAACCTCCAGTTCATCACCTGAGATCATTTCGACATCCGTGCTCCGACAACCGGAGCAGGTGAAATCGGAATCCGCCACTTCGTATTCGTGGCCGCATCGGCGGCACAGCATCGTGACCGGTACGGGGCACATATTAAACGTAACACCGACCAGGCCACGTTCAGCCGCCTGTGTATCGAGGGCGAACGAAAGCGCCTCCGGAACCACATCGCTCATCCGGCCAACAGTGATCTCCACCGCCATGGGCTGCAAGCCGCGAGAGCTCGCCTCCTGGTTCACGATATCAAGGATCGATCTTGCTAAGTCAAATTCGTGCATTGCATTAGACCAGCTTCTAGCCCCGGCCGGCGAGGCGTTCTCCCCGAGTATAACGGTTTTCGTTTCCCATCCCAATTGAATAGTGAGTGATCGCGTTCACCATTGCGTTTCAGAGCACCAGCCCGCGCGAATGTGCGACAAGTCAGGTTCACAACGGACCCATGATCGGACGGACATCGCGAGGATATAGTCTGGTCCGATCTACCCTCCCGGCCTTTATAATCTTACGGCGATCATGGTCAGGTTGATTGGCGATTACGCCGCCCCGGCGCCACAGAATCGCCCCTCGTCTTGATACCGGGGACACCGGCTGGACAGGCATGCCTTTCGTATTCATGAACAGCGTGAGCATCACGCGGCTGGAGTAGAGCGCTTGCGTCGCCATGCCGGCATCCTCCACGGTCGGGACATGCTCGAAACAGCGGTGAACCGGGCGTCGCAGGATAATGTGTCGGCATCACCTCGTGCAAGCACCTTCCGGCGGTTGGCGAAGTCACCAGCGGCCGGCGTGGTCGTATCTCGCAGACAGAAACTGAAAGGCCAAGCGGTTGCTGAAGGCCGGGGGGATATGAGTGCACCCCCGGCATCACGGTCACCAGCCTCTTGCATACTACCCGGTCTTCGGGAGCAGGAGATTCTCTCCTGTCCATGGGACACAGCGGCAGATCGCAGCATGAGCTTGATTACAGAAGAGTCGCCGGGAGCGGCCCTCACTGCGGCACCTGAACGTTCGGCAGTCAGCTTGAGCGTGATACGTTCTATCGGCGCCTGTCTTTGACGTTTGCTCGCGGGCCGCAGGCTCGCCCGAGCTCGACTCACTTCATAACGGTGCCTTCTCCTTCAGAGAGTTGACGACATCTCGTTTACCGATGACAATGAGGTAATCTCTGCCGGCTATCTGCTCGTCGGAATTGATTTTTGTAATCTGTTCTTCTCCTCGACGGATGCCAACCAGCGTGGCGCCGTGCCGCTGGCGGAATCGGATTTCGGCAAGGCTCTTGCCGGCGAGAGCCGAATCACCGGCGACTTCTATCTCCGCGATTTCGAATCGGTCCGTGTCTTCTGCGTTCTTGGGAGCTTCCATCTGATTGAGCGTACTCTCTGCTTCTTTCAGTTCGCTCGCAGGTCCCATGAGGAGCAAGCGGTCCGCTGGAAAAACCCGGAAGTCAGGGTCCGGCTCATAAAATACCCGCCCCCCTCGGCTAACGGCAATGATGGTTATTCCAGTAGAAGACAGGGGGATATCTCTAATGGCTTGTCCGGCGGCGGAGGCATCGCTTCTGATGCGCACTTCGGAGAACGCTACCGGCCAGTCGACACGCTCGGGGAGAAAGTCCAAGGCCGAATCGATGGCATCGGCAGCCTGTTCAGTCGCATCCTTGAAGGGGCGGAAAGTCAGGTGAGCGCCGGCCCGCGCAAACTCATCGGCCTCCGTATCGGTTGCGGCCGTGAGAGCGACTTTGCCGGTAAAACCATGCTTCTTGAGATTGGTGAAGAGCGCCATGTTCATGTCTTTGGATCGAACCGTACTGATCACCCACATCGCCTTACTCAAAGGCAAATGCTCAAGCATCTCTGGATCGGTAATGTCGCCGTACACGACCGGCAGACCTCGCTGACGCCAATGTTCCAGAGCGCCAGGATCAAAATCGGCGCCGAGGATCTCTTTGTCCCGTCGAAGCAGATACTCCGCGAGGCCGCTCCCATAATTACCAAGGCCGACCAGAATCACCTCCACGGGTCTGGCATCGATAACCGAGTCGATTGCAGCTTCTCGGAAAGGATCGTCTCGTTCGAACACTCTAAGCGGTTCGGCAAGGAATTGATACAGCCGGCCGGAATAGAGAATCATGTATGTTGAAACGAAAATTGTAACAACGCCGACCAGTGTAATGAGTCCCATGGTTTCGTTGGAAATATGGCCCAGGCTCAGCCCGAGCGCCGCCACGATCAGAGAAAACTCGCTTATCTGAGCTACCGTCAAACCGGCGAGGAAACTGGTACGGCGACGATAGCCCATCATTCCCATGATAATCAGCACAATGAGCGGGTTGCCGATGAGCACAAAAAGCGAAAAGACGAGCGATTCACCCAATAGCGCGCCCGCCGTTGACCAGTCAAGCCGCGAGCCCAGGTCTATGAAGAAGAAGAGCAACAGGAAGTCTCGCAGACTTGTCAACCGTGCTCCGATCGAGTCGCGAAATTCGGTTGACGCCAATGAAATGCCTGCCAGGAACGCGCCCACCTCCTTGCTGAAACCAAGGAGATCACTTGCCGCGCCAAGGATGACCGCCCACGAGATGGCGAACAACGTCAGCAACTCTATCGAGTGTGACAGGCGACGTGTAAGCTGGGGCATTACATATTTGATCAGAAGCGCCACGACACCCAGAAGCGCCACGCCTTTGGCTACAATCATCAAGGCCGAAATGACGGGCGTCCCGGTATCCGATACAGTCGATCCGATGGTCGTCAACGTGACGAGAGCGATAATCGCTGCGATATCCTGTACGATCAGGAAACCGATCGCGATCTGTCCATGAAGGGAATCGATCTCCCGTTTGTCCGACAGCAGTTTTACGATGATGATCGTGCTCGAGAACGTCAGCGCCACCGCAACATAGGCGGCGCTTAGAAATGTCATGCCGAAGGCGATCGCGATCAGGAAACCGATAATCGATGTAAAAACAATCTGCCCCACGCCGGTGGCCAGAGCGACCGGACCGGTTGTGCGGATCAGGTGCAAATCGAGCTTGAGGCCGACGATAAAGAGTAACAGCGCAATGCCGATATGCGCAAGCAGTTCAATCTGCTCGTAACTTTGAATAATGCCGAGAAATGTCGGGCCGGCGACAATACCAGTCGCCAGGAACATGATGATCAGCGGTTGCCGCAGTCTCTGGCCGACAACTCCGAACAAGATTGCCAGGCCCAGGATGGCCGCGATTTCAAGAAAGGTGTGCTCGGCGCCCATGCAATGTCTCCACAATCATACTGCCTTGGGCTTCGTTGACTTTACCGAAACGCCACGGGCGTGACACGCACTCCCTTCAGGCTTGCGGTCGGGAAGAGCGTCTCATTCACCAGTCACTCCCGGTCTGAACCCGGCTTGTTCGATCGATGTCGGGTTCTCCGAACATCGATTCGATTCCTGTCGAAGTGCCGTTGATTGCCGAGCCCGGCTGCCGCAATGGCTCCCCCGGGTGATCGGAGAGAACTTCGTTCATCCCGGCGTACGGTGACCGCCATTTCATAGAGAGTAAGCCACCCGCCTCGATCATCACTTCAGCACTTGCAAACGCTGGATACTACCGGTCATATGATAGTATGTGGCAGATACAAAGTCGAGTGGATCGGGCTTCGGATGTGAGGCGGAAAGCAAGCTCAGGGAGCGTGCGCCAACCTGAGGCGTCCAGCGCCGACGTTACCACTTGGGAGTCAACAGGATAGGGGGGCCTCATCTCCCGCGCCCGTGACTTTGTTGGAATTGGAGTTTTCCGTCAAGACGGGCTTGTCGGGCTTGGGCGCAAGCCGTTGGCGAGCGCCAAGATCGCCAGCCGTTTGCCTGCCGTGTCCAAAGAATGGGGCGTTGCAGTCGCTGCTCATGTGGATGCGTGTATTCTGGTATTGGCGAAGTCGGCCAGGTCGGGGATCACGGCGTTTGACGAACAGAGTAACTACAGGCTGTCGGCCGTCTCGAACAGTCTCTGCAAACCCTCCGGCATAGCCCCATGTATCGCCCAGGCCAGGAACTCGAGACTGTGATCGTGTTCGGCAAAAGTGTAAACATGGATGTTTGTCTTACCCGTCACTCCTGCACGTTCTTTCAGCCTTCGAATTCCCTCCACCGGACAGTTTGCATCCTCCTCGCCGTGGAACAAATAAACCGGTATGTCGAGAGACAGTATTCGCTCACTGTTCGGCGCCAGTGTGCGATGTTCCTTGATCCACGCCGTTCCAACGCGAAAGAAGTTGTTCCATATCCATTCATCATCATCGTTTTCTATGGCGCTGGTAATCGCCTCCAGGGTCGGCTGAAGCTGCATGCCGAAATCGTCAGCTGTCAATACCGAGTCCCGGTTTACGTCAAGGTTGGCAAAACTCGCTCCGCCGACCCGTCGTAACGCTCTCGGGTCGCCGTTTTCATACTCCTGCTTCTGAATGACACTGTCGCCGTTGGTGTCGAAGAACTTTCTCATATTGATCATCGAGGATTCGCCGCTGAGCTGCCACTGGATCAATGAATAGACGTCCTCAGTGGGTGTTCCGCACAGCAGGAGAGCATCGACTGGGACCGAACCGTTTGCCACCAGCTGAGCAGCAATGATAGCGCCTTCACTTTGTCCCAGAAGGATAATGCGACTCGACTGCAAACGGGGATCTTCGCGCAGGAACTTCACAATTTCTTCGAGGTCCCTGATCTTTATCGATGGCGTGTAGGTGAAAAACTTCTCTCTGTTTACTTTGTCGAAAGTCGGCGGTATGGTATCCGGTTGCGTATAGCGAGTATTGTAACTGAAATAGGCGATTCCGCGCCGATTGAACTCCTCCGCAAAGTAGTCATGGAAATTAAAGACAAGACTCCGTCCGATCTTGCGCCGATTTAGATACGTGTGGGGGCCGGTTCCGGGGACATCGATGACTATCTTGCCAGCAAATCCGTCGGACGGCATGTTGAGTCTACCGATCAACTCAACGCCGTCAAAACTGGGAATGCGAAGGATCTCCTGAGCTGACACGCGGCTCGCTGGTATGATCGATAGACAAGTGATTAGCGTAATGACGGCCGTTCTCAATACGATGGTCTTCATCCCGTCCTCCCGTGGCAAAATATGTACTAAAAGATACATGAATCAGCCGATTGCAGAAAGCCCTGAGTTGATCTGCAGGCGGGGAAAATCGCCCCTGAAGGCCCGGCATTGTGCCGCAATGACTTACGTCGCGCTACCGCATGTGCCAAACCACCCTTCAGGGGCGTCATGTTCTGCATGATCGCAACGTAGTCATGGCGACCGGTCCGGCGGTGCCTTCGCTTTCTAAGTCCTTGCGGTTTGGACTTGTCAGCCCACTTTCTACTTGACAGCCGGAGGCCGATAGGTTACTTTGTTCGTAACGCGAACAAAGTTCTCTTGCCCGGAAGGAGACTTCGAGAAAACCAGTGGCAGAGCCATCGGGCACGCCCTGGCTGGAGCTGACCGCAACCTGGAGACGGTCGCACTGATTGCCGAAGCAATCGACCGGGGCTCCGCGCCAGCATCGTTCGATCACTGCCTGTGTATTTCAATCTGCCACTCGTCGCTCACGAGTTCGTTGGGCTCAAAGATAAACGTGAACGATACTGATGAACGCACTTCGACCTATAGCGCATCGCTTCTCTGCGGGCAGCTCTCTCGCGTGCTCTGTCGAGGCCAGCGTCCAACCAAATACTCTTAGGAGGCAATCATGATTTCGGCTCGTAACGAATCCCTACGGTTCGATGCCGGACGCTGCCTTGTCGTGCTGGCGGCACTCGTACTGTTCCTGGTGCCGGTCGGCATACACGCGCAGGTCGCCCAGGTCGAGGTCGTTTCCGACGAATCCGGTGATCGGCTGCAGGTCGATGGTCAGGACTTCATGGTTCTGGGAATGAACTGGGACTATTTCCCGATCGGCGAAAACTATACCTACAGCCTGTGGGCGCAGCCCGATGATGTCATCGAGGCGGCGCTGGCCCGTGAAATGCCAATGTTGAAGAGCATGGGCGTGAACGCGATCAGAGTTTACACCGGCATCACGCCGCGCTGGGTAAAACATATCTACGAAGAATACGGCATCTGGACGGTGTTGAATCACTCGTTCGGGCGCTATGGCGTAACGATCGATGGTGTTTACATCCCCACCACCGATTACTCGGACCCGCGCGTGCGTGAACACCTGGTAGCTGAGGTCGAGGCCATGGTCCGGGAATTCCGTGATACGCCCGGTGTCCTGATGTGGCTGCTCGGCAACGAGAACAACTACGGCCTCTTCTGGGGTGGCGCCGAGACCGAGGACCTGCCCGAAGGTGTCACGAAGGAGATGGTCCGGGCCCGTCACATGTACTCGGTGTTTGACGATGGTATCAAGGCGATTCAGCAGCTCGACACCAAGCGGCCGGTTGCCATCGCAAACGGTGATCTCTTGTTCATCGACATTATCGTCGAAGAGATCGAAACCCTGGACATTTTCGGATCGAATGTCTACCGCGGCATTACGTTTACCGACCTCTGGACGGAAGTCAAGGAGAAGCTGGATATCCCCGTGCTGTTCACAGAATTCGGCGCTGATGCGTGGAATGCGAAGGAAATGCACGAAGACCAGATGATGCAGGCGAAATACCTGCTCGGCCAGTGGCAGGAAATCTACGAGCAGTCGGCCGGCAAGGGACTGGTCGGTAACGCCATCGGCGGTCTTACCTTCCAGTGGAGCGACGGTTGGTGGAAGTATGGGCAGGAGACGAATCTCGATGTCCACGATATCAACGCATCCTGGGCCAATGACGCCTATCGCGAGGATTACGTTCCCGGTGACAACAACATGAACGAAGAATGGTGGGGGGTGTGCGCGAAGGGCCCGACCGATTCGCGAGGCTTGTTTGAACTCTATCCGCGCGCCGCATACTATGCCCTGCAGAGAGCTTACCGGCTCGATCCCTACGCTCCGACCACCGACCTGGCGGCGATTCGGGAGCATTTTTCCGGTATCGAGCCGACCGATGCCGTTCTCGCCGCGCGAGGTGATCGTTCCGCCCTGCTCTCGGCTGCCATGGAGCGCGTACGCATAAGCGGCCTTCGGGTCGAACTGGAGACTTTCAGCACCGGCGGCAAGTACGTCGTGACGCCGGAGAATCCAGACGACGACTATGACGGCAAGCCGGCGTTTCAGGGATTCGATCATCTGCAATCGTACTATGCACAGTTCGAAGCGCGTCCCGCCGGCAATGTTTTCGGCAGCCTGACCCTGAACTATCTCGGTCACGTGCCGCAGAACCCGATCGACGAGATCTTCTACGAAAACCGCGGCCTCCCGGCGGAAGTCGCGACACCCGCCGAGGGAGAGCAGGTTGTCGGTGATCCGCTTCAATTGAACGACATCGAGCGATTGAAAGTGTACCAGGCCAGTCTCTCCTGGGACGACCGGTGGTTCACGCTGGATGCATTCTATCGGACCAATCACTATCACTGGGGGTATGAGGGCGACTTCTTCGGACTGTACCAGGAAGCCAGTTACGGCCCCAATATCGACATCTACAATGGTGAAGCGCCTCTCGGGGTCGAGATGGCCTTCAAGCGCGATCTCGATGGCCTCAAACTGGCCTTCGGTCCGGAGCTCTGGTGGGGAGCGAATCCCGCTATCCTGCTCAAGTACCAGCGACAGGTTGGTCAGGTTCAGGCAACGGCCATGTACCAGGAAGACCTTGATGAGCAGGGTACGGCGGTCAGCTCGATCGCGGTGCCGCTGCCTCCCACACGCAAGGCCAGTTTGCACCTGGCGACCGAGCGAGGACCATTCGGCATCGAAGTCGGCGGGATCTGGTCCGGTGAGAACAAGGTTGGTGAGTCATTCCAGATCGTCGATGGCTCACCGGGCGACTACCGCGTCCTGCAGGATGAGATTGAGTCATCCGATGCATTCGGCGGTAAGGTCAAAGTAACGTACTCGCAAGGGCGGTGGAATTGGTATGCCCAGGGAGCTGCCATGGGCCTGGTGGCGGACGGTGGTCCAACCCAGACCCTGACGTACACCGGGTGGCGGCTCAAGGACAGCGGCAAGGGCAACCAGTGGAATTTCCTGACCGGCCTCGCGATCACGCTGGGCAACTGGCAAGTCGCTCCCAACTTCCTCTGGCAGAAGCCGATCGAAGATCCCATCCCGGGCGACGTGCCTGCGCCGGGCAGGCCGCGTAATATCCTCGACGACCCGTTCGCAGTTCGTGAGAATCGTGAGACGACGGCCGGCGAACTCCTCATAACCTTCGACCCGACGCCGGCAACCTGGATGTGGGCGTGGGACAGCGATGTGCGGGAGGATGCACGACTGGCGGCAAGCGTGGGATTCGTCTTCAAACACCACCCGACCACGCAGGACGCCGCCATTGGTATTCTCTCCGACGGCCGCACCACCTTTGCCTTCCCCGGCGCGCCGCCGGCTCGCGACCTGTGGGAAGCACATGCTCGGATAGTCTCGAAGATCCGTCCGGGACTCGGCGTCATCACGAACCTGTATGCCGGCAAGGGTGAGCCAAACGGCGACGATGAGCGAACGGTCAATCGCTTTGGTGGGGACGTTCGACTGACCGCCGGACAGTTCAAGTTCAACGGCTTCGCCAAGTTCAATGACTGGGGTCCCTACGACTACCACCGCGACTTCAACAACACCTTCCCGGTGCAGCTCATGGGCGACATTTCATACATACTCGGCGCACCGGAGTGGTTTGACATCCCGCAGACGCGCCTGGGCATTCAGGCCAAGTGGCGCTCCTTAGACCAGTTCTCGCCCCGCTACTGTCCGACAACGGTTGCTGATCCCTCCGGTGAGTTAGTGTGTGATCCGGAGGCGGAAGGTTTCTCGGACGGCAATGAGTGGGAAATCCGTACCTACGTGCATTTGAGTGTCGGCTTCTAGCCGCGGCGGCAGATGATCATGAAGAAAGAGGTGGCCCGGGTACCGGGTCACCTCTTCTCCGTTCATGATCCTGTGTGGCAGAGCTACTGACGCAATCCGTCGGTGACGGACAAGAATTCCTGAAACGATGCTTTGGGCGTTCGATCTTCGTAGTAGACGCCCCAGTGTTTCTCAATCTCATTGGGCGGAGAGCTTTCGCCACCGCCCTTCCACGGTTCATCAAACGCTTCAAACAAAAAGCAGGTGACCCGGTTATCCCGGACCCATCGGTCCAGCGAAATCAGGAACTCTGCCTGAGCGTCATATCCAACTTCTCCCTTGACGAGCGTCCCCTGCTCGCCGGGACCGGTCTTGTCGGCATTGTAGTTCGTGGCCCAGCCGATTTCACCGATAGCCACGATCCTGTCCGGGTGGGCGGTCTGAATCTCTCGATAGATCTGGTCCATCCAGCCAATTGCTTCATTCAGTGTCTTGCCGTTCCAGAGCGGGTAGATGTGCGTCACAACAAAGTCGACCTCGTCGGCGACCGCCTGACTTTCGGGTTTGTTCCAGAAATTGTAATCGTCGGCCGTTGTCACCGGCACCGATACGTTGTTTCGGACGGCGCGCAGGTATCGAATGAGCGTACTCGCCTTCATCCGGTGGGCCGACCAGAACACCTGTGTCTCGTTGCCGACATTGACCGCCATGACGATATCGGAGTAGCGGTTGGCCAGCTCAATACCCCGCAGCACCTGTTCGGTATTGGTAGCGGCATGCACGGAGTCGCCCTCTTCCGGTTCGAGCCAGATACCGAGCATCATCCTGATCGGCAGGTCATGTTGTTCGATAACCCCGAGGATGCGCTCGGCATCGTCATCGGCGCCGTACACACGAATCAGACTCCAGTGCTGCTGTATGATGTTGAGGTCTTCCAGGATCTCGGCTTCGCTGGGTCCGGCGACACCCGGCGCCTGGCCTTGCCGGTAACAGCCGTACGAAACGGCATTGCCTATCCACTCACCATTCATGACGGGGCTGAATTCACGCAACACGAACGGCGCCTGTCGTTGAATCGGGTCGACGGATTCGAGCTTGCTCTTGACGTCATTGAGCAACGACTGCCGGGCGGGTTCATCGACTTCCGCGTCCTGCTGACCACACGCAACCAACATCGACAACGCGAGTGTGAGCGAAAGGCAAACCGCTGGTATGACTGTTTCTTTCATAGGATCACTTTCTCATCCGTATACATGATTGACACTAGTGAAGAATGCCGGGAGGATTTACTCCCGGCATTCACATACAGGCTCTGTATCAGCTTCCCGCCGTCTTAGCCCCGGTAGGTCAGGCCGTACCCGTATGGATACAGCGGATCGTACGGCTCTTCGCCTCTATTCGGGTTCTGGTCTGTGTGTTTCGGCCAGGAGAATGAGAGCCTGCCCTGGAAGTCGAAGTCTCCAAGCAGGACATCCGCTACTCCCCGCCCCTCGGAGCCGGGCAGCCACGCCGCGACAAAGGCCGTTGACACCTGCAACTCCTGGTTGACGACGAGCGGTCGACCGGAGACCAAAACCGCTACCACCGGTATTCCCTTTTCAGCGATCCGCTTGATGACCTGCAGGTCCTCCGGGTGAGTCACGGCCAGTTCGAGTGTATCGGAATATGGTTTGAGAACCAGATCAGGCCGTTCCGGTGTCGACCCTCTGGCAACGGTAGCGTCACTGCGCACATCGCCCAGGCCCTCAGCGTAGGGTCTTTCGCCGATCACGACGAAGGCCACATCGAAGTCCTGCGAATCTGCCGCCGACCCGTCTTCGCTGAGAACCGCGTTTGGCGCAACCTGGTGAATACCCTCCCAGATGGACGTTCCACCCTCGATCGCATCGTTGCCGGAGGTTCCCTGCCATTCGACCGTGAAGCCGCCGCACTGATGGCCCCTGCTGTCGGCGTTTTTGCCGGCAACCAGGATGCGGGCGTTCTTCTCGACCGGGAGCACGGAATCGTCGTTTTTCAGAAGCACTAACGACTTTCTGACCGCCTCCCGCGCCACTTCACGATGCTCGGTAGAGCCGAAGCTGGCATGGTTTGACCAGTAGCGTTCCGCCGGACGCGGCATCTCGAAGAGCCCATACGCGAATTTCACGGTCAGGATCCGGCGTACCGCATCATCGATGCGCTGCATCGGTACGGCGCCTTTCTTCGCAAGGTTCTTCATGGCATTAAGGAACTCTCGCCACTTTTCCGGCACCATGAACATGTCGATGCCGGCGTTTGCTGCCAGCCCTACGGCTTCCTCGAAATCCTCGGCAAGCTGGTCCGTGCCGTTCCAGTCGGAGATGACAAATCCCGTGAAGCCCATGCGCTTCTTCAGAAGATCGGTCAATAGGTAGTGATGGCCGTGGCACTTGTTACCGTTCCAGCTGTTGTAGGACGCCATGACCGTGAGGACACTCGATTGGATGGCGCCATAGTAGGGGGCAATGTGGATTCGCTCCAGTTCATCGAGAGACACTTTGGTATCGCCCTGATCAATACCGTGTTCGGTACCGCCATCGCCTACCCAGTGCTTGGCGCATGACAGGACGCTGTCCTGGCCGAGATCTCCTTGCAAGCCCATGACAAACCGCTCGGCATAGGCGCTGACGATTTCCGGGTCCTCGGAGTAGCTCTCATACGTCCGCCCCCAGTGATCGTTGCGGGCCACCGCCAGGGTCGGCGCGAACGTCCATTCAACCCCGGTTGCGAGGACTTCTTTTGCTGTGATGCGGGCTATTCGTTCGAGCAGATCGGGGTCGTTGGCGGCGCCCAGACCGATGTTGTGCGGAAATACGGTGGCCCCCCTGACATTGTTGTGTCCGTGAATGGCATCGACACCGTAGAGCAGCGGGATTCCGAGGTGGTGTTCATCCGCTTCCGTGGAGGCAGCCCAGTAAGCGTCGTTCATGGCCACCCAGTCCGAGGGAGTGTTGTTGCCGGGATTCGAACCGCCGCCGCTCAGTACCGAGCCGATATGGTGTTCTTTGACCTGTTGCGGACTGACTGCCAGACGCTCGGTTTGCAGCATCTGACCGATCTTCTGCTCCAGGCTCATTTTCGAGAGGAGATCGTCGACTTTCTCCACAATGCTCTTGCTATCCATCAGTGTCCTCACCAATTCAGGTTCTCCAATGTGGGATGGAACGCGACTGCGGGCAGCGTCGTGCGGCGTACCGCGTCGGCGCTCCAGTTCGGTGCGCACCTCGCGCGCTACCTGCTCAGTTATCGGGAAGGCGGCCACCGCCCAAATCGCGATGGCGGAGGTGATGACCGGGATACCGGCATCACATAACCGCATCAGAAAAATCGTGCTTTCAGCCTGATTGCCGCCCAGGTCAACATTGAATCCGGTCGCCTCGAGCAGGATGCCACCGCCGGCCAACGCCGCTGCCATGCCGACCTTGACGACCCACCAGAAAATCGAACCAAACATGCCCTCACGGCGTTCGTGGGTTTTCAATTCGTCCATATCGACCACATCGGCGACCATCGACGGCATCAGCGTAAACAGGCCGCCGAGCCCGAAAGCCAGCAGGGGCGCCGGAAGCACCACCAGGATGGGAATGTCCGGATTGTAGCACACCCATTTCAGGGCATAACCGACCATGGAAATGCCGGTTGCAATGAAAAACGCCCGGCGTTTGCCGATCTTGGTTCCGATCCAGGTGACGAAGATGATGACGAGGAAGGTCGAGACGGCCGTGACGGTTCCGGCGTAGCCGGCATACTCTGCGCCCAGTTCCTGATTACCGCCGGTCACATAGTAGATGATCACATAGAACTGGAACGATGAGACGAGCATGAAGCCGTTGAATACCAGGAAGGTGGCCAGACACAGTTTCAAGAACGGTCCGGACTTGAGGGTGGCCCCGAAGCCCTTGAAGAACTCCACTATGTTGCGTACTACGGCTCCTTGAGATACGGCCACGGTTGCGCCGTTGGTCGCGTTTCGCTCCTCTACCTTGTAATCCTTGAACCGCTCCTTCAAGAAGATCGCGGGCAGGATGCCGAAACCTATCGACACGGCCGCTATAATGATGGCCAGTCCGGCCGCCCCGGTGACCTGGTCATCGAAGAAACCCTTGTAGGTCATAATCCACAGGAACCAGGGTGATACGACGTAGGCAAGCTGACCGATGAAGTTCTGGACACCCATGAGCCGGGTGCGCTCGTGATAGTCGGGCGTCAACTCGTATCCCAGCGCCACCCAGGGTGTCGCGAAGACGGTGTAACCCAGATAGAACAGTATCGAACCGACCAGGAACCAGACGAAATAGAAGGTTTCGCTCTGCCCGCTCGGCAATTGCCACAGCAGGGCGAAGATCAGCCCTGCACCGATCGCGCCAAAGAAGATGTAGGGTCGACGCCGTCCGTACTTCGATCTGGTGTGATCGGAGATATACCCCATCAGGGGGTCGGTGATGGCGTCGGTAAGTCGTGGCAACGCTCCCAGCAGCCCCACCAGGGCAGGGCTCATACCGAGCCCGAGATTGAGGACAATCATCATGCCACCGCTCGCGGCGGCAAGCAGGTTGTTGATAAACGCTCCCAGGCCATAGATGATCTTGGAGCCGAACGAAATCCTGTCCTGGGGAGCGGTTTCGTAGTGACCTTGCTGACTCATCTGCATATCCTCCGCACACTGCCGAGCCGATCGGGTTTCGCGGGAATTCCCGGAGTCAGCCTAAGTTGCCCGCACGGCACGTCCGAGAGCGTTCTCATGGAACTGCCCGGTAGACCCGCACCCAGTCAATCAGGAGGGTTTGCGGGAAGGACGTGCCTGCATCAGGTGGGCCGACATAGTTGCCGCCCACCGCGAGGTTCAGAATGATATAGAAGGGATGATCGTACACCCATTCGCCGGAAACATCAGCCGGGGTAGCCGTGTGATACAGCGTACCGTCAACAAACCACTTGATTTCGTTGGGCCGCCACTCGATCGCAAAGGTGTGGAATCCGGTGTCGAATCTGTCATTGACCAGACTGAACCGCTGCGTCACGGCCTGCTGACCGGAGTAGCCCGGTCCATGGAGACTGCCGTGGACGAAAAGTGGCTCCTGGCCGCGATACTCCATGATGTCGATCTCGCCGCATTGCGGCCAGCCGACCGAATCGATATTGGCCCCCAGTAACCAGAAGGCCGGCCAAAGACCCTGTCCCGAGGGCATTCTCATGCGTGCCTCGAATCGACCGTAGGTCGGCTCGAACAGGTCGCGGGTGTTGATCCGGGCAGATGTGTAGTTGCGCTGCTGGTAGGACTCTTCGCGTGCAACGATAGCCAGATGACCGTTGCCGTCGAGAGAGACGTTCTCGGGCCGATCCGTATCGTACTCGAGCTGGGCATTGCCCCAATCGGTGCCGATGTCATAGTCCCATTTGCCGGCGTCGGGTGACTGGCCCGCGGGACCGGTGAACTCATCCTGCCAGACAAGCTGCCACTCTTCCTCGGAGCTTGTTGAGTCACTGCATCCCACGAGGCCAACGGCGAGTAGAAGCAGGGAAGCAAATAGCAGCACAGTTTGCGTCGTCTTCATGTTCGCACCTCCGGGCGCGGTTTCCGCCGAAAGAGCTGTGGATCCGCAAAAGCGGACTCGAGTGCAAGGGTGGCGGCACCCACCGCAACCGCTCGTGGTCCCAGTTCACTGGTTCGTATCCTGGCCGTCGCGGCCGCGTCCACCAGCGTGCAGCGCTTGACCTTGTCGCGAATCGGCTCGAGGATCAAATCTTGCAGCCTGGAGAGACCACCACCCAACACGACCATGGTCGGATTCATCAGATTGAGCCAGCTTACTACCGCCGTGCCGAGATGGTCCGCAGCTTCTGACACGACCCTGACAGCCAGGTCGTCGCCCGAGAGCGCCGCATCTTCTATGGCCGGCACAGCTGGCTTGCCGTTGCGCAACACACTGTCCGGGTACTGATCGATCAGTGCCTCAGCCCGCTCCTTCAGCGCGGAGGCACCGACATACGTGGCCAGACAACCGTTGAGGCCGCACACACACCGGGGACCCTCGGGATCGATTGGCAAATGGCCGAATTCACCGGCAGCTCCGGCCACGCCACGGTAGAGTTCTCCGGCAAGCACGAACCCGGCGCCAATGCCGGTACCCAACTTGATATAGATGAAGTCTTCGATACCACGTCCGGCGCCCCACCAGTGCTCGGCCAGGGCGCCGCAGTTCGCATCATTGTCCACGTACACGGGGACGTCGTATTTCTGATGAAGCCGTTCCAGTTCGCTCCGTCCCCGCCAGTTCGGAATAACCACTTCTGAGAGCCACTCCGGGTTTACGGGGTCGACCGGGCTGGGGACCGCCACTCCGATACTCAGCAGCCGTTTGGGGCTGCGTTTCCACGCCACAAGGCATTCATCGCACAGGTCCATGACAAGGAGCCGCGTTCCCTGGGGATCGCTGCGCACCGGATGTCGCTTCTCCCGCCATACCAGCTCCCGTCCCCGTAGATCGGTGAGCACGACAGAAACGTGCGTTGCACCGATATCGACTCCGAGAATAACCCGCGCCTCATCCTGAAACTCCAGCACGATCGGCCGACGGCCGCCGCGGGAAGGACCGGCCCCGACCTCTGCAACCAGTCCCGCCTTGAGCAGACTGTCGACTATCTCCGAGACGGTTGATCGCGACATTTCCGTCCGGCGGGCGATTTCCGCCCGCGATATCTGGTGCTCCTGCCAGATGAGTTGAAGCACGTTGTCAGCCAGTGAGTGACCCCGCTCGGCGTGATTCCGATTCCCCTTCGACCGCGCTTTGCGGCCTCGGCCGACTCCGCCGCCCAGGGCTACTTTGTCAGTCGAATTCTTCATCGATGCAGCAACACGTTGTCCACATAAATGGTGTTGGGACCCGGGTCGGCTACGAAAATGAGCTGCGCTAAATGACCCGTCGTCGTCAGATTGGTGAAGTCTGTCAAAGGTATGTCAAAACTGATCCAGTTGCCAGTAACTAATGGCGGGGTGGATGTCGCATCAAATGTCAGTTCGTGTTCGGCATCATCACCACCGCCAAATGCGCCGTCGGCGCCGAAGTCCACCAGCTTGATTCTGAAGACCGCGGGCGTCGCAGTCGAATCGGGGGTCCAGATGTCCATGCGGAAGTGCGTCATCGCCGTGGCGTCGATTGTCTGTGAGGCAAACTCGATGCCCGCGAAAACCACATTCGTGTACAGCTTGGTGTCATAGCCGGCCACTGTCGTGTCGGTCAGGTCGGCGTTGTCCCACGGCGCCGACCAGGTGTCGACAGTGACATCCGTATAGACATTGCTGTACAGCGATATGACATCGCCCGCCGGATAGGTCGGCGTGGGCGCCGCGGTCGCTGGTTCAGTTGGTGTCCCGCCCGGTCCGTAGAAGTAGATGTTGTCGACGTACACCGTGTTTGGACCCGGGTCGGCGGTGAGAATCATCTGCGCCAGATGACCGGTCGTGGTCAGGTTGATGAAGTCAGTCAACGGTATGTCGAAGCTGATCCAGTTGCCGGTGACCAACGGCGGCGTCGAGGCCGCATCAAAGGTCAACTCGTGCTCCACGTCGTCACCACCTCCAAAAGCGCCGTCGGCGCCGAAGTCCACCAGCTTGATTCTGAAAACCGCCGGGGCCGCAGTCGGGTCAGGCGTCCAGATGTCCATGTGGAAGTGTGTCATCGAGGTTGCATCGACCGGCGCCGAGGTGAACTCGATACCGGCAAACACGAGGTTCGTGTACAGCTTGGTGTCATCGCCGGCCACTGTCGTGTCGGTCAGGTCAGCGTTGTCCCACGGCGCCGACCAGGTGTCGACAGTGACATCCGTGTAGGCATCGCTGTACAGCGAAATCACGTTTCCGGCAGGTTCGGTTGGTGTCGGGGCTGCGACAGCCGGTTCTGATGGTGTCGACGCTGCGTAGAGGTATACGTTGTCGACATATACGGTATTCGGATCGCCCGAAATGATCAGCTGGGCGAGATGTCCCTGCGTGGTCAGTCCGACGAAGTCGCTTAGCGGGATATCGAGTCCGACCCATGTCCCGGTAGCCATAGCAGGCGTGGTCGTGTTGTCGAGGGTGAGTTCGTGCTCCACGTCGTCACCACCTCCAAAAGCGCCGTCGGCGCCGAAATCAACCAGCTTGATCTTGAACACGGCCGGAGCGCCGGTCGGATCCGGCGTCCAGACATCCATGTGGAAGTGGGTCATGGCGGACGCATCGATCAGCGACGAAGTGAACTCGACACCGGCAAATGACAGATTCGAGTACAGCTTGGTGTCATTGCCGGCGATCTGGATATCGGCAAGGTCAGCGTCATCCCAGTCGGCTGACCAGGTGTCAACGGTCACGTTCGAATAGGCATTGCTGAACAGCGAGATGACGTCGCCCGGAGGAACCGTCGGCGTCGGCGCCGCAACGGTCGGTCCCGGCGGGGCATCCTCGACAGTTACTGTAATCGTGTCGGGAGCGGCAATCGTGTCCAGTGTTGCCGTTATAAAGGCAGTCCCCAATCCCGCAGCCCGAATCACGCCGTCGGCACCGACCGTTGCCACGGCATTGTCCGATGACGAAAACGTGAAGTAGCCGGGCATGGCGTCGACAGTCACGTCGCTTCCCGCAACGTCAAAGACTACATTGGCGCCACTGACCGTGACCGAGTCCCCGACCTGCAAGCTGACTGTCTGACTGGTGAACGACGGTCTGGGCTGAGCGATGGTGCCGAGCCGCTCGAACTGCACCTCATCAAACCAGAGCTCGTAGCCGTTGTTGTTCTCCGGTCCCTCGGCAAAAAAGAACAGGCCGCCTTCTTCAGTAAGTTTACTGGAGGCCGGAATCGGCACCACGTATTTCGTCCAGATCGTATTAACCTGAAGTCCCGACCGGGTCGCAACGAATCGCGAGGTGCCGGTATTGTCATTGCCGATACCGACGAGGTCAAGGGTGGCGGCGACACTCGCTTTCGCCCAGAATGTCATGGCGTTGTAGCCGGCCAGATTGCGCCCGCTCGATACCAATGCACCGCCCGCGTACGAGCCGGCGGGATCGCCGAAGTTGGGAATGGTAAATCTCAGGGACCGCTCCCCGGCGCGCTTGGTGTCGGCATCGATACTCAAGGCGGTTACTTTCGATCCGGCGAACGCCTGATACTGGACTCCCGGTCCAAATCCGTCGAGGAAGATCTCCGGGTCAGTGGGGAACTCGGCGGGGCCGAGCGTATCAACATCTCTTTCGCAACCCGTGCTGCCAATCAGTATCACCGCGATAACGACGGCAAGGGCTCCCGATAATAGTCTGGCGGACATGACTGCCTCCAAGGTCTTGCACGGGGGATCGAGATTCTGGCAGAAGCGGGTGAGTGAGGGTGGTGTGTCGATCCACCGCTTTGTTCGCTTTCCGAACAAAGTACTGCTAAGTGAGCCCTCTGTCAAGCAGAAACTGGTGCGGCAAACTGTCGAATCCGGCGTGATGTGAGGCGAAAATGCTCCGAAATCGGAGTTGATTCCTGTAGGCCGCAGCCGGCCCTTGCAGCGCGTCCCGGAACTCTCCGACTGAATAGTGGGAAGCAGCCGGGCCAGAACTCTAAGTCATTGTCGTGGAACAAGAAACCGGCCTGAGCCTGAACAGCTGCCAGGACTGAAAGACGCGGTTGTGAGCATGAAGTAGCGGCCCTGCTCCATTAAAGGAGGGTGGGGAGAAGAGCCAGACTCGGGGATGTGGCCGTTTTTCGGCGGCCGAGAATTGCGTCGCCTTCAACGATGCCAGCTCCCAATCGGCCTTGTCGCCAGCCAACACCAGCGGGACCAGGGGCAAGCTCGTCCTCATGGCAGTCATAAGGCCTGGGCTGTCTATGACACCGGCTAGTACTCGTACATTTGAGCCGTGGATAACCTATACGTCTGCAGCTGCTTACTCTTGCGCAATCATGATCAGATTGCCGCAGGTATCGTCAAGAATCGCCGCAAATGTTCCACCCATATCTTTTGGCTGTACCTTAAACACCGCCCCCGATTCTACAAGCTTCTCGTAGGTCTTTTGAAGGTCTTCGACGAAAAACATCGTTGCTGGAATGCCCTGGTCGAATATCGCCTTTTGGAAAGTCTTTGCAGCAGGATTTTGGTTGGGTTCCAGCGCCAATTCGGTTCCGTCGCGATTGTCCGGAGACACTACCGTCAACCATCTGAACTCTCCGACCGGAACGTTCTCTTTTACCTCGAATCCCAAGACTTCGGTATAGAATTTCTCGGCTTTGTCTTGATCATCAACAATCAAAGACGCGACTTTTATTTTCAAGGCAGTACTCTCCTCTTTCACTTCCGGATCTTTGGTTGTGTATTCTGCAGAGGCAACCGAACACGCCAGTATCAGCATCAGGGTACTGAAGCATGTGACCATTGTTCGCATTACGATATTCGCTCCTCTCATGTGTCCGTCAGTCTGCCTGATACTGTGAACGATGAATATCGATCAATATAGGCTATATTTGGCACAAGGCAACGATTACCTGAATCATCGCAGGGGGCTTTTTGAACTCCAGCACCCTGGTCCTTATCCGTCGAATCGGCGGTGGCATGTCAACAGCAGCTTCGGACTGCGACCGGGTTGCGACCGCGAACGCTCTATGTTATTGCCGGAGATTCGGCTTTTGGCTGGAGGTAATTTGTTGATAGATGATAGGATAGAAGATGGTGGACTGCAACCGACGAGTCGCACAGATGCTCTCGCGGATTGCGGGCATGAAAAAGCGGGGTTGACGAGACTCGAACTCGCGACCTCCTGCGTGACAGGCAGGCATTCTAACCAACTGAACTACAACCCCGATACTCTCAAATCGATGTCAGCGGCTTCCCGGCTCCAACGTTACCGCCGGTAACGC
>WJMS01000003.1 GCA_014727815.1 candidate division GN15 bacterium
GGCGCCACCGACCAGTTGCTCGACCTGTTGGCGCAGAAGTGCCGGCCGGATCTGATCGTGCCGATTTATGCCTGCTCCACCGGCAGTTCCGGCCGCAATGAAGAGGGCGGTGAGGGCGGTTTTGCCGACTACATCCGTGATGGCCTTTGTCAACGCGGTATCACCAATTGCCGGGTCGACGGCCATACCGAGGTAGCCGATGCCATGGCGTGTCCGCATGTCCGGCGCTTCGAAGGCGGCGGCAGCGCCAGTGGCGGCGAGGGCGGCCAATGGCTGGTCGACCCGAACAGCGATATCTTCCAGGCCTGGCGCCAGGCGCTTCGCGACACCAACATGAAATATCGCTACCCGATGATGCGCCCCTCGGCCATCCGCGCCGAACTGATTGTAGCGCAATACGCTGAGTAGCTGCGCCACCCATCCCCGACACCGTCTCCGAATCCCCTTGATAATATGGATCAATGTAGTATATTTGATCAACCGATTGGGAAACCCCGGCACAACTCGGGGGTTTAACGGATAAGATGAATAGAGCTACAACCATAGCCATAGACCGACATTCCTGGCGCTTCTGGATGATCTTCCTGCTGGCCACCTCCCTGCTGGTGCTGGCCTGCGGCGATATCTTCGCCGGTACGTGCAACGATAAGCACGACGACCACTGCAAGGATGAATGCCGCGACTGCGGCGATTGTCTGCAGTGCCTGCCGGGGATACACATGATTCCGGCGGTCACCGACGGCTCCGGGCCGGTCTCACCCACGCCACTCTGGCTGGTGACTGCCAATGCCTGCAGTGTTGAAGGCTCCAATCCCTGTTGTATCGACCATCCCCCTCGAACGCTCGTCTGATTCCGACGCCGGGTGAAATCTGCCCGGCAACGTCTCTTCACTAAGCACAGAAACCGGTGAATGTCTCGACACGACGTTTCCGGTAAACCGATTCGATAGACTCGGGAGAAGAATCAGATGTTGCGACACGTTATTGTACTACTCATCATTTGCCTGCTCGCCCTGGTGCTGGTACTGGCCGGCTGCGGCGAGTCCGAGATGCAGACGGCCGACGCCCATGCCGGGCAGCACGATCCAACGGCTCAACAGGGTGAAACCGCCACCCCGGTAGCCGAGAACGAACCCGACGAAAGGCATAGTTCAACCTTGGGCACCGACTGGTGCGCCCCGCACGAGGTGCCCGAGTCCGAGTGCACCAAGTGCAACCCGTCGTTGATTGCCGATTTCAAGGCCGCCAACGACTGGTGTGCCGGGCACGACCTGCCCGAGTCTCATTGCCGTCTCTGTAACCCGGGCATCAGCTTCCCGCAGGAAGAGATAATCGCCCGGCAGAACGAAAATACGGCAGGGCATGTATCCGATAAGTCGACGATCGCGGCCGACTGGTGCGCCCCGCACCGCGTCCCGGAGTCCGAGTGCACCAAGTGCAACCCGTCGTTGATTACCGACTTCAAAGCCGCCAACGACTGGTGTGCCGGGCACGACCTGCCCGAATCGCACTGCCGCCTGTGCAACCCGGGTATCAGCTTCCCGCAGGAAGAGATAATCGCCCGTGAGGGCATCAAGACGGTTGAAGAAGAGATTGATATCTCACTCAATTTCCGCCCGAACGCCGACATCTGCGCCACCGATGGCGCCCTGATCCAGTTTGCCTCGGCGACCACCGCCGCGCGAACCGGACTTTCCGTCCGACCGGCGGTCGAGGGTCAGCTTGAACATGCGCTCGATGCACCCGCTGAGGTAGTCTTCGACGAGACTGCTGCGACGGTTGTAACCACTACCGTCCCGGCCCTGGTCTCACGCTGGCTGGTCTCCCCCGGCGATGCCGTGCAGAAGGGCGACATCATGGCAATAGTCCAGTCGCCTGATATCGCCAAACTCCGCTCGGACTTTCTGGCTGCCCACGCTGAGCACGAAGTGCAGCGCAAAGAACTCAAGCGCCACCGCGAACTGCTCGACGGCAACATGATCAGCGCCGCCGATTTCGAGCGGCAGGACGCGCTGACCGAGCGTGCCCGCTCGGCGCTGGTTTCCGCCCGCGGGCTGCTGCTTTCAGCCGGGCTCAACAACGGTGATATCGATGAAATCATCGAGCATGGCACCCTGTCCAACCAGTTTGCGCTGCGGGCCACCACCGACGGCATGCTGGTCGAGCGAACCGCCAAAATCGGCGAACTACTGGGCGCCGGTCGAGCGTTTGCCACGATTGCCGACCCCTCCTCGATGTGGATCGAGGCGCGCCTGACCGAAGAACAGCTTCGCCGGGTGTCCGTGGGGCAGACGCTGACCTTCAATTCCGATGGTCGCGGGTTGACCCGGGTCGGCGCTGAAGTCATCTGGACCTCGCGCTTTCTCGATCCCCACACGCGCACCGGTACGGTCAGGGCCCGCGTGCTCGACCCGAACAACAACCTGCGCGCCGGCGAATTCGGCCGGGCCCGGATAGCCGGCACGACCAACGAGGCAGTCTCACTGGTACCCAAGGATGCCGTCCAGTGGGAGGGCTGCTGCAATGTCGTGTTCGTGAAGGAAGCAGCCGACCGCTACCGCCCCCGCAAAGTGCAGCTGCTCGACGGTGACGGACCGTTCTACCAGGTCACCAGCGGGCTGCGCCCGGGTGAAGAGGTTGTTGTCGATGGGGCCTTTCTGCTCAAGACCGAACTGAAGAAATCCAGCATCGGCGCCGGATGCTGTGGCCTTGAACCGACCAGCTGAGCCGGCCATGCTAAAAGCACTGGTTGAGTTTACCCTGCGCTATCGCTTCCTGGTCCTGGCGCTGGCCGGGCTGGCGTCTGTGCTGGGAGTAATCGCGCTGGTCAATCTCCCGTTCGACGCCTTCCCCGACACCACCCCGGTGATGGTGCAGGTCAATGTTGCCGCACCCGGTTGGGCGCCGGAAGATCTCGAACGGCTGGTGACCTACCCGCTCGAACAGGCCTTGACCGGGCTGGCCGGCCTCAACGAGGTCAGGTCGGTGACGAAGTACGGCCTGTGCCAGATTACGGCCATCTTCGAAGACGATATCGACCTCTACCTCGCCCGACAACAAGTAACCGAACGACTACCTACGGCTGATCTCCCCGACGGTATCCCGGCGCCGCAACTCGGACCGGTCTCGACCGGACTCGGTGAAGTCTTTCATTACATCGTGCTCGGCGATACCGACGACATCACCGCACCGCGGACAGCCCAGGACTGGATCATCAAACCGCAGCTGCAGGCGGTGCCGGGTGTCGCCGAGGTAAACAGCTGGGGCGGCTTCCTTCGGCAGTACCTGATCCTGTTCGATCCCGATCGTATCGCCCAGTACGGACTGTCACTCACCGACGTGGTTGAAACGATCAGCCATGATATCGGCAACGTACCCGGCGGACAGATTGTCCGCGGCGGCGAGATGACAATCGTCCGTGGCATCGGTGTAGTCGAAAACATCGCGGAAA
>WJMS01000150.1 GCA_014727815.1 candidate division GN15 bacterium
GAGCAGCAGCACGCTGTACATATCGATATCGGTGATCGTAAGGTCAGCCGCCAGTTGCTTGAGCAGTTCGCGCGGGGTGGCGGCATTACCGGCACAATAGATGACACTGCCCGGCTTGATGACGCCGGGATTGATGGCTTCGGATGGATGCTGGACGGTAATCATGCTGTGTAGAGTATCATCGAGTTGGTGTCAGTTCAAGTGATATCTGTCGGTTGATGATGAAAGACGGTCCGGGCCGATCGATCGGTCCGAACCGTCCTGAGAAGTTACGTCTTGCGATGAATACGGGCCTAGCTGTTCCCCTGCCCGGGGCCGTGACCGCCGCAGCGCCCCTGCCCGCGACCACCTCCCATGCCCTGTCCGTGGCCCTGTCCGTGGCCCGGTCCGTGGCCGCGACCACCTTCGCAGGTAACATCGCTCGTCTCCAGCGTGCCCTCGACAAAGGCGCGGACAATCTGGTCGGCGGGAAGTTCGGGGATGCCGCAGAGCACTTCGATCCCCTTGGCGGCGAGGATCTCTTTGGCCCGGTGGCCCATGTTGCCGGCAAGCACATGGGTGGCGCCGTGGTCAACAATCCACTTGGGTATATGTCCGGGTTCGTGCGGCGGTGGGGTATCAGTCTCGCTGGCGCCAATTGCCTTTGATTCCGGGTCGAGCTCCACGAAGGTAAACTGGGGAGCATGACCGAAATGGGCGCACAAGAGGCCGTTGTCGGTTGGTATCGCGACTTTCATAGCTGCCTCCTTTCGGCCGCCGGAGCGGCACATGATGGATAATTATACCCATAATACGGGAAAAGGCCAAGGCCGGGCATAAGACAAATAAATTTTTCTTGACATGCATTACTGTCTATTATAGCTTGTAAGCAACCAAGAAACATCAACAGCGTCTGTTCCCCGCTATGTCCCTGGAAATCGTAGAAGAACCAACGCGCGCCGCTACCTTACTGGAACCCAACCGCTTGCGACTCATCCGCGAGCTGGGCGACGGCGCCTCGGCCACCGAATTAGCCCGGCGGCTGCACATGCCCCGGCAGCGGGTCAATTACCATCTGCGGCAGCTGGAGGAAGCCGGACTGATTACCCTGACTGAAACTCGGCAGAAAGGCAACTGTACCGAACGAATCCTGCGACCATCGGCGGAACGGTTTGTGATTAGCCCGGCCGCCCTGGGTGAGGTCGGCGCGGACTTGCCGCCATCCCGCGAGCGGTTCAGCTGGAGTTATCTGGTCAGTGTGGCGGCGCGGGCGATTCGTGACCTGGCGATTCTCCGTCGCCGCGCCGACAAGGCCGGCAAGAAAGTCGCAACCCTGACGCTCGAGACTGAAATCACGCTGTCATCGGCGACCGCCCAGCGTCAGTTCGCCGAGGAGCTGAGCGAGGCGTTTGCACGTATCGCGGCCAGGTACAATAGGCCGACCGCGACGTTCGGTCGAAAGTTCCGGGTCTTTGCCGGCAGCTACTCGGCGATCACGAAAGACGATGACGAAGAATGACGATACGGTTGGAGGAATCCCGTATGGCTGACCGGAACAAGAAGACGCGTCGGATCGAAAAGAGCATCGCGATCGACGCCCCAATCGACGCGGTGTGGAAGGCACTCACGGAGGCCGAGGAGTTGGTCAACTGGTTTCCCCTGACCGCTGATTCCAAACCGGGCGTCGGCGGCTTTATTGCCGGCTCCTGGGGCGAGGGTGAAGCCTCTGGGACGATGCCGATTGACATCTGGGAACCGCCCCATCGACTTCGCACCACCTGGACGGTCAAAGATGAGCAAGGCAACCCGGTTGTCCTGGCGCAGGACTGGGAACTGGAGAGCCGGGGCGGCAAGACGATCGTGCGGCTGGTGGACTCCGGGTGGCTTGAGGATGATTCATGGGACGATCAGTATGATGCAACCGACCGCGGTTGGGATTTCGAGCTCGGCGGCCTCAAGCACTACCTGGAGAAGCATCGCAGTCGGCAGCGACGGGTGGTCTGGGCCAAGAAGCGAATCGACGTTTCGCTCGAGGAGGCCTGGCGGCGGGTGATGGGTTCCGACGGTCTGATGCGCGAAGGCGCCGTGGAACATCTCAAGGCGGGTGATCGCTACGGTCTGGTCACCGGTGATGGCGAAGAGTGGCAGGGTGTTGTCCGCGTGATCAACCCACCGCGTGATTTCGCGGCGACAGTTGAACCGCTCAACAGTGCTTACCTGCGAGTGTACATTGACGACAGGTGCTACGGTCCGGGTGTGAAGCAGGTGCAGCTATGGCTGTCGCTGTTTGGCTACGATGAGCGGTCCGTGGCTGATCTCCAGCAGAAGTACGATCGGTTGCTGGCGACGCTTTTTCCGGAGTTGGCCGCCTAGTCGAAGTCGAGCATGTCCGCCAGTTTTGCAGGCAGTCGGTCGCGATTGTCGCGCGTGACGGTGACCAGCGAACAGTCCGGACGATGCTTGATCTCGGCGATCGCGCCACCGCCTTTGGCAGCGATGGTTGCGACGACGGCGCGTTGGCTATCGAGCAGGTCGCGCACAAGCGCCAGGAAGGTCTCCGAGAAGCATTCCATCTTGCCGATCTCGTCGATAATCACCGGGCCATTGCCCGCATCCAGGGCCACCTGATCGAGGAATCGTTCAAAGCCGGACAGATCAACACCATACTTCCCCACTCGATAGCTGCTGTCGATATCGACGTGCGACAGCACGGTGTGTCGATTGTCATGACTGACCAACTCAAAGCCAACCCGTCGGCCGTGCTCACGCATCTCGCGCGTGTAGAATCCGACTGCGTGGCGTGCGGACAGTCTGTCGAAGAGTCTCTGTATGATGGTCGTCTTGCCGACACCGGGGCTGCCGGTGATCAGGATGTTGTTTCGCTCGTCTGACATGCCTGGTATCACAGGTCAGTGTCGCCGGGGAGTTTGCGGTGCAGATTGAGGACGTTGTATTTTTCGCAGATGCGCACGACATCATCAAGGGGAATAGCCGGCACGTGCCGTCCCTGCCGGCCGGTCATCGAGGTAGCCATGAACATGGCATTGTACACAGCCTCCCGGGTCGCCTCGACAACGGCCCGGAAGAAGCCATTGATCACGTGATCGGAAACGAGCGCCGGCAATGTCAGTGCGACCTTACGACGGTGGTCGATGCGGTAACCGGTTGAGAAAGCGATGGCATACTCGCCCGAGCCGTGGCGCATGTACGATCCGGTTCGGGCCAGGCCGTGCAGGGCGCGTTCGGCGATCCGCCGGAGATTGCGCACCTGCAGGGGAGCATCGGTAGCCACGACAATCATGCAGGAACCATCGCCGGCCGGAGTGTTGATATCATCCGGTTTCGGCTGCTGCAACTCGCGCCCGACCGGGGCGCCGTTGATATCGAGGATACCGCTGTAATTGGCCTGCACCAACACCCCGAGTGTGAACTGTTTGCGCGGGCTGACCGGGACTATTCGCGAAGACGTGCCAATACCGCCCTTGAAGCGGAATGCGACGGTACCGGTACCGGCGCCAACGCAGCCCTCGTCGACCGGGCCGCCGGAGGCGTCGTCGATAGCAGCATACACATCCTCAGCGGTAATCGGCAGGCTGCGGATATCGCTGAGGAAAGCATCGCTCGTCTCCCCCACCACCACATTGACGCTTTCGACCTTCTCGTTGCCCGGCCGGGAGAGCATGTAGCAGACCCCGCCGTGCAGGACGGAGCCGACCGCAAGGGTGCTGGTCAAGAGGATCGGTGACTCGATTGTCCCCAGTTCGTTGACCTGGCTGTAACCGGCCAGTTTGCCGAAGCCGTTGCCGATCGCAATCGCGGCCGGCACTTTTTCCTGGAAGAGGTTGTCGCTGTGCGGTAACACAGCGGTGACGCCGGTGCGGATGTCGTCGCCGGTGATCAGGGTGCGATGGCCGACCGCGACACCGTCAATGTCGGTAATCGCATTGAGCGGGCCGGGCGCCATCACGCCGACATCGATACCCAACTCACGGGCGCGGGCACGTTTGTCATTGGTGGTCGTCATGACTCGCAAGGTAAGCGCTTGCGGGCCATTTGTACAGCGCTCAGCGCTTCAGTGTCAGTTGCTCGATATCCCAGCCGGCCTGCCGGGCGCCGGCCTGGTAGGCGCTTTCTAAAAAATTAAGCAGGACCACACGCGGCGAGTCGGCCTCGCGAAGTTGCCGGTATGGGAGTATAGCCAGCGAGCCGCCGTTCTGCTCGACCCAGTAGGCGAAGTCGGGGCTGATTGGCTGGGCGCGAAGGTCGGGTGGTTCGGGATAGGTGTAGGAGTAGAATGCGGGCTCACGTAGTTTGTCATCGCCGGCCCAGAAGCCGAAGCTGATCACCTCGTGCGAGTAGGCCTCGCGGGCCACCTGGCCGGCCTCGGTCAACGCCGGCGCCTCGCGCCCGGAGAAGCGGGTGTAGGCGAGATCGAAGCTGTGCCAGAAGAGATGGATCGGCGTACACTTGCCGACAAAGCGTCCGGCAAACTCGGTCAGCACGGTGTGACCGAAGAGCAGTACAGTCCAGTAGCGGTGGATGTAGTCCGGATCATACGCCTTGTGTTGAGTGTCTTCGGGAAAAGGAATGGTGCTGGGATGATCAAACGGCTGCGGGCTGATGTCGACGGCAATGCCGTTGCGGTCCAGCGCCGCGGTGAGCTCCGCATAGAAATCAGCAACCGGCTGGCCGCGCAGGGCAATCTCCTGCTGACCACCGCGGCTGGTTGTGAGCAGAAGCGTGTGGCCGATGAAGTCGAGCGAGATTTCGAAGACAAAATCGCCGTAGGGAATCGGCCGCGTCGTCAGACCTCGCGACGTGAGATAGAGCGGTACATGCCACCAGTGGTTGAGCGGCGGCATCAGGGCCAGACGGATCTTGCCGATGATCTGCAGATACAAGTGCAGGGTGATTTTGCTGTCCTCCCACTCCTCGAGCGGGAGCGAGGGAAGCGATGCGGTGGTGTAGTCGGACGGTTGTTTGTTGGCCATGGGATCGGACTTTCTCCTTTTCGAGGGCGTGTGGTTGATGATTAGAAGAACGCGAAACGGGCGATCCGGGTGCCCGTTTCACGTCTGGCAATGTACTTACGGCAGGTCGAACAGCAGCAGTTCGGTGCTGCCGTGAGCAGCGATGGTGACAGTCTTCACGTCACTCAGTGCAGCGCCGTCACCGGCCGACAGTTCCTCGCCGTTGACAATCGCTGTCCCGCGGGCGACCTGTACCCAGGCGTGGCGGTCGGGTGCGAGGGTATGTTCGACCTGCTCGTCACCCTCGAGGATGGTCGCGTAGAGAAACGCATCCTGATTCATCGACAGCGAGTCCTCGCGACCATCGGGCGACACCAGCAATTGCAGCCGGCCGCGCTTGGTGTCATCGCCGAAGAACTTTTGCTCGTACCCCGGTGTCAGGCCGCGCTCACTCGGCAGCAGCCAGATTTGCAGCAGGTGCACCTGGTCGGTCTCAGAGGCGTTGAATTCGCTGTGGAGAATGCCACGACCGGCGCTGATGCGCTGGACATCACCGCGCCGGATGGTTTCGCCGGAGCCGAGACTGTCTTTGTGGGCCAGTTCACCATCGAGCAGATAAGTGATAATCTCCATGTCGCTGTGCGGATGGGTGCCGAAACCCCTACCCGGCGCCACGCGATCCTCATTGATCACCCGCAGAACGCGGAAACCCATATGAGCTTCGTCGTAGTAGCGGGCGAAGGAAAACGTATGGTAGGTGTCGAGCCAGCCGTGGTTGGCGTGGCCACGTTCGGCCGATGGTCTCAGGGTGATCATCGAATGCTCCTTTCTTGCTCATTTATTCGTTGCAACAACTATCTTGCACATGCGTAGGCCCGCCTACGCCTGACGGAGTTTGCCGAGCAGGCGCACCAGTTGGGTACGCTCCCGTTCCGACAGGTGCGCCAGGCGTTCGCGCTGGTACTTCGCGACAGGGCGGTCAAGACGTTTCAGCAAAGCCCGGCCATCGGCGCTTATCGAAACAAAGATCACCCGCCGGTCGGACTCGCTTCGCCGGCGTTCGATCAGGCCGCGCTGTTCCAGGCGGTCGAGCAGACGGGTAATATCCGGTACCCGAGTGATCATCCGCTCGCCGATCTCGTGACAGGAGAGCGGTTCACCGGCGCCGCGCAGGATCCGCAGGGCATTGAACTGCGGCTCGGAGATGCCGAACTCCTTCAGGACCTGTGACAACTCGCTGTTGAGGCGGTCAAAAGTCCTGAACAGGTTGGCAAACACTGCTTTGTCGCTTTCTTCAACAGCCTTTGTCATATTTGTCTTGCCTCCCATATATTTGTTGAAACAACTATTGTTGTAACAGTCACGTTCTTGAGTTGGTTCCCGACGGGGGGTGTTACAGCAGAACACCCCGCCGGGTCTTACCCGACGGGGTGCGATAATTGACTGCCAGAATGTAGCTTAGCCCTGGCGACGGTCTTCCCGGCTTTCCCGGCGATCCTCGCGCAGTTCGCGCCGGTCTTCATGCATCTCGCGAACGCCCTGCTTGATCTCTTTTTGAGAGAGAATCAGGTATTCATTATAGAGGGCCATCTGGTGGGCGCGCAGCGATTCCGGATCACCGGTCCCCCGGTCGATCTGCTGCTGAATCGCGGCCAGCCGGGCCGCCACCTGGCGTTTTTCCTGCAGCAGCTGCTGCGCTTCGGCTTCGTCCCGGCGGTCATCGCGGAGATCCCGGCGGTCGTCGCGACGGTCCCGGCGATCATCACGCAATTCCCGTTTCTCGCGGCGTGTGTCATCGCGGTCGCCTGACTGCCGGGCTTCACGGACATCCCGCCGGTCATCGCGAAGCTCCCGACGGTCGCTGCGCAGCTCGCGGGTCGACTGCCGCCGTTCTTTGGAGGATCGGGCCACTTCGGCCTTGTTTTCGGCGATATCGCGGCGCAGTTCGACGGCGATCTGATGCTGCAGGCGGTCGAGCTCGGCCTGGTCGGCGCCGGCCTTGCGGCGGTCGTTCCATGTCATGATCAAATCGGAGAGTCGATCGAGGTCGGCCCGGTCATCGGCCACCCCGGCGGCCGCCTGACGGTGACCTTTGCGGTCCTGGTGCTTTTCGATGGCGTTACGGACGCCGTCGGCCGAGGCGGTCGACGCGGCGCCGACTACCATCGAGGTCAGCAGCAGAATCATGAGGATGTTCGTAAGCTGTCGCATCATTTCACTCCCTGGTTGACTATGTTCGTGTAAGCATGTTTGCAGGTTCGGGCTCACTCTTTGTATCGGAGCAACTCCCTGAGGAATCGCTGTACTAAATTCGAACCGTTCGGCAGGGAGTCGTGCAAGCCTGGGGCCGAAGTTGAAAGAATTCGATAATGCATTGTTGGAGATACAGTTACGACAGGATTCCGAAAACCGAAGAGAGACGGCGTGTACCAAACGGGACAGCTGGCCGCTCCGCCTGTACCGTCGCCGGCGCCCGGAAGGAACCGTCTGGTCGGCCATCTGTTTGACAGGCAACCCCAGCCGGAGCGGACAAGCTTGGCCGAATCACAAATCTCAATCCACTACGCGCCGCAAGATCCACTCGAGCGCATCCACGCCACTCTCCAACGGCACGGGTTGCGCTTCGATGCGCTCAGCCGCGACGATATCGCCGCTTTTGATGAATTCCATATCGGTGGTCGGGCGCAGACGCGCGCGCTTGCTGAACGGGCCAGAATCGATCCCGAAACACGAGTACTCGATCTCGGAGCGGGTATTGGCGGCCCGGCGCGTACGCTCGCCGAAGAGTACCGGTGTCGGGTGACGGCGGTCGACCTTACCGAGGCTTTTTGTCGGATCAATGCCCTGCTCAATGCGCAACTGGGTTTTGGCGATCGGATCGATTGTCTCTGTGCCGATGCGGTCAAGTTACCCTTCCGCGCGGGCAGTTTTGACCTGGTCTGGTTTCAGCATCTTACCGGCAACATTGCCGATCTCGCGGCGGTGTTTGCCGAAGTACGGCGGGTGCTCCGTTCGGACGGACGGATGGTCTTTCATGAAGCCGTCCGGGGCGAGACAAGCGAGTTGCACTACCCGGTTTTCTGGGCGGGCGCAGCCGATCATGACAACCTGGTCACTGCGGCACGGCTGGAGGCGGAGATCGAACGGGCGGGATTGGTACCGGAGTTTCGGATTGACACGACTGAGGAGAGCCGGCAGTTGTTTAGATCTGCACTGGCCACGCCCAGGGCCGAGCGACCGTTGCTGGGACTGTCGGTGCTGGTGCCGGATGCGCTGGTGAAGGCGAAGAACATGCTGCGCAATCTTGAGTCGGGCGCCCTGGAAGTTATCCAGGCGGGTTATCGGATCGGTTAGGACGTCGGTCGCTTTCCTCTTTGCAATCCGGAAAACATGGAGTATCTTGGTCCGTGTGGGGAGAATCGGCCGTTGTCCGACAGCGCAGAGCCGACTATCCGATACTTCCGTTTCTCACTTGATTCTGATGTCGTATGAATGACCTGAACTCCGACAGCGCCCCGATCGGGCGCGAGCGTGAACTGGCCCGGCTTGCCGAAGCCTTCGAAGTCGGCGAGCGCGGCGGACGGATCTTGCTGCTCAGCGGTGAATCCGGATGCGGCAAGACGACGCTGGCCGAGGCGGCCCTGTCGGCCTATGCCGGCCAGTCGTTTATCGGCCGCGCCCGCGAGGGGTCGGGGCCGCCGTACGGACCGGTCGCCGCGGTGCTTCGGGAATGTCTGCGCACCACCGATACCTCGCTCTACAATGACGCATTACTGCCGTATCTCGCGCTGCTGCTACCCGAGCTTGGTCCGGCGCCGGCGGAGATCGATCGGGAGACCTTGATCGAAGCGATAGCCTCGACATTGGCCGCGGCCACCCGGGACGGGCACACCGCAATCCTGTTTGATGACCTCCACTGGGCCGACAACGCTACGCTCGAACTCATCCCCGCCCTGGCCGACCATCTGGCCGGTGAACCGATCGTGTTGATCGGGACGTTCCGCAGCGATGAAATCACGCGCGGCCATCCGATCCGACGCATGCGCTACGAGCTACGCCGGACCCGTCGCTGCGAAGAGATCGAGTTGCCTCCGCTGAATCGCGAGCAGACCGCGTTGTTGATCGAACGGACACTCGGTCGCAAGCCGGGACGTCATCTGCTGCAGGAGATATATGAGCGATCGCTCGGGATACCGTTGTTTGTCGAGGAGTTTGCGCGGGCGCTGGAGATCGGCGGGCAGGTGCAGATCGATGATGGCCTGGCGGTGCTCGCCCCTGGTGAGACGGTGCCGGTGCCGGAGAGCGTGCGCGATGCCATCCTGCTTCGTCACGACGTGCTTTCCGAGCCGGCGCGTGACCTGCTCGATCTGGCTGCCGTGCTCGGTATGGAGTTCGACCTGTCGGCGCTGGCGGAGCTGTCCGGCGACGACGGCGGCACCGATGAGCTGCTGGAGCGGGCGGTCATAGTCGAAACCGAGCCGGGCCGGGCGGCGTTTCGTCACGCCCTGGTGCATGAAACGGTCCGCAATGAGATTGCCTGGTCGAAACGCCGCAGCCTGCACAACCGGGTCGGCGACTACCTGCATGACAAAGGCGCCCCGCCGGAACAGGTGGCCGAACACTGGCTGGCGGCGCAGAATCATGCGCGCGCCCGGCAGGCGCTGTTGTCCTCGGCGGAGAATTCCTGCCGCCTGCATGCTTACCGCGATGCGGCGGCGGCGGTTCACCGGGCCCTGGAGATCTGGCCGGTCGGCGACGACGAACAGTACCGCCTGCATGCGCTCGAGCGGTTTGCGCACTGTGCCCAGATCGGCGGTCAGCTCTCCGAGGCTGCGCGGGCGTGGCGGGAGGTGATCGACTCGCCCCTGGTCGCCGACAACCACGACCGTCGTGCCGACGCGCTCCGAGCCCTGGCGACTATCTACGGCCTGCAGGGCGCCTGGGAGAATGCGATCCAGGCGCGCAACGCAGCGGTCGAGGCGTTTCGACAGGCCGGGCGCCCGGGTGATGCCGCGGTCGAACTGCTGGCTGCGGCCAGCCGGTTCAACGCAACCCTGCAACTGACGGCGGCCGAGGAGGCCGCCCGGCAGGCGGTGATGTGGGCCGAGGAAGCGGGCAACGTTGACATCCAGGCACGCGCCATGGGTTTGCTTGGTGATATCCTCGCCTTGGCCGGCAAGACCGACGAGGGCCGGCAGATGGCCCACGATGGCTTGACGCTGGCGCTGCAGCACAATGAATCGGAAGCCGCCTCCGAGGTCTACCGTCGTCTCGCGCTCGCCCTGGCCAGTGCCTCGGATTATGTCGGCTCCCGCCAGGTGTTCACGACGGCGCTCGACTTCTGTCGCTCGGAGGGGATCGATGTCCACACGCAGGTCTGTTTAAGCTGCATGTCGTACGTGCTGTTTGTGACCGGGGAGTGGAAACGGACAATCGAGGTGTGCCACGAGGTACTCAACTCACCGCACTCGCCGCCCGGTTCGCGGGTGACGGCCGAGGGGATACTCGGACTGGTGCACGCCTATCGCGGTGAAACCCGTCCGGCCCGCAAACGACTCAAGGACTGCATCCTGCTCGCCCGCCAGCGCGAGATTGCCGGGATGTTGCTGCTCGGACTCACCGGCCTGGCGGTTGTCGAAGAACACGAGGGGGACATCGATTCAGCGGCCGGGCGTTACCGTGAGATTCTCGAGGTGTGGCGCTCGACGCAGGACCGGCATGACGTCATCCCATCGCTGTGCGCCGCCGCGACGTTTTTTGGAGTCAACGGCATGGAACAGGACGTCAACCAGTGTGCGGAAGCGCTGGCGACGATTGCCTCGGCGACCGGTAACCCCGAAGCCCTGGCCGGGCTGGCCCATGGGTTGGGCGAAGTATCGCGGTTGAACGGCAATGTCGAAGATGCCGTGGCGCAGTTTGGCCAGGCGATGAAGAACCTCGAGCGGCTCGAGGCGCCGCTGTTGCGCGCCCGGACGGAACATCGCTACGGCACGGCGCTGATCGCGTCGGGCGCGAGTGGCCAGGGGATCGAACACCTGCGTTTGGCCTATCGCACCGCCCGCAAACTGGGCGCCCGTCCGCTCGCCGCCTTAACTGCCAACCTGCTCGCCGAACAGGGCGAACCGGTCGAGGACCGTCGCAGTTCCGACGCATCGGAGCGCAAGCAGTGCGCCGGTCTGACCGGCCGACAGATCGAGGTCGCCCGGCAACTGGCGACCGGCCTGACCAACCGGGAGATCGCCGGCAAGCTGTTCTTGAGCACCCGGACGGTCGATATGCACGTGGCGAATATCCTCGCCCGGCTTGATTGCCGCAGTCGGACCGAGGCGGTCCGGAGGATCGGTGAGCTGGGCCTGCTCGAAGACCCGGCCTGATCTTTTTTCACTGTCTCTTGGCCGTTTCTGATACCGTAACGGCGACATAACTGTAAATTCTCCAGTCACTTAATCACTCTTACCAGTCTCCCATCGATCTGCTCAGCTACCGTAGTACGGTAGCACAAATACGGTAGTCGTACGATTGTTAGGCCCGCGAAAATCCCCGATGCTTGGTCACAGAGACATGAACGAAGGTCCATGAAGACTACGAAACCAGAGTTCCCGAACGAAGGAGACATGCCATGTGTAACCATCACACTATCCCGACTCAGTTCGACAATGCCAGGGCCGAAGCGTTTGCTTACAAGATGATGTCGACGCTCAATGCCGGGGCGACCGCGCTGATGCTCTCGATCGGTCATCGCACCGGGCTGTTCGACACGCTGGCCAAACTCGATCCGTCGACGTCGCAGCAGATAGCCGAGGCGGCCGGCCTGCACGAGCGCTATGTCCGTGAGTGGCTGAACGCTATGGTGGCCGGGCAGATTGTCGTCTACGACAAGGAGACCGGCTGCTACCATTTGCCGACCGAACACGCGGCCTTTCTCACCCGCGAGGCGTCGCCGGACAATATCGCGGTCACGGCCCAGTATCTGCCGGTGCTCGGGTCGGTCGAAGACAAGATTATCGAGTGTTTCAGAAACGGCGGCGGCGTGCCGTACTCGGAGTATCCACGGTTCCACGAAGTCATGGCTGAAGAGAGCGCCCAGACGACCGTGGCGGGTCTGTTCGACAACATCCTGCCGCTGGTCGACGGCCTGACCGATCGACTTCGCGAGGGTATCGACGTGGTCGATATCGGCTGCGGTCGCGGCTGGGCGGTTAACGAGATGGCCCAGAAGTTTCCCCACAGTCGCTTTCGCGGCTATGATCTGTCGGACGAGGCGATCGCTTTTGCCCGCGAGCAGGCGCGCACGCTGGGACTCGACAATGCCGTTTTCGAGGTGCGCGATCTGACCCGGTGGGATGAAGTCGACGCCTATGATCTGGTCACCGGTTTCGACGTGATTCACGACCAGGGGCGGCCGGACCTGGTGCTTCGGGCGATCCGAAAGGCGCTTCGGGACGACGGCGTGTTTCTGATGCAGGATATCGCCGGGTCCAGCGAGGTGCAGAACAATATCGACCACCCGTTTGGACCGTTCATTTACACCATTTCCTGTTTGCACTGTATGACGGTGTCGCTGGCCCAGGGCGGGCTGGGACTCGGCGCCGCCTGGGGTGAGGAACTGGCCGAGCAGATGTTGCGGGAGAGCGGTTTCGAACAGATCGACAAGAGCTTTTTGGAACACGATATCCAGAACGCATACTTTGTCTGCCGCAAGAAGGCCGCGCAGAAGACCAAAGCCGCCTGATCGCCGGCTCGATAGACGAACTCCTTAACCGCACGCCGCATATCGCGGGCCCTGCGCCTGCCGGTATGCGGCGTGTCTGCATGTTGGGGAACCGGGCCGGCGCGCAATAATGGGTATTGCAGATCGACGACACCCATATTACCTTACGGGTACGACAACAGCGGCGGACCGGTTTTCCCGGCTCGTCCGGTCGAGTGCTTCACATACCGTACTACTTCAAACACAGATCGGACCGAATCGGATGGATGCGGAACGGGACCAGACGGGTCATCGCGATGATGACGAGGCGGCGCTGCGGCGTATCCTGGCGGGTACCGCCGCCACGACCGGCACCGAGTTCTTCCGGGCGCTGGTGAAAAACCTGGCCGCGGCGATCGGCACTTCCGGGGCCTGGGTGACCGAGTATGATCAGCCGAAACGGAAGCTTCGGGCGCTCGCTTTCTGGTTTGCGGGGGAATTTGTCGAGAAGTACGAGTACGTCATCGACGGCACGCCCTGCGAGCGGGCGATCGCCGACTCCCGACTGGTGCATTATCCGGATAGGATTATCGAACTCTTCCCCGGCGACAATGACCTGCCGACCATGCATGCGGTCAGCTACATGGGAGTGCCGTTGAAAGACCTCGACGATCGCATCCTCGGTCACCTGGCGGTTCTCGACAACAAACCAATGCCGGAGGAGCCGCGCAGCCTGGCACTCTTTCAGATATTCGCCGCTCGCGCGGCGGCCGAACTGCAGCGGCTTCGGGCCGAATCCGAGGTGCGAGAACGGGAGGACAAACTTGGTCGGCTGATCGACAGCGCCCTCGATGCAATTATCGAACTGGATGGTGGTCGCACGATCACGCGAGTCAATCCTGCCGCCGAGAAGCTGTTCGGCAGCGTTGCCGATGATCTGGTCGGACGGCCGTTGAGCGGGGTGATCGACACGGACAGTCTGGAGAAACTCACCGGCCTGTGTGATGAGTTACCGCGACTTCCGCGCGGCGAACAGTATCTCTGGGTGCCCGGTGGCTTCACCGCTCGCCGGCCGGATGGGCAGACATTTCCCGCCGAGGCCTCGCTGTCCTGTTTCGAAGCCCAGCGGAAACGCTTTTTCACCCTGATTATTCGCAACGTCAATGACCGGATCGAGGCGGAACGGCGGATCGAGCACCTGACTGAAGAACGCGAGTACCTGCGTGAAGAGCTTCGTGACGCCAGGGGATTTGGCGAGATTATCGGTGAGTCAGCGCCGGTGCTGCGGATGTTGAGCGATATCGACCAGGTTGCCGCCACGACCGCGACAGTCCTCATTCTCGGTGAGACCGGCACCGGCAAGGAGGTGATTGCCCGCAGCATCCACCGGGCCAGCAGGCGCGCCGACAAGCCGATGATCAAGGTCAACTGCGCGGCGATTCCGGCCAACCTGATTGAGAGTGAGTTGTTCGGCCATGAGCCGGGGGCGTTCACCGGCGCGACGAAAAAACGTGAGGGCCGCTTTGCATTAGCCGATGGCGGGACGATCTTTCTCGATGAAGTCGGCGAACTGCCGCTCGACCTGCAAAGCAAGCTGCTTCGAGTGCTGCAGGAGGGAGAGTTTGAGCCGGTCGGCAGCTCCCAGACGCGTCGGGTTGATGTGCGCGTGATCGCGGCGACCAACCGCAACCTGGCCGAGGCGGTCCGGACCAGGGGCTTCCGTGAAGATCTTTACTATCGCTTGAACGTGTTCCCGATCACGGCCCCACCTCTTCGCCAGCGGGGGGCCGATATAGTTCGTCTGGCCGAAGCGTTTGCATCGCGCTATGCCGCCGAGATCGGCCGGGAGATCGAACCGCTGTCATCGGAGTGCAAACGCCGGCTCATGACCTACGACTGGCCGGGCAATGTGCGCGAGCTGCAGAACGTGATTGAGCGGGCGGTGATCACATCGCGTGATGGCCGGTTGGCGCCGGCCGGGATCCTTCCGGACACAACCCGCTCCAGTCGATCGCTCGAGATGCAGAATGGTGATGGAGACCATGATGCTGCGGTGCTGACGCTGGCCGACTTGCAGAAACTTGAACGCGAGAACCTCGTCCGCGCGCTCAAGCAAACCGAGTGGCGTGTCTCCGGCCGCAACGGCGCCGCGCGCCTGCTCGGCATGAACGCGTCGACACTCAGTTCCCGGCTCAAAGCGCTCGGGATCAAACGACCGGGCGGTTAAGCAGACGCGCCGCCTTCACGATTTACGAATCCTCACGAAAACGCCTCGCCAATTCTCACGATTTACGAGATTTCGCGACGTCGGGGGCTTCCCGCGCCGGCGGTTATCCGACTGTTGTATGGTAGGTTACAAGTTCACTCCCGGGTTTGGCACGCCGGCTGCAATAGGCATCGAGCATGACACGAAAACAGAACAAGCCAACCAATCACACACTAAACCAGGGAGTGAAAACCATGGCTACCGAAACCACCAAGCAGCCGACGATCCTCAACGGGATCAATGTTGACCAGGTCGTGCAGACGATGAGCGAGATCAAAGAGAAGCCGATGCTGGCCAAGTTCACCTTCCGCTCGAAGAACCAGTGGCAGACGGGCGGGCACAACCGTTCGACGATCAAGGACTTCTACGGCTACTGTCGTGAGGATGACTCGCGCGAGACGGCCTTCGTGTTCGACAACGACGAACCGCCGGTGCTGTTCGGGTCCAACCGCGGCGCCAACCCGGTCGAGTTCGTTTTCCACGCGCTCGCCGGCTGCATGACCACGACCATGACCTGCTATGCCGCGGCGATGGGGATCGAGATCGATGAGATCACCTCGACGTTCGAAGGCGACATCGATATACGCGGGCTACTCGGGCTGAGCGATGAAGTTCGCAACGGCTACGAGCACATCCGCGTGACGTTTGATGTCAAGTCGAGCGCACCGCGGGAGAAGGTCGAAGAACTGATCGAGCTGGCCAAGGGCCATTCGCCGGTCTTTGATGTCGTCACCCACGGCACGCCGGTCTCGGTCCGGCTGAAAGACCGGTAGACGCTCCTGTAATCTGCGATAACCGCGACATGACCCGTCCGGCGGCCCTGCTGCCGGGCGGGTTGTCAGGTTCGGGAGAATGGCTTGTGAACCAACGGCCGGGTGCGCGAAAGGCTTTCGCAGCGTCGATCCGTATAATATATTATGCAGGAATGCGCTGCGGCAACTCAGGGACTACCGAGGGTGACGGAAGACATGCAGGGACCGGCCAACGACGATCGCTTTTTCAAGGTTATTCTCAGTTCCATCGCTGATGGAGTTTTCACGGTCGACAGTAACCGTCTGATCACCTCCTTCAACCCGGCCGCGGAGCGGATCACCGGCGTGCCGGCTTCGCAGGCGCTCGGCAAGCAGTGCTACGATATCTTCCACGCCGACTGCTGCGAGGAGGGCTGCCTGCTCGAGCAGACCCTGCGCACGGGTAAAGAGGCGATCGATCAGCCGGTCAATATCACCAACGCTGCCGGCGAGCGGATCCCGATTTCGATTTCGACCGCCGTGCTGCGCGACGACGACGGCAATGTCCTTGGCGCCGTCGAGACGTTTCGCGACCTGTCGGCGATCGAGCACCTGCGCAAAGAACTGGCTCGCAACTACACGTTTGAAGACATCATCTCCAAAAGTCCGCTGATCCATAAGTTGTTTTCGATCCTGCCCGATGTTGCCGAGAGCGACAGTACCGTGCTGATCCAGGGGCCGTCGGGCTCGGGCAAGGAGTTGTTCGCCCGGGCGATCCACAATCTCAGCCCGCGCCGCGAGAATAACTATGTGGTGATCAACTGCGGCACCCTGCCCGACCAGCTGTTTGAATCCGAACTGTTCGGCTATGTGCAGGGGGCGTTTACCGATGCCAAAAAGGACAAGGCCGGCAAACTGGCCGCGGCCGAGGGTGGTACGGTCTTTTTTGACGAGATCGGCGAGCTGCCGATGTCGACCCAGGTGAAGCTGCTTCGGCTGCTCCAACAACGGGAATATGAGCCGGTCGGGTCGACCGAGCCGGTCCGCACCGACCTTCGGGTGGTCGCCGCCACCAACCGCGACCTCCGCCAGCTGGTCGCGAGCGGGAAGTTCCGCGATGACCTCTATTTCCGGCTGGCGGTCGTGCGCTTCGACCTGCCGCCGCTGGTGGAACGGCGCGAGGATATCCCGTACCTGGTCGACCACTTCATCAAAAAGAACAATGCCCGGCGCGGCAAGAATATCATCAGTGTCTCCCCCGACGTGATGAGTATTCTCATGCGGCATGATTTCCCCGGTAATATCCGCGAGCTGGAAAATATTATCGAATACTGCTTTGTGGTCTGCCGCGGCAGTATCATCCAGCGCGAACACCTTCCGGCCGAATTACTTTCGACTCCGCAGGCGGCGTCGACCGGACGGCTGTCGCGCGATCCGGTCAGCGAGGCGGCCGACGAGGAGGGCCGGATCAAGGCGGCGCTGATTGCCAGTCGCGGCAACCGCACCGAGGCGGCCCGGCAGCTGGGAATCGACCGTACGACGTTGTGGCGCAAGATGAAGCGGTACGACATCGATCCCGACCACCTGCCCTTCCGGGCGTAGCGATCGCTGTGCACGGCGCCGTAAACGACGGGCCACCCGATTATTCATGTACACCTACATCATGGTTTCGCCTGTCGCCCATATTCCCAGCGATCCTGTGTATTTCTTTCAAAATGGACAAATATGCTCCATGGTAATCCCGTAGACCCTAGACGGACCGGTTGGCGCCGATTGGTGTGTCGGCCGGCAAGTAGGAGTAAACCAATCGTGTCCGCTGATCGCGCGGGCATTCCCCCGGTCTGCATGAAGCAGACCATCACAACTTCCCTTCAAAGGAGGCAACCATGAAACAGCCAAAAGAGAACATGCCGGTCGCCCTCGATTTGGGCGTAGCCACTTTTCGCGTATCCGAACAGGGTGATATGGCCATGGCGTATGTCGAGATGAAGGCGGGCGCCGACGCCACCCCGCTGCTGGAGGGGCTGTCCGATGACAAATGCGAGTCACCGCACTGGGGCTACATGCTCAAGGGCGCCATTCACCTTCGCTACAAGGACGGCACCGAAGAGGTCTGCAAGGCCGGCGACATGTTCTACTGGCCGTCGGGCCACACTGTCTGGGTTGAAGAAGACACGGCCTTTGTCGAGTTCAGCCCGAAAGAGCAGCTGAAGAAGGTCTACGATCATATCGGCGAGAAAGCGGCCGCGATGTCATCGTAGTTGCCCGCTGGTCGGATATGATCCGGTAGAATTGGTAAGCCCCGCTCATGGTGAGTGGGGCTTTTTTTGTGGAGTGGATCCCGAGAGCCCACCGTCCGCGTGCGATAAGTTGGTTGTCAGGCGGGCAAGCCGCCTGACCTACTCGTGACGAGTCTACCATATCAGACAACCTGCTCTTGACAAGCCTATAACCTCCGACAATGGTAACTGGCCGGGCATC
>WJMS01000151.1 GCA_014727815.1 candidate division GN15 bacterium
AAAGGATTTTTACAGCCACTTCTCGCATGTAGTCTTCGCTGCTGCCGCAGTACGGCAGGTCTCGGCGGTGACGCGGCGATGAAGAGACAACCTTCATTGGGTAAGTTGTAAGAGAATTTCAAATGACTTCCAACTCTCCTCACTTACTATGCACTAGGTACGTCGGAGCCGTGAACTTTGCAACACTTTTTTTGTATTCATTGCCATCGTGCGACAAAAATGATATTCTTCTAAACAACTTATAATGTTCGGGGAAACGCATGGTTCGCGCTATCGGTCTTGATGTTATTGCCACGGAACGGATTGCCGTATCGCTTGCGAAATATGGCGAACGCTTCGTCAATCGAATTCTCGGTGAGCAGGAACGCCGGTTGCTGTCCGGTCGGCGCGACCGCGCCCAGTTTGTCGCCGGACGGTTTGCCGCCAAGGAGGCTGCTATCAAGGCGATGGCCGATTTCCTCGAACATCGCCCACCGTACCCGTCGATACAAGTCATCAACGAGCCCGGGGGAAAACCCGTCTATCGATTTGCGCCGGAGGTTGCCGAGAAGCTGGCCGGATTGGACTGCCAGGTGTCTATCAGTCATGATCGTACGGTTGTCGCCGCCGTGGCTGTCTTCTCGGAGCGTTCCTAGTCTCTTGGTGTGGAGTGAGGTGGGTGAGCGGCGAGTTCAGGCGGGGACGGCTTCGCCGACCGCCAGCGGGAATTCAATCACGATCGTGGCGCCATTGTTCGGCTTGGAGTGCACTGACACCGTTCCGCCGTGCTGATCGACAATGCGACGGCAGACCACCAGGCCGAAACCGTGGCCGCCCTTCTTCGTCGTAAACTTCTCGCTGAACGCCTTGCGCAGTACGTCTTCGGGGAAGCCGACCCCGGTGTCGCTGATTGCGAACCGGAAGCGGTTTTCGTCGAACTTTTTTTCCACCCGCACAGTGATTTCGCGACGTTTGCAGTTGAGGGTGGCATCGGCGGCATTGTTGAACAGGTTGTAGAGCAGCTGCAATATCTGGGTGGAGTCGCCCTCGAACGGGATATCTTCGTCGAGCCGGGCAACATACACGGAGACATCGCGGAACCGCCTCTGCGGTTTCAGGTAGTCGATAACCTCACGAATCGTCTTGTCGAACTGCAGGACCTCGCGCTGTGACGAATCGGAGCGCAGGTCCATGAGGTTGCCGGTAAACCGTTTCATCTTCTCGATCGTCTCGGCCATTGTCGATACATACCGCTCCAGATCATCGTATTCACGCTTCTGCAGATGATGCTGCAGGAGCGAGAGGTTTCCGGCCACGACGCCGAGGAAGTTGTTCAACTCGTGGCCGATCTCCGCCGACAGTTGCCCGCGGGTAGCCATCTTTTCCAGTTCAATCGTCTGGTCCTGCAGCTCTTTCAGGCGCCGGTATGCCTGCCGGGTTTCTTCCAGCAGCGACAGGTTTTCCCAGCTCATGGCGAGCTGGCTGGCGGTGATACTGAGAAAGGTCAGGTCGGCTTCACGAATGGTCACCGTATCATCCGGGAACCCGAGAAACATCAGGGCGCTGATATCGCCGGCCCTTCGGATCGGGATTGCCACCGCCGAGATACCGTCCTGCATCCAGTCCGGCCGCACTGTCTCGGCGAGTTGTTCGCGACGACCGTCACGGAACGCATCGAGATCATGAAAACAACTGATGACGGCGGGACGGTCGAAGCGGGAGCGTTCGAGCGCTCCGGCCAGACCCATGGCGGCGTCGTGCGAGAGCGCGACGGTGTTGACACCATCACCGTTGACCGTAATACATGAATGCTCACCATTGTCACCGTCGAGGACGATGATCGACCCGTAGGGGGCCTTCTGGTGCATCATGGCAAACCGCAGCGACGAAGTAATCAAAGAGAGCCGATCGTTGGCCGTAAACAACATCTGGTTCAAATCGGAGAGATGGTTGAGCCGACTGGTCTGGCTGGATTCGGCGCTTTCCCGGAGGTGGTCGAGCGCCCTGCGGACTGCCTGTCGGATCTCATTCAGTTCGAACGGCTTCATGATGTAGTCCGAGGCGCCCTGCTTGATGGCATCCTTGGCCGAATTCAGGTTGGCGTACCCGGTCATGAAGATGATCGCCACTTCCGGGTTCTTGGCCCGGATGTGGGCAACCAGTTCGATTCCATCCATACCCGGCATGCGGATGTCGGTGATGATCAGGTCGTAGGGATGCCGCTCAAACAGCGCCAGCGCTTCGCGGCCGCTCAGTGCGCCGTCGAGGATCACCTCATCGTCCTCGAGCGCATCGCGGACGAGCGATACGACGACGTCCTCGTCGTCGACGACCAATAGACGAAATCGCTTGTTGTTTACGTCGTTCATGCCTACTTAGGCTGTTTTGATGGTTGCAGAAAGTGCCGGATCAACTCACGAATCTGGTCGAGTTCGAACGGCTTATGCACATAGGCATAGGCGCTTTGTTCGATCTGCTCGACCGAACGTTGATCCGGCAGCGAATCGGTGATGATAAACCGCAGCTTGGGATCCTCGCCCTCGAGCTGTGCCACCACCGCCATGCCATCGATACCCGACAAGTGCATATCGCAGATGCACAGGGCGTAATGGTGACGTTTGAGTTCACCGACAGCATCGTCGGGATCCTCCGTCACGTACACATCGAACCCTTCCTCTTTCAGGAAATCCGACAGGAAATCCCGCATCACCTTGCAATCGTCGATTATCAGGATTCGCTCCATACACCTACCCTCACCCCGCCAGCGCATGGCTGACTGTTTGCAACAGCTCTTTGATGCTAAATGGTTTTGATAAGAAAGCGAATGCCCCGTGATTCACCGATTGGCTGACCGTATACAGGCTGGAGTAGCCGGAAATGACAATGACCCGGGTGTCGGGATACATTTCCCGCGTTGCCCGGACCACTTCTTCCCCCGGCACTTTCGGCAT
>WJMS01000152.1 GCA_014727815.1 candidate division GN15 bacterium
AGGACACACAAAGCACCACCCCCAGAACGAGGGTCGCGATATATGCATAGCGTGCATTTTGTCTAGTATGCGATGGCATTCAGACCTCCTGTCAAAGACCACGAACCGGGTAGCCCACCTTTCAGGTGGGTTCCCGTTTCACGATCTCTGTCCATTGGGGATTTCACGCTGCTACCTCTTCCGCCACCGGCGGATCTGATCTGTCCTCACTGACCGCAATATAGGCTAGTCGAGCGATTATACAAGGAATGAACGGCCGGCACGGCCTGCGAAAAACCCACCCGAAAACGGGGCCACCGCATGCGACCTACACACGAAACTGCCCAACACCCGAGCCGACCGCAGTGACCGCCTCGCGCACACCCGCCCAGATCCGCTCAATCTCGGCCACCCGCTCCGGCGCGGCCAGGTCGAGATATACCCGCCCCTCGCGCTGCGCCTGCACGAAGGTCGGATCGAACGGTATGCGACCATGCACGGGCAACTCGTGCTCACGGGCGTACTGCTCAATATGCATGGTCAGCCCGCCGTTTAAATCAAACTTGTTGATACAGATCCCGGTCGGCACCCGGAACTGCTCGGCAAGCCTGACCAGTCGCCGCATGTCGTGCAGGGCCGACAGCGATGGTTCCGTGACAATCAACAGGTAGGCCGCGTTTGTAATCGATGCAATCACCGGGCAGCCCACGCCGGGGGAACCGTCGATAAGAACAAACTCACAACCGTCCGCCTCGGCCTCGGCCCGGGCCTGTTCGCGAAGCACCGACACCAGCCGTCCCGAGTTCGATTCGGCGACCCCCAACCGCGCATGCAGAAACGGACCACCCGTCGACCGCGAGCGAAACCACTGGCCGCTGATCACCGGCTCGAACGCAATCGCCTTATCCGGACACAGCCGCGAGCACAACCCGCAGCCCTCGCAGGAGAACGGTTCGACCGCATAAACCGGAATCCCCCCCGGATCGTCGGTTCGCGCCGTCACCGCTCCGAACCGACACAGCTCCCGACACAGGCCGCAGGCGCTGCACTGGGCCGGGTCGATCGATGCCCGCCGGCTGGTCGAGAAGTCGTGTGTTTCGAGCACCTCGTGTTCGACAATCAGGTGCAGGTTGGCTGCATCAACATCGCAGTCAACCACCACCGCCGGCGCGGCCAGCCGCGCCAGTGACCCGACCAGGCTCGTCTTGCCGGTGCCGCCCTTACCGCTGGCCACAACCACTTCACGCATGCTGTCGTCGCTCCTCGATAGATCGATACAGGTCAAGCATCCGCTGTTCGAACGCCGGGTCGACATCGACCCGCAGTTGCCCCACCGCGTAGGTCTCGGCAATCGACCGATCGAAGGGAATCTCCAGGAGAATCGGGATGCGATGCTGTTCGCAGTAGGTCCGAACCGGGTTCTCGCCCGGCTCGGCGCGATTGATCACGACCCCGAACGGTCGCCCCAGCATGAGCAGCATGTCGCACGCAAGGCTGAGATCGTTCAGCCCGAACGGCGTTGGCTCGGTCACCAGGACAACATAGTCGGCCTCCCGGACACTCTCGATCACCGGGCAGGATGTCCCCGGAGGCGCATCGACAATCATGATCCGATCACCCGGCAGTGATTGGAGCACTGCTTTCGTGACCGGCGGCGCCTGGTGTTCGCCCACATTCAGACAGCCGCCCACGAAGTCCACCGGGGCGGCATCACCGGAGCGGATGTACCCGACCGGTCGCGGCTTGTCGACCAGTGCCGACTCCGGACAAAGCTCGATACAGGCGCCGCAACTATGGCACAGCGATGGGAAAACCGTCGGCTGCGGCCCGAGCATGGCGATCGCGTTGAACTCACATACATCGGCGCACTCGCCGCAGCCGGTACATCGTTCGGTCAGGACTTCGGGAACCGACACGGACACCTCTCTTCTTTCCTCGGGCCGTACGTTTAGAAAGAGGTGCCCGTTCGGTTCCTCAACATCACAGTCGGCATACACCACCGGCCGGCCGACATGGCCGAGTGCGGCAGCGAGATTGGTGGCAACTGTCGTCTTGCCCGTGCCGCCCTTACCACTCGCCACCGCGATGCGAATTACGGTCGTCTCCGCCGATGGCATCATGCCCGCATCATCGCCGCGCCGCATTCGGGGCAGCGATGTTCGGTACAGGGGATGCCGGGTTGATGGGCCGCGTGCGTGCCGCACTGGGGACACACGCATTCGCCGGCCGGTCCCCGGCCGCGTCCGGCGCCCTGACCGCCGCCCTGCCCCCGGCCTCGACCACCGCCGCGACCCTGTCCGCCGCCCCGGCCGCCGCCACCACCGCGCCCGCCGCCACTACCACGCATCGTCATAGCAGACCTCACTCATCGTTGCTGCGGTTGGGGCGAAACTCGGCCAGCCGGGCTTCAACATCGGCCAGCGCACCCCTCAACCGTTCGGCTTCATCCTCGAGATACCGTCGTTCGTCATGGTGACTGACCGAAACCGGGGCGTCGGCGGCGTAACCATACCGACCGCGCCCGAAACCGCGGCCACCGCCGGGCATACCGGTAGCAAAATAGCGGTGCCGTCGGCCGCGGCCATATCCGCCGCCATAGCCCCGTCGTCCGTAACGATCAACATATCCCGGTGCATCGTTGCCGCGGCAATAGCCGGCGCCGCGGCCGCTCAACGGTCCCCGTCCGAGGGGTCCGGTTCTGTCTCCTCCTGGCATATCCTGCCTCCGTTTCTTCTCGTATCATTCAGGCGTCTTCTTTCACCCGGTGATTGTCTCAGGTCGCGTCGCCATCCTCGCCGACCCTGATCTCGACCGAGTCGCTGATATCCCGGCTCGGCGGTGGCGTACGCCATTCGGCCAGCTTCTTGCGCCCCGACTCGATCAGTCCCAGTATGAGACTGTTGGGACGCGACAGGTCGCGGATCGCCGCCACAACCAGTGCCCCGGCCAGCGATCCCGCCGTCAGGGCGCCCTTGCCGCCTCGTCTGCCGCGGCCGCCCCGGGCGCGGCGTGAACCTCCATCCTGTATCATGCATCCTCCTGCTTAGCGGCCCGGCTTCCCGGCATGTCCCGGCACATCGGCCTGCGAGCGCACCACCAGCTGGTCATTGCAGGCCAGCTCGATCGCCTCCTCGACCGTCCCGTGCGCACAGATCATTGCCAGCACCCCGGCCTGCTCGAGCGCCGCAAATGCTTTTGGACCGATATTCCCCGAAACCACAATCTCCGCCCCGTGCCGCACGACCAGTTCAGCCGTGCGAATACCAGCGCCCTGTGCCGACGCAGCGTTGGTGCTGTTGGAAACGACTTCGGTTTCACCCGTGGTGGTATCACGGATGATCAGGTACGGGGTGCGCCCGAACCGTGGCTCGACCGCGTGGGTCAGCTCGGGGCCGGTTGATGATACCGCTATCTTCATGATTGCTCCTCTTCCATCGTTGCTGAGGCGTCATGGCGTTTCCTAATACCCGAGCGACGGCGGCGGCGACGCTGCCGGCCGCAGCCGGGCAGAAGAAAACGCTCCTGGTGCAAGCTGCCGTTCCGATACGCGGCCAAAACTTCCTCCACCGACCCGGTCAACCACGGCCAGACCGTGATACCGCCGGCAACCAGAAGGTCGTGCAGTTGACGCGAGACGGCGCCACAGAGGAGGGTGTTGATGTGCAATGCGCAAAGGAGACGGGCCCGGTGGCTGAGATCACCAGGGCCAACATCAACAGTTGAGCGCCGTTCGCTCGCGCCGTACTGCACGATTTCCAGACACCGCGCTGTGTCCAGAACGGGGGAGATACGTCCTCGCCATTTCGGAATTGCAACTCGTTCCATACTGCTCATACTATTGGCATATATCGTGCCAAGACCGGCAATACAGCTCGGGGAAAGAACTTAAGTGATTTATAGAAAGTAATTTATGGAATCGTCACGGAGCCTTGATGGCGTCCCAATAGACACCAATAATTGCAGTTATGCAATATTTTAGGGAAGTATAGTTGCGCAAATGCAACAGCAGAGGACGAGCTTACGAGGAAATGCCCAGACGCTTCATCTTGCGCCACAACGTCGTCTTGTGCATCCCCAGCTCGGCCGCGGCACGGGTGCGGTTGCCCCCGCATCGCTCGAGCGTGGTCACAATCAACTGGCGCTCGAGATCATCCATCGTGGTCGGCATCTGCGGCTGCTCCGGCTCCGATGGTCGCAGGTGCGGCGGTAGATCGCGGATATCGATCAACGAGCCCCGCCCCAGTACCACCGCCCGCTCGATGATGTTCTGCAGTTCGCGCACGTTGCCGGGGTAGTCATAGTCGAGCAGCACCGCCAGGGCATCGGGCGCCACACCGGTGATCTCGCGATCCTTGAGGGTATTGAAGTAGTCGATGAAGTGGTCGATCAACAGCGGGATATCTTCCTTGCGCTCGCGCAGCGTCGGCAGGGTCAACCGAATGACATTGATCCGGTAGTAGAGATCCTCGCGAAACTCCTTCTTTTTCATGAGCGCCGCGAGATCCTTGTTGGTCGCCGCAATGATCCGTACGTCGGCCGTCTGCGATTCGGTTGCTCCCAGCCGTTCGTACGTTTTCTCCTGCAGCACCCGAAGCAGTCGCGATTGCAGCGCCGGGGAAACATCGCCGATCTCATCGAGAAAGATCGTCCCGCCTTCGGCCTGGGCAAACCGCCCCGGCTTGTCGGTGCGGGCATCGGTAAACGCCCCCGCCTTGTGGCCGAACAGTTCCGACTCAAGCAGCGTGTCCGGCAGAGCGCCGCAGTTGATCGGGATAATCGGTCGCTCCCGACGACCCGACAGGTCATGAATCGCCCGCGCCACCAGTTCCTTGCCGGTGCCCGACTCACCCTCAATCAATACCGTACTGTCACTTTCGGCGACACTCGGCAGCAGGTCGAACAGCTCCCGCATGCGGTGGTGTTTGCCGATGATATCCTGGAACGAATATCGCTTGTGCACCTCCCGCCGAAGCTGCTCGAGCGCGGTCAGGTCGCGGAATGTCTCCACCCCGCCCACGACCCGGCCCGTATTGTCCTTGAGCAACGCCGTCGAAATACTGACCGGAATCCGCTCACCGGCGTTGTCGACGATATAAATGACCTTGTTGACAATCGGCCGGCCCGTATCGAGCGTCTGGCGAAGGGCGCAGGAGGATTCGCAGATCGAGGCCCGGAAGACATCGCAGCAGCGACGGCCGATTGCTTCGTCGCGCGGGATACCGGTGATCTCTTCGGCGGCGCTGTTGAACGACCGGATCAGCCAGTCCCGATCGACTGTAAAGACACCGTCGGCAATACTGTCGAGAATCGTATCGGTCGCCGCCAGGTATGCATCATCATCAGCCATACCCTATTGTAACACATAACCGCGGCCACATGGTCTAGAAAAACGAGAAGATCGTTTGCACCGAGTGAATCGAGACCGGCCCGCCCGTAGCTTGCTATGGGTACCATACCAGTACCCCACCCGTCCCCGGGTCGGATCATTCCCCACCGCAGAGCGGCGGGCTACTCGGTGGCTGTTTCCGATCAATAGATACTTTCGCGATGAGAATAGACTACTGTGAATGCTGCCGCAACCACAGGTACAGCCGGTAGATATTACGGGCATCGTCGATGCCGCGGTGGTGCTGGCCCTCAAGCGTTAGGCCACTCAGCTGCAGAGCCCGTTTCATCCCGAACTTGCGTCCGTTGTGGAGCTTCCCAAATTCCTTCTTTAGATTCAGATGCCTGCCATGAAACGGGTAGTCTATACCGTGGAAGGAGCAGTCTTGCTTGAGCTGCTTGTCGTCGTAAGCACCCCAGGAAGCGAGGATCACATTTCCTCTATCATAGATCCAGTCCAGAAACCGCTGGAAGGCTTCAGGAAATCTGGGCGCACTGTCGATCTGCCCCTGTGAAATCGAGGTGAGCTTCTTGCAGAAGTCACTCAGAATCGGGTAGCGCACCGGCCTGATAAAAGTATTGAACTCATCTAGTTTATTCCCTGTCGCATGATCTACCAGCACAGCGCCTATTTCAATGGTTTCCATCTCACTGGGTTTGTGCCGCCCCGGTTCCCAACAGGTCGCCTCCAGGTCGATAATCACGAGTCTTTCGGATGTATTAGGGTTCATTGGGATAAATATCGAAACGCTGGAAGAGCCTGTCAATTAGGTTGATTCAGATGCTTAGATACGTTTCTCCGAAAAGCTTGTCCACATTTCATACCGGAATACCCCACCCCCGCGCTCAGGACAAGTATGCATGAGTAGGCCGAGGCTGCTTGCAGCCCGGCGCCCGGGACGAGCTTACGGCCCGGGTGGCCCACCATTGCCTGCCCGCCGGGGCGCGGGGTGGGTTCCCGTTTCACAAACTCTGTCATTCGGAGACTCCACACTCGTTCCTCCCCCGCCACCGGCGGATCTGATCAGCTACTTCTCCCCAAAAGATACGGCCCGACACCCATCCTGTAAGGACCGGACACCAACCACACAAAAGAGCGGGCAGCTTGCGCCGCCCGCTCATCATGTAATAAAACGCCTTCTCCGATGCGGCTACTTGTTCGCCAGCGTAAACTGCGACACGATCTTCTCCAGACTGTCGGACTGACGGTTCAACTCCTCGGCCGCGGTCGCCGACTGCTCGGCCCCATCCGATGCCTGCTTGGTCGTCGTCGAAATCAACTGCACCGACTGCGACATCTGCTCGGCCGCCTCCGACTGCTGCTTCGATGCCGTCGCGATCTGCTCGATCATCTCCTTGACCCGCTGCGAGACACTGACAATTTCGTCGAGAGCGCCGCCGGCCTTGTCGGCCAGGGCCCGGCCCTTGTCGATCTCCTGTACACCCGCCTCGGCGGCGTTCACCGCCTCCTCGGTCTGTGACTGGATACCGCGAATCATCTGGCCGATCTCCCCGGTCGCCTTGCTGGTCCGTTCGGCCAGCTTGCGCACCTCGTCGGCCACCACTGCAAAGCCGCGGCCCTGCTCGCCGGCCCGGGCGGCCTCGATCGCCGCGTTCA
>WJMS01000153.1 GCA_014727815.1 candidate division GN15 bacterium
CCGGGCTGCTGCTCTCACGGCAGTTCGTCGGTGGCTACGAGGTCGAGGCGGGGGAGTTCAATCTGGTCCAGACGCTGTCGTTGCGCTGACCGTGCGACCGTGTGGCCGGTCCGGCAGCGCACGCGCAGAGCTGTCGTTACTAAGATGACAGTGAAGTCACTCCAAAGACGATTACGCTACTTTGAAGACAGTGAAGCTACCTCGAGTACAATGAAGCTACTCCGAAGACAGCGAAGTGATATCCCCGCTATCGTCACCACGTCACTCCTGTCGAAGGGTGACGACAATCGCAGGCGGGCTTCGACAAGTCGACCTCGAGCCAGAATAGAAAAAGGCCGCCCAATCGGGCGGCCCTGGTGATTTGTCCTGGGATGAACGTAGGGCTGCTCAGACGTCAACCTCATCGGGATTGGTCGACGGTCGCGTGCGCTCCTGCTGCAGGCGCCCGATCTTGTTGGGATCCTTGTCTTTGAGCTTGCCCTTGTACTTCTTGATCTGTGCCTTGACTTTGTCGATAGCGGAGTCGATCGAGGCGTACATGTCATCGGTTTCGGCCGTGGCCGACATCGTCTCTTTGTACACCTTGACGCGCAGTTCGGCGATACGACGGTGACGCTCAACATCAAGAATGAACTCGGCGGAGATGATATTGTCGAAAAAGCGGGTGAGACCGTCCATCTCTTCTTCCGCCTTTTCCCGAATCTCAGGAGTCAGATCAAAGTGGCGCGCAGTGATTTTCTTCTGCATGTGACGATCTCCTTGCGTTATGTGTGCTCTTAATAGTCCGGTCCCTCGTCGAAATAGTGCTCGGTCACGATCATGCGACGGGTGCCCGTCCGCGAGCGCATGACCAGCGAGTGGGTGGTGGCGCCGTCCGGCCGATACCGCACGCCGTTGAGCATGTCGCCATCGGTAACCCCCGTCGCCGCAAACATGATGTTGTCGCCCCGGACCAGGTCCCGGGCCGTGTAGACATGGTTGATGTCGGCGAGGCCGGCTTTGCGGGCGGCCTCGGCTTCGTCGCTCGTGGTCGGCGCCAGCCGCGCCAGCAACTGGCCACCTATGCAGCGAAGCGCGCCCGCGGCGAGCACGCCCGGTACGGCGCCGCCGCTGCCGACAACGAGATCGATGCCCGTTCCTTCCATGGCCGCCGCAATCGAAGCCGCCACGTCACCATCGGGGATTAAGTGGATACGGGCGCCGGTCCTCCTCACTACTTCAATTAACTCGTGGTGGCGCTCCCTGTCAAGGATAGCCACGGTCAGGTCCGATATGGAGTAGCCTTTGACCCTGGCGATTTGTGACAAATTCTCCTCGATCGGCGCGTTCAAATCGACCACATCCGCGGCCGCCGCGCCCACCGCAATCTTCTCCATATACAGTGTGGGCGGGACAAAAAAGCTGTCGGGATCGGCCGCCACCGCAATCGACATCGCATTCAAACGGCCAAACGCCACCGACCGGGTCGACTCCAGGGCATCGAGCGCCAAATCGACTTTGTCCGTGACAGCGCCTGTCGAATCCCCGATCTTTTCGCCGGCAAACAGCGCCGGGGCATGTTCCGGATCGCCCTCGCCGAGTACGACCGTACCCTGGAAATGTATGGAGGTGAGATTGTGATGCATCGCCGCGATCGCGGCGGTGTCGGCGGCTGAAGCGTTCCCCTTGCCCATCCAGCGGGCCGCCGCCAGGGCCGCTGCTTCCGTCACCCGAATAAGCTCAAGCGCCAGATTTCTGTCCACGGTGCCGATTCTGTCCTGACGTCATCACTGCCTGTTTCCAACCGGGCGCATCGGCAAGCGGGTTCAGGTGACCACGCGCTTGCGGAACCGCGCCGGCTTGATCTTCAACTCTTCACGATACTTGGTCACCGTGCGGCGGGCAAGTTTAATCCCCTCGTCATTGAGCCGGCGATAAATCTCCTGGTCCGACAGCGGCTTTTCCGGATCCTCAGCCTTGATGATCTCCTCGATCCGCTGCTTGACCCGGCGCTTGGACATGTCCTCGCCGTTCTCACGCTGGATACCGGAATTGAAGAAGTACTTGATCTCGTACACGCCCAGCGGCGTCTGCACGTACTTGCCGTTGGATACGCGGCTGATCGTAGCCACGTTCATCTCGACCTTCTGTGCGATATCTTCCATGATCAACGGCTTGAGGAAAGCCGGACCCTTCTCAAAGAACTCCTGCTGCTCCTCGACAATCGCTTCCATCACGCGGATCATGGTCGAGCGACGCTGGTTGATCGAGTTGAGCAGCCAGCGCGCCTGCTCGAGTTTCTGCCGGATATACTCTTTGGTGTCCTTGGAGGACTCGCTGCCCCGTTTGATCAGGCTCTTGTAGCCGTTGTTGATCCGCAGGCGCGGTACGTTGCGATCGTTGTGATACACCACGAATTCATCGCCGACCCGGTCGACCACCAGATCGGGCACCACCGCCACCGCGGCACTGTCGAAGCGACCGTGGGTGGGGGTCGGGTTCAGCGACTTGATCGTCTCCATCGCCTTCTGCGCCTTCTCGAACGGCACCCCCATCATCTTGGCGATCTGCAGCGTCGACTTCTTTTCGAGGTCGGTGATGTGTTCCTCGACAATACGATATGCCAGCGATCCCTCGAGCTCCCGCTCTTTCAGCTGCAACAGGAGTGACTCGCGAAGGTCACGGGCGCCGACCCCGGTCGGGTCGAACTGCTGGATCATCGCCAGCACTTTCTCTATCCGGTCTTCGGATATCTCCAGTTCGGCCGCCATCTCCGGCACCGAGATCGTCAGGTAGCCGTCGGGTGCGATATTGCCGATGATATATTCGCCGATCAGGTGTTCTTCGTCGGAGAGCTTCAAAAACGACAGCTGCTCGTTGAGATGCTCGTAGAGGTTTTCGTTCTGCGCGCCGGCGCCAACCTCGTACCGCTCCTCGGGCGACTCCCGCTGTTCGCGGACCTTGTAACCTTCGTCATCGTCGAACAGGTAGTCGTCCCAGTCGACCGTCTCTTCGGTCTTGGTCTCTTCGGCCAGTTCGAATTCGCCTTCGTCGGTGTCGGTCTCCTGCTCGGTGTCGAGTTCCTCGACCTCTTCGAGCAGCGGGTTGACCGCCAGTTCGTGACGAAGCGTCTGCTCCAGCTTGAGCAGCGGCATCTGCAGCATCTTCAGCGACTGAATCAGCTGCGGCGCGAGAATCTGCTTCTGGATGATCTTTAAACCAAGTTTCATCGTTGTCTCATCTGTCGTAAATCGCTCGGACGCTGTGCAGTAACGTTCTTTTTCAGGTTATCGGCGTCGCTGACAGGCCCGTTTACTTGGCGACCCAAGGAAGTTCATATATTCAACAGGCGATACAGTGGTGTCAGTTCAACCGGAACTTCTCACCCAGGTATATCTTCCGGGCCTCCGGATCGTTGGCCAAAAACTCGGCCGATCCCGATTTCAATATCCTGCCGTCACACATAATATAGGCCCGGTTGCAAATCGACAGGGTCTCACGAACATTGTGGTCGGTAATCAACACGCCCAGACCCCGTTCAACCAGCCGCCCGATAATCTTCTGAATATCCTCGACCGCAATCGGGTCGATTCCCGCAAACGGTTCATCGAGCAGGATAAAGCTCGGCTCGTTGACCAGCGCCCGGGTAATCTCGACCCGGCGACGTTCGCCGCCCGAAAGCGTAAACGCCTTATTCTTGCGCAGGTGCGTGATATCGAGTTCATTGAGCAGCTCTTCCAGCCGCTCTTTTCGCTCGGCTCGCTTCATCTTGCGAAACTGCAGGATCGCCATGATGTTATCTTCAACCGTCAGCTTGCGAAAAACCGAGGCTTCCTGCGCCAGATAGCCGATACCGAGTCCGGCCCGACGGTACATCGGCAGTCGCGAGATATTTCGGTCGCCAAGAAACACCCGGCCCCGATCGGGCCGGATAAAACCGATAATCATATAAAAGGTCGTGGTTTTGCCCGCCCCGTTGGGGCCGAGCAAACCAACTACCTCACCCGGCTTCACCTCGATCGAAACATCGTTGACAACCGGCCGTTTCCGGTAGTATTTGACAAGGTTTTTGGATTCAAGTACGGCCATAATCTGCGAAAAATATACGTGGCCACAATTGCTTGTTCAATGCTTTTTTGCGTTATTCCGCATAGTTTTTGCTAAGGGCCCGCCAACTCAGGGAAATCGGCGGGTATCCCGATGTACAACTATAGATTATACACCGGATAGGACTTTTGGCGAAGGGCTCGCGCGGCGAGTACCCGGGAGGCATATGAAGCGGTCGCTGATCATTTTTGTCACGTTGCTGGCCCTGGCCGGCTGCTCCCAGACTATTGAGGAAAAACGGGATGACCTGTATGCGAAAGGTATGGAGCAACTCGAACGGTTTCAGTTCGAAGAAGCCGACTCTACCTTCCGTGAGGTCCTCTGGACCGACACGCTCTCCTTTAAGGGCCCGGCCGGCATCGCCCTGACCCAGGAGCGCCAGTTCTTCCACTGGGACGCCCTGAACTACTGGATGCGGATCGCCGAGCGCAACCCGCAATCGTATTCGGCCGCCTTGGCTATGATGCGCATCTATCGGCGCCTCGACTTGCCCCGCCAGGCCCTGATCCGGGCGACGTTCGCCTCCAACTCCGACAGCGCCGGCAGCCACGTCCAGATTGAATGCGCCCGCCTCTGTCTGGCTAACGACCAGTATGATGCCGCCCGACGGTATGCCGCCACGGCTTTCGAGCAGGGTGAGTCGAAAGCGATGACCGATGTGATTATCGGGCATACCTACCTCCTCACCGGGCAGCCCTCGGCGGGTGACGCCATGATTCGCCAGTCGCTCACCGACGCCGAACCGACGCCGCTGTTCTATCACTGTGTCGCGGACTACTTCGAGTCACACGGTCTGCGCGACTCGGCCATGCATTACTCGCGGGCCGGCATAGAGCTTCCCGAAAGCGATTTCAACGACATGACCGAGCATTTTCGGCGTGCCCTGCGCCTGGGCTATCTGGCCGAAGCGCGCGGCTTGATCGACAGCGTCACCGCCATCGGCGGTACCACCAGCCTGTCGCACGTGCTTAATCTCTACTATTACTGGGCTGCCGAACAACCGTACCAGGCGCTGGTGGCCAACGGTGAACTGGCCAAGATGCAGAAGCGGGCGCTCTCGCCGCACGTGTTTGGCGCTATGGCGCATGCCGAGGCCTCGAACTTCACGATGGTCGTCGGCGAGTTAAATGCCATCGCCAATATGCTCTCCCGGGGCAATTTCGAACTCGCTTTCAAGGATTTCATGAGCTATCGCCTGGCTATCCTGCAGGCTGAACTCGATGATCCGGTCGGGGCGCTGCACCGCCTGCGAAATCTCGAGACATACCGACTGTCCGATATCGAGCACTCCCTTACCGAACTCTATCTGGTGAAAGTGACTCGCCAGCCGGAGTTGTTTGAGCAGATGCTCGACTCGCTGCGTCAAATCCGCGTCAGTGATCCGATGTACCTGACCCGTCTCGCCAACGTCTGCGGGGACTCGGCCATCAAGAGAATCGATGATGCTGCTGAGCTCTACGCCCAGGCGCTCTCCCACGAACCGGCCTATCGACCGGCCTTCGAGAACTGGTTGGTCATGCTCGATCGGGAGCGGGAGTATGCCCGGGCGCTCGAGGTGTGCGAACGGTATCCCGATTTCATCCGCTACCATCCCGACCTCGCCGCCATGCAGGCCATGCTCAAGGTCAAGGACGAGCAGTTCGCCGATGGAGTCGCTGAACTGGCCGAGGCTATGCCGGCGATCCGTGGCTATGTCGAGCTGCCGCGCGAAACACTGTGGTGGCTGCACCGCCACTACCGTGCCGATGACGCCCGACAGGTGGCCGCAACGATTACCAGTCTGGCGCCAAATAACCCCGACATGCTCTCCATCGCAGCCGAGACCTACAATCGGCTGGCCGATCACAGCGAAGCCCTGAGCATGGCCGAGCGTGCCCTCGAGGCCGAACCGGATGCTCCGGCGGCGCTGGTGCATAAGGCCTACGCGCTGCATAACCTGGACAACCCCGACGAGGCCCGGGAGATGTTTGCCGACATTTATGCACGCTATCCCGATCACCGGGCGCTGCTTCGTTTCTATCCGCTCGTGCTGGCGCGCTCCGATGATCCGGCCGATCGCGCCGAGGCGGAGAATCTCGCCCGACGAGGCGTGCTGGCCGGCCTCGATGTCCTCGAGGGATGGCTGACCCTGTGCCATGTCTACATGCTGGTCGGTCGGCCCGATCTGGCCTATGGCGAGGCCAACCGCGCCGCCGCGGCCTACCCGGAATGGCCCCAGCCGCAGTACTATATGGGATATGCGATGTATCTGGAAGAGCAGCCCGGCGCGAGGGAAAAGCTCGAGCAGGCAATTGAGATGGGTTTGCAGGGCGAAGACCTCAAGCGCGCCCGCGAGGCACTCCGAGAACTATCCTGATCGGCATCGCGGGCGATCAGGATAAGCCGAGTTCCCTCAGGATATCGACATCCCGCTGGGCCTGCTCGAAATCGGACAACCGACCGACATCGAGCCAGTAGCCGCTATAAACAAAACTCTCAATCCGTTCGTCGCGATCGAGCAGATCACGCATCAACTCGTCGAAACCGTACTGGCGGTCAGCGGGGATCATCGATAGCACCCGCTTCGAGAAGACATACACGCCCATGGAGACGGTGAAGTCATATGTCGGCTTCTCGCGGAAACCGACAATACGGCCGTCCTCGTCCAGCTCCACGACCCCGAAATCTATCTGCTCGGTTCGCCTGGCCGCGGCGACAGTTGCTATGGCGCCGCTGTTGCGGTGGTGGTCGTAGAGGGCGTGCAGGTCGATATCGGTGAGCACATCGCCGTTGATCACCAGGAAATCATCGGGCAGTTCATTGACCAGCCGCAGCGGCCCGACCGTCGAGAGCGGGTCGTTCTCCAGCGAGTACTCGATCTCCAGC
>WJMS01000004.1 GCA_014727815.1 candidate division GN15 bacterium
ATCGGAAAGGTCGACAATCTCAGCGCCCCGGGAAATCTCCGTCAATCCGGCCTTCTTCAGGCGCTTCACCGCCGCTTCCATCTTGTCATTGAAAAACGACTCACCGATAACCAGGTCAAACTCAACCCCGAGACTGGTGTAGACCCGGTCAAACTCCGCGAACGAGATCCGCTTGAACTCCTCCCACAGCCTGGTCGCCTCGGGCTCACCCTGCTCCAGCTCTTTGAAAGCGAGTCGGGCTTCCTCGTTGAGCGAGTCATCCTTGTCCGCCTCCTCATGGAAACGAACATACAACTCCAACAGGTTTTTGACCGCCTCACCCTGCAATGTCTCCGGCCCGCCCCACCGACGGTAGGCCACGATCATCTTGCCGAACTGCGTACCCCAATCGCCGGGATAGTTGATCCCCACCACCGTATAGCCCAGCTTCTTGAAGATGCGTCGCAGGGAATTGCCGATTACCGTCGTACGAAGGTGCCCGATCCCGAACGGCTTGGCGATATTCGGCGAGGAATACTCCACCAGTTCGGTTTTGCCCCGCCCCTCCTCGGAACTGCCGTAACCGCGCCCTTGGCTCAGAATCGTGCCGACCGTATCGGCCGCCAGCCTCGACGGATCGATCCGGGCGTTGATATACCCCCCAACCGCTTCACACGTGACTGCCGCCCCCGCCTCCTTGCCGAGCGCGTCATTTGCGACCTCCGTCACGGCTGCAGCAACCTCCGGCGGCTTCTGCCGGAGAATCTTCAGGAAGCGAAAGACCGGCAGTGCAAAGCGGCCCATCGACGGATCCTTCGGCTGTTCGACCAGACCGTAGAGTACATCCGGGTCAAACATCTCAGCCTGACCCAGCTCGTCGAACTGCTCCGGATAGACCTGCCGGAACCCCTCGGCTACCGCCTCGGCAAACGCTGCCTTATGCTTATCTTTTTTCGCCGTATCTACTTCCATCGCTCCCTCGAGGGTCAATCAGGTAGGAATATGAGGCACAGTCTACGCCAACGCAACTGCTACTTTGACTGCGGTTGCACGTGGACTGCGCATAAAGTGCCACATGTGCATTGTGCGCTAAGAGACTATTGACACAGATGTTACGCGACCTTATAGCTTCGCGCCATCCGGGATATGCCAGCCCGGCGTCTCGACGTTGCGACGCTCCACCCCCTTGAAAAAGCCAAACAGCACGATTGTCGATATCACGTACGCCACCACCGTCACATTCAGTGACACCGTAAAACCGTAGCGCTCGATAATCTCCCCACCCAGCGCCGTCGAGATCATCCAGGACGATGTCCACGCCACCATCAACAGCGCATTGACAAATCCATGCTCCTTGTTGCCCGACAGCTCCATCGCCAGGTTAGTGAACATCGGTACCCCCAGGTTCATCAATCCCCCCCGGATCACAAACGCCCCGAACGCCGCCGGCAGGAAATGCGTGTACGCCAGCACCAGCAGAAACGGGATCGACAGCAGCTGTGTCAGCACCACCGTTCGCACCAGCCCCAGCTTCTTGGCAATCAACGGCCCCGAAAGCGTACCCACCAGCATCGACGCCATCACGCAGAAATAGTAAACCCCGATTGTATCGGCATTCAAACCGAACCTATTCCGGAAGTAAAGATTGAGAAACGGAATCGACAACCCTGCCCCCATCCCCACCAGCGTATTGACCGAAAACACCTTGGCGTAAAACGGCCACCGCGTCTTCAACTGACTCCGACTCAGATTCAGGCGACGCTCCTCCGCCGATGGTTTCGCCGACCGGATCATCGCGAACGGAATCAGTGACAACATGCTGAAACCGATCCCGAAATACAGCGTGTAGCGATACCCCAGAACCGTATCTCCGGCCACCTCAGACAACCACACCACCAGCTGCCCCGACCCGACCGAACCGATCATCCCGGCCAGAATCCACATCGCAAACGAAAATGAAAACAGGTGCGTGCGTTCCTTGACCGTCGAGTTGCGCATGAAGAACGGTCCACTCGATACCCGAAAGACTGCAAACGCCATCCCCGAGAGCACCCCGAACATCACAATCTCGCCAAACCCGGTCACCGTCGACAGCCCGAAACTCAACCCGCCAAACACGATCACCGCGATCACCAGCACCGGCTTGAGGCGTATGCGACTCAAATACAAACCGGCCGGAATTGCCATCAGCGTCATCCCGATCGACCGCGATGAATTCACCATACCGATATCCCCCTCCCCGAATCCGAACTCCTTCAGATAGAGATTCAACAGGAGCATGAAGATGTGGAAGTTTATGGCAGTGAGACACAAACCGGTCAGAAACAACCGCGCGTTGCGTGAGAACAGCCGCACCGTCGCCACGTATTCAATCAACGAATCCAGGATTCGTTTCGGCAGCGCGGGTGTGTCGTGAGAAAAACGGGATGTTGTCTCGGACTGTGGCATCGCGGCGGGACTCCGACCTTTCTTCGGCAGGCGGCAGGGACCAATCCCCGAACCGGCTTACCGGCTCGGGAAGATCCCGCGGCAAACAAGCTGGACCGGCCCGGTCAGCTCGATAATATCATCATCAGCACGCCAGTGCACCTGCAGCGATCCGGTCCGGAAAACGACTTCGCACTCGCGCTCGGCCAGCCCGAGCATGACCATCGCACAGACCGCCGCCGCGGCGCCCGTGCCCGAAGAACCGGTCGCCCCGGCCCCGCGCTCCCAGTCGGCCACCTCCAGGCGCTTGCGCGAGGTCACCCGCACAAACTCGACATTGGTACCGTTCGGGAAATGCTTCGCCTGCTCCAGGTCGGCGCCGATCGTCTGCCAGTCGAAATCAAAGCTCTGCACCACCAGCACCGTGTGCGGATTACCAACCGACAAACAGGTCACCGGCAACGCCTCCGGACCGGTCTTGAGCGGCATGTTGATCACAAACGGCTTCTTGACCTTGACCGGCACACTGGCGGCTCGGAAATCCGGACGCCCCAATTCGGCCGTCGCCAACCGACCCTGCCGCGTCAACCGTCCGAGCGTCACCAAGTCCTTGCTGGTCGCCGTCTCAAACACAAACCGCCTCTTGCCGCGTGACTTGCGTGACAGGTGCACCGCAGCAATACGCAGGCCGTTGCCCGACTTCTCCGCCCACGAACCATCGGCATTGTAGATGTCAATCCGCTTGTCGGCCTTCCGCGAAGTCGACAGGTAAGCGACACCATCAGCGCCGATGCCGCTGCGACGATTACAGATTGTCTGGGCCAGCCGCTGCAGTGACTTTTTGGGAAGACGCCGGCCCCTCGATTCGATCACGATGAAGTCGTTTTCAAGCGCGTGGTATTTACTGAACTGTATATCCGGCATACACCTAATTAACGAGGCGGATTGCTCCCGGCAATCAAAAAAGCCCGCCGTGGGCGGGCTTTTTTGTCGAACTTGTGATACGCCTGTCTAACCGATCGTCTCGGCGAACAACTTGCCCAGACGGGCAATTCCCTCGTCGATCTCCTCCAGCGTGGCGTTGGAGAAATTGAGCCGGAGCGTGTTCTGCCCCTCGCCGTGCGGATAAAACGGCTGCCCCGGCACATACGCAACTTTCTGCTCGACCGCCTTCGGGAACAGCTCCTTGGCCGACACCTCTTCCGGCAGCTTGACCCAGAGGAACATGCCGCCGTCGGGCGTGGTCCAGGTGATACCCTCCGGGAACGTTTCTTCCATCTTTTTGAGCATACGGTCGCGCTTGGCCCGGTAGTCCGCCTTGATCTTCTCCACATGCGGCTCGAGCAAACCCTGTTTCACGAACTCGTACGCGAGATACTGACCAAACGTACTGGTGTGCAAATCGGCACACTGCTTGACCTTCTCGAACTGGTTGATAATCCACTTCGGGCCGTTCATCCAGCCGATCCGAAGACCCGGCGTGAGCGTCTTGGAAAATGTCTTCAGCGTGATAACTTCATCCGCGCCGAACGACTTGACCGTCGGCAACTGCTTACCGGCAAACTGAATCTCGCCATACGGATTGTCATCGACCACCGGGATATTGTATCGCGCCGCCAGCTCGCAGAGACGGATACGACGATCCTCGGACAGGGAAATACCTGTCGGATTCTGGAAGTTCGAGACGGTGTAGATCAGCTTCGGGTTGTACTGCTTGATCCGATCCTCCATCTGATCGACCAGCATACCCTTCTCATCCATCTCAACCGTGACATAGCGGGCCTGGTAGTAATTGAACGCCTGCAGGGCGCCAAGGTACGTTGGATTCTCCGTCAGGACATAGTCACCCGGATCGATGAACGCCCGGGCCAGCAACTCGATCCCCTGCTGGGAACCAGAGGTAACCAGGAGATTGTCCGGGGTGGTTGGAGTGCCGGCCGCGGTGGCTCGCTCGGCGAGCAGTTCCCGCAGCGGAATAATGCCCCGGGAAAGCGAGTACTGCACCGACGCCGCGCCATACTGCTCGAGCACGTCGCCCGCGACCTTTTTCAACAGGTCGATCGGGAAAAGCTGGGGCGACGGCAGCCCGCCGGCAAAGGAGATGACACCCGGCTGCGACGAAAACTTGAGAATCTCCCTGATGATCGACGCCTCGAGATAATGCACATGCGGCGCCAGCGGCCATTTATTCGGCAGCACCCGTTCGGTCATCCAACCCAGCATAGACCTGTCCTTTCTGTTGCCACTCCGGTCGGTCCGGAGCCATTTATAGCGGGAAGCTTGCTCCGTTTTGCAGCTCGATTCTGCGACTGAATATATCAGGTAAGGGCCAATCGGACAACCGATTTCCCGGCCGTCGGACGATGTCTAAGCCTTGACTTGCAACGGTGGTACATGTTATCCTGTTTCTATGCCGTGTGCCGATGTTTCAGAGAACCTGAAGGTGATTCTCGATCACGATGATCGCGTGATCTACTATGCCCTGTCGAAAGACAGCTGTAGCGGCGCCGTCGGGAAACCGTCCCTACTGAAAAAGTGGATAAAGGACCGCCCGGCAGCCGAGATCCTGGCCGCCGGCGCCGACGACATCCATCGCTTCTACCCCACCCGCTCAAACACCTGGCAGTTCCTGTATGCCAAACATCTCTTTGCCGTTCAAAAGGCACTGCAGGCCGTCCTCGGTGAAACCACCGGCCGCCCGACGGACTATTGCGCCATCCACTCAGTGACCTGCACGCCCGATGGTGTCGAAATCCTTGCCCGGATGAACATTGACCTGATGACCGAGGACATCAAAGCCTGCGGCAACTGCGGCTGCGGCTGAGGCGCAGATCCCGTAGGTCGGAACCCCTGCGGTTCCGACATTGCCCTGATCCAAACCCCTGCCCTTCCGACATTGTCACGGCCCAAATCCCGCCGTGGCGGGTGAGCGACCCTTTTGCAGACGCGCCGTAGGCGTGTCATACCCGCGCACGCGGGTATCTAGACAATCTGATCAATGTTGCTATCCTGAAGCAAGTGTCATACCCGCGCACGCGGGTATCTATCCTCAATTCTCGCTATCACACCAGCACCATCACCCCGGTCCCGTAGGTCGGAACCCCTGCGGTTCCGACATTGCCCTGATCCAAACCCCGACCCGTTCCGTCAGATGATAGCGAGTCGAGCCGCCGAAGGCTCTCCGACAAGTGATATCTGACGGATCTTCGGACCAATGCACGGACCAAAACCCTGCGGCCCACCTACCGCTAGTCGAGCCTGCGAAACGCATACCACACTGCCACCGCATAACACAAAAGCCCGAGTGCCAGTTGCCAGTACGCGTACGGTTGCGGCATCTGCTGTTGCAGCGTGGCGGCCGTGTCGCTCATGAAGGAATAGAGAATGATACCACTCCCGACAATCGCCAGCAGCCAGGTCAGCGCCGGTGCGTGGAACCTCTTCCCTCGCGGATATAGCCGAGCAATCAGCAGTCCGGCCGTAATCATCGCCACCGACACCAGTACCGGAGCTATCACCGGGCCGATCCACGGCAGCGGCAACAAGAACAGGATATCCCATTCGAGCAACGATGACGGCCAGTTGATCGTCGCTTTCAAGAAGACATAGTAGAAGATGTCCCAGATACCGAAGACGATCAAAAAGAACGCGAATCGCTCCCACGCCGCGCGACCGAGCATGACACCGACCAAAGCCAGCATGGCCAGCGTCGAGGCCTCGCGAAACAGCTCGATACCAATGATGCTGCCCGCCATGTCCTTGAGCGGCAGACCGAAACCTTCGGGATAGTAGATCTCTCGCAAGTACACTACGACCGCCGCTTCGAAATACGCCATGGCAACTGCAAAGGCGGTGACGAGAATCAGCCGCGTGCGAAACGACAGCATTGGGCGTTGGTCCTGGTAAGGCGTCTCCATACTGCTAGACTACACAAACCAGGCGTGTGGTCAATAGAAAAGGGCCGCGAAGCAAATCTGCTCGCGGCCCGGAAAAAGGCAAATGACTCTGAGATCAGACCTACCGAAGCGTACCGACATAATGCGCGGTAAGCTGGCGCTCACGCACGACCGGATCGGTGTAGTCCGGCAGAATCATCGGCGCCACCCGACCATCGCCGCACCCGGTCTCGTCAACCTCGGCATTGTACG
>WJMS01000154.1 GCA_014727815.1 candidate division GN15 bacterium
ATATCGAGCAGGTGACCAAGCGGGTAGCCCGGGCCAACAACAAGCAGTCATACGAGTACCTCGACAGCCTGCTGACCGAGATCAGCACCACGGTGCCGGAGGACTACAGCCGCTACGGGCAGATCCAGGAAGGGGTCGATTCCGCACGTACGCTCTACTGGGAGTGTCGCCTGAACTGGGAGCGGATCGAGGAAGCGCGGGAGAACCTGCAGAAGGGCATGCGCGATTCCGTCCTCTCGGAAACCGAAAGTGACCGAATCAACTTCTCGCTCGAGCGGGCTCGCAACCGGTACCTGCCGGAGGATCTGAAGGTTCCGTACAGCGCGGTTATCAGTGGTCGGCCGACGGCTATTACACCGGTCAACGAGGGTATTCTGGTCGGCAGCGACAACGGGCTGCTGTTCTTCAACGGCACCCGCTGGCAGGTGCTCACCGAGGAGGGCGGGCTGCCCTCGCGACACATCCACTGTCTCAAAGAGACCGGTCGCGGCGCCCTGGTCGGTACCGACAGTGGCGTGATTGTGTTCAACGGCCTGGTAATCGACACGCTCGAAAGCCAGAACCCGCTTCCGAAAGGCGCGGTCACCGCGCTTGGCGTGGCCGGATTGAACAAGATTTACGCCGTGGTCGAGGGTGAACTCTGGCAGTACAACGGCGCAACCTGGCGCAACTTCTTCGACTACAATGTAACGATCGACGAGACGGTCGAGAGTATCGCCGCCAAGATGGCGGTCTACGGCACCGAGGAGGAGCAGGCGACGATTGCCGAGCAAATTCGGGCACTCAATCCGGATTTGAATGGCGAAACGTTGACCGCCGGGTGGCGGATCAAGGTACCGTTCTCGGCCGGTTTCCGCGGGACAGTCGGCGATATCTATGTCGGTGCGGCCAACCGCCTGTGGTTGGGCTCCGATCATGGGGTGATCGCCTTCACCGGCAGTGAGTGGAACCTGCTGGGCTACCGTGAATACACCGTGGCCGAGGGGCAGACGATGGACTCGATTGTCGCCATGCGCGATTTCAACTCGAGCACGGAGCGGGATGCCTACGAAGAACAGCTGCGGATGGTCAACTCCGTACCAGAGGGTGATCCGGAAGTCGGCAGTACCGTGCTGGTCTACCGAGACCCGCGCGCCTCGGCGGTCTACCAGATAAACTCCTGGGAATTCCGTATCTTCGTGGCGACGGCCGAGGGTCTGCTGGAGACCGACGGTACGACCTGGGGCCGCGCCGATTTACGAGGCCTGGGTGGTTCGTCGGCGCGCGGCATTCACACCTATGACAACGAAGTCTGGTTTGTCGGACAGGACAAGGTCGTGGTGCTGGCACGCGGTCGTTCCGAGGTAAACATGATGCACGCCAAGTGGCTGCCCGATCTCAGTGACGACCTCCACTACGGCTTCATGTCGTTTACGAGTGGTGTCGAGGGGTGGGGCACGTTTGGTATGAATGCAACCCTGCTGTACTACGGTACGTTCGCGCGGACGCTGGAGACCGGCTCTGAAGTTGTTGGTGAGTTTGATTCCTACGACTTCGCCCTGACCGGCTCCTTTGGTACCTCGCTGACCAATAATCTCAAGGGCGGTATTTCCGCCAAGATCATCTACTCCAAGCTGGCGCCGCAGGGCGCCGGACAGGAGCAGGGCGAGGGCACCTCGACCGGCTTTGCGCTCGACTTCGGTTTGCTCTACCAGATCCGCTCCAATGTGAATCTCGGCGTGGCGCTGACCAACCTTGGTCCGAAGATGGCGTATCTCGACGCGGCGCAGTCGGACGATCTGCCGAGAAACCTGGCCGTTGGCCTGGCCTGGGAGCCGATCAAGTCGCAATATAATCGCTTGCTTCTGACGGTCGAAGCCAACAAACTGATGGTTGGGATTGGTGATGGCTTCAGCGAAGAACTCAAACAGACCGTCTTCAACGGCGGTGGCGAGTTCTCCTACATGGACCTGCTGGCCGTCCGGCTCGGCTATATCTACGACCAGGAAGGTCGAATCAAGACACCGACAATTGGTCTGGGTATTTCGCCGCTCGACTGGGTCCGGGCCGACTTTGCCTACATCCCGAGTAATGACGATGTGGCGCTGGCCAACACCCTGCGCGTGTCCTTTACGATGATGCCGTAACCGGGCAGGGAGTGAGCGAGGAGGAAGGTTTTTTTGACAGCACAGCGGGCACGACAACTTGCGTGTATACTCTTGCTGACAGCGGCGGCCGCAACGGTCGCCGCTGCCGGCGATGTCCTGGTGGGGCGGAAAGTCCAGGTACCGGCTGAGGATGATAACCGGGTCCGGCATCAGTGTTTGAGTTGCAGTGCGAATCTCCCGGTCAACGAGCCGGTCAACGGCATGGATGGACGGTCCGATCGCTGGTCGCTGCCGGCATCGACGATGGCGCCCAACGACACGACAATCCACTGCCTTGTCCTTCGGTTCAATTTCCAGCCTGACAACGATCCGAACACGACCGGTGACGGTCGCATGGTGGTGGTCGATCCGCGGGCGACACCGGCCGATTCGGCGGCCTATTTTGATTCGATCGGCCACTGGGTCGATCCGCCGCCGCATGACTCGGCATATTTCCACGCCCATATGCGGGCGCTCGATATCTACTGGGAGTCAGTGTCGGGTGGCGCGGTCAATCTGACATGGGATATCTTTCCGAACGGCGACGGCGGGCTTGGTGGTGACCATACCGATACATCGACCTATCAACTGCCCGACCAGATGAATCAGTACGGCATCTGCAGCAACAATCTCGGCGATGTGATCGGCGGCCTGGAGAAGTATTTCATCGACTGCCTGCAATTGGCCGATACGGCGCACCTGATCGACCCGGTGAAGTACCCTGATATCGATTTCTCGCAGTACGGGGCGATCTTTCTCTTTCATGCCGGTTCCGACCGGCAGAATGATATCGGCTTCCCGCAGACCTGCTCCGATCTCTTCACCGGTTTCATCAAGATCAGCGATGATCTGGCGGTGACGGTCGACAACGGCGCGATGGTCATTGGTGAGGCGCTGATGATGCCGGAGACGGCCGCCCAGGATAACCGGGCGACGGCGTTGAATGCGGTCCTCGCGCATGAGTTCGGGCACCAGCTGGGTCTGGTCGACCTGTACGATACGCGCAATTTCCTGTCGCAACTGGGTGACTTCGCCCTGATGGACAACAATGGTTTCGGCACGGGAGTCGATTTCGGCTTCCCGGTCGGTACCGTCTTTGGTACGCTGCCGTTGATGCCGATGGCCTGGTCGCGGGCGTATCTCGGATTCGACGAGGTGCTGGATGTGCGCAACGGTGATGACATTCGTGTTGTCGCGGCAGCCGCGCAGACGTCGGGACGGAAGGTGGTGCGGATCCCGATAACCGAAAAGGAGTATTACCTGATCGAAAACCGGGTTGAGGATTTTGCGCCGAATCCGGCGCCGACCTTCGAGCAGCCGATCCGGGTTGACTCGGTTTCCAACGTCTTTCTTGGTCCCGTTGAAGTTACCGACACCGGCCTGGCCTTTACCGGTGAGTACGATGCCCTGGTGGCCGGGAACGGCATGGCGATTTTCCATGTCGACGAGAGTGTCGCGGCGCTGCCGGCCGCCGGCAGCGGCAATCCGCAATTCCCCGATGATTTGCCGAATCGGTTCGAAGCGAACCAGCTTCAGTGGATCCCCGACCGTCGTTTTATCTCACTGGTCGAGGCCGATGGCCTGGTTGATTTCGGCGGCTACTACCGTCGCGGATTCGGCAGCGATGCCGACCTGTTCCGCGAGGACCGGGCCAACTCGTTTACGCCGAACACGAATCCGCCGGCATTCGACAACACCGACAACAACACGCATGTTTACGTGACGGATATTCGACGCGACAGCGCCGGTGTGCCGGCCAGCCTCGTGCTGGATACGGTGATTGTTTTTGATGTGGAAACCGACAAGCTGGCCTCGGGATTCCCGGTGCGTTGCCAGCTGCCGTTTATCGGCTTGTCGCCGGTGGCGGATGATATCGATGGTGACGGCACCGATGAGATCATTGTCGTGTCCAGTGACGCTCTGTTTGTGTTCACGACCGACGGCGGCAATTTCATTCATCGTGAATCCGGCTGTGATCCGTGCGTGACTTATTTCAACACGGCCGGGGCGACCGTGAACCCCGGCATCCAGTACCCGGTGCCGTTGTACGCGTTGTTGTCGGACACGATCTTCTCCGGACCGGTGACCGGTGACTTCGGCGACCCGGCCAATGGTCGGCTAATCGCGGTTGGCTCGCGAGCCGGCGCCGGTGGAACCGGACGGGTGTCGATATTCGAGGCGGTGGATGGTGATTTGAACGGTCAGGCCGATTTGGCGACCGGCGGGTTGATCAACAATACGATCGGCATACCGGTGGCGTTGTCGTTTGGTGAACGGCTGTGGGTGCTGACCGGTGACGGGTATGTTTATCGAAAGGACAGTCTGGCGGCCGGCGTTGACGAGATTCTCGATCTTTCGGCGGATGAATATCATGGTATCTGTCAGGTCGGCGGAGCATTGTGTTTGATGTCGGGTGATTCGATTGAAACGAATCTGACGGTGATTACGCCCGATCCCGGTGGCGGCGATGCCGAGACGGCGTCGTTCGGGCTTGGTGAGTACTACCAGTACGGACCGATCACGGTCGATGTCGACCGCAGCGGTCAGCCGGAGATTGTCTGTTTCTCCGATGACGGTCGCGGGATTCTGGTGACGGTCGATACGACCGGCGCCGGCGCATCGTTCACGGTTCTCGAGAGGGCTGAAACCGATTTGTCCGTCACTACCAATCCGGTAGCGGCGGATATCAACGATGACGGCTATCCGGAGATCATTGTCGGCGGTGTCGGATTTGTGTATGCGTTTAATCGCAACCTGACGCTGGTGACCGAGTATCCGCTCGAAGTGAACGATCGTTTTCCCGAGGATAACGTTATCGCCTCGCCGGTGATCGCCGATATCGAGACCGGCGGTCAGCCGGAGACGGTCTTCCCGACCGAAGTGGGCAATGTCTATTCGTTCGGCGAGGAGCCGACCTTCGGTTTTCCGGTTGCCGCGGGCGAGCTGGGGACCGGCTCTTCGGTGGTCTATCATGATTCGACCGGCGGGTATGTCGGCTATCTCGGGGCCGACGGCTGGTTCTATTCATGGGAAGTAAACGCCGATACGGTGTACAACTACTGGCCGATGTTCGGGGCGGACCCGAGCGGTTCACTCGAATTCAACAACGATAAGCTGGGCAGCACGACAACACTGTCCGACAGCTTTGACGAAAACCGCTTCTACAATTATCCCAACCCGGTGCTCGATGGCCGGACGACGTTCCGCTATTATCTCTCCGAGGCGCCAAACCGGGTGACGTTGACGGTGTATGACCTGACAGGGGAGGAGATCACTTCGCTCGAGGGGCCGACCATGCCCGGTGTCGACAACGAAGTCGACTGGTATTGCGGTGACGTGACGCCGGGGGTGTATCGATGTCGGATCGAGGTCGAGTATGGTGGGGATACGAAAACGACGTTCACCGATGTGGCGGTGATTCGCTAACGGTCGCGAGAGGAATACAGCTATGAACTACCGGCAACAGATTCTGGTCATGGTCCTGGTGTTGCTCCTGAGCGTTCCGGGCCTGGCCACGCCGAACAGTGACGTCGCTGATCAGATTAGCCGCAGCACGCTCGGGGAAGGGACGTTTTTAGAGCCGACCACCCTCTCCCGCGAATTGACCGGCCTTCGGTTCGACAACACCACCACATTCGCCCAGCAGCAGCCGGAGGACAGTTGGGAAGGTGAGGAGGAAGTTTCGGACTTCCGGGAGGGCTCAAACAAACCGCCCGGCCACAAGTCACCGTTCAAGGCGTTTGTCCTGTCACTGGCCGTGCCCGGTGCGGGGCAGTGGTATTACGGCAGCAAGACGAAAGCGCTGCTGTTCTTTGCGGTTGATGTTGCGGCGTGGGGCCTGCATATCAAGTGGCATGGCGATGGCGTTGATATGGAGGACGAGTTTGAGGCGTTTAACCGTCAGTACTGGAGTCGCGAACGCTACGAACAACAGTACTTGCAATGGGCGTACGGGTTTACGGATGACGATCTCATCACAGAAGGCGAGGTGTCGCACCATCTGCCGGATACCCGTACACAACAGTACTACGAAATGACGGGAAAGTACGATCAATTCTCGTGGGGATGGGCTGACGCTATGCTCAATGACAGCACTCTCTCCGACTACAGCGATACGAATCCCCCACCACGGATCACGTCCACTGCAGTCACGCCGGAATCGGCGCTGCGGTTTCAGTATGAGACGATGCGG
>WJMS01000155.1 GCA_014727815.1 candidate division GN15 bacterium
TCGGGAAGAGGTTGACGGGTTTCGGGAGCAGATGGCTCAGGCGTTTGAAACGCTGAAACAGGAACAGGTCAAACTGTCGATGGAGAACGAGTCGCTGAAAAACCAGCTGGCCGCTCTCAAGCAGTTCGAGGACACGATCAAAAGTGCGGCGATCGACGCCCGTCGCAACGCCGACATGACCCTGGCCAACGCCAAGAAGGAAGCCGAGGAGATTCTCAACCAGGCCCGCAACCAGGCTGAGGAGATCAAACAGTCACACTCGGCCCTGATCGAGAAACACGACGCCGAGAAGACCAAGCTGGAACTCGCGCGCAAATCCTATATCAGCAAACTCCGCCAGCTTATCCAGAACCACCTGGAGCTGGTCGACGAAATCGCCACCGCTGAGACTCCCGAGGTCAAACCCGAGAAAAAGTCGGAAAATGACCTGGAGATAACCGAATCGAGCGAAATGGCGCGCAACACTCGCGAGACCGTCGCCACGCAACCCTCGCGGCAGCAGGCGATCAAGACCGAGGAAGCCAACGCGTCATCTGAAATAGTTGAGGTCGCCGAGGCCGATCAGGCCGGGCAGGCGCCCGAGGCGCAGTCGGATGATCTGACCGAGTCGCTTCGCCAGGTGGTCAAGGACGAGCAGGCGCAGGCCGCACCGGCTACCGCCGCCCCGACGCCGCCGGTCCAGGAAGCAGCGCCGGTGCAGGAAGCGCCCCCGGCCCCGGCACAGGAGCCGGAACTGACGCGGGAAGTTGCTTACGAAGCGCCGACAGACCAGCCGGACCAGCCCCCGCAGGAGACGCAGCCGTTTGATGAAACCCCGCCCGGGCTGCAACCCGATCCTGCCCCGCCGGCCGAAAAAAGCGAAGAAGAGCGACTCGAAGAGCTGAAAGCTGCCGCCGAAAGCCCGGACTCGCCGATCGATCCGGAACTGGCCGCGGCGCTTGAAAGCTATCAGCACGCCAAAGCCCAACAGGCGGCCGCCGATGCCGACCAGACAGTCACCACCGAGGCGCCCCGCCAGGGTGAAGTGACCGAAACCACCAAGCGGGCCGAGGATGTCCCCAACGGGTTTGTAGCAGTGCAGGAAAGCGCCACCACCGACACCGACAAGGTCCAGACCGGCAATGCGCCGAAAGCGCAGCAGCCGAAGTCGAGCGACCCGAACGCGCCGATCGATCCCGATGATCTCGCGCGCGAACTCGACTCGGTGGTCGAGAAGTTTAACGAAGAAATGGATAAGGCCGAAAAAGGCTCCCAATAAAAAGCCCTTCCCGCTTTATCTCCGATATGGACCGGTCCCGTTCTCGCCCGACCGGTCCTTTTTTTGTCTGCAAATCAAGTCCACGTTCTGCTTTTGTCGCGCGTCAAAACGCCTATATTCCACACATTCAAACCAACGCACACGACACAAGGAGAATAGACAATGGCGCTGCTTACATGGCAAGAGATACACCAGATGCTCGACGAGGCAGTCGCACGGATTCGCAAGGATATCGACTTCGAGCCCGAAATAGGCATTATCCTCGGCACCGGGCTCGGCTCGCTGGTCGACGGGATCGAGATGGTCGGCACGGTCGGCTACGAGACGATTCCGCATTTCCCGGTCAGCACCGTTGAGTCGCACGCCGGACGGCTCTTGTTCGGCAATCTCGAAGGCAAAAAGGTCGTCTGCATGCAGGGTCGCTTTCACTACTATGAAGGCTACACCATGCAGCAGATCGCCTTTCCGATCCGGGTAATGAAGAAGCTCGGGATGAAAACCCTGATCGTCTCGAACGCCGCCGGCGGCATGAACCCGAATTTTAAACCCGGCGATATCATGCTGATCAAGGACCATATCAACTTCTTCCCCGGCAACCCGCTGATCGGCCCCAACGACAACGACTGGGGCGACCGCTTCCCGGACATGTACGAGGTCTACAACAAGGGCTACCAGCAGATCGCCAAGGAAGTCGCCCTGGAACAGAACCTGCGACTGCAGGAAGGCGTCTATGTCGGCCTGACCGGGCCGTGTCTCGAGACGGCGGCGGAGTACCGGATGCTTCGCGGCTTCGGCGCCGATGCGGTCGGTATGTCGACGGTGCCGGAAGTGATCACGGCGCACCACCAGCACAACAAGATCCTCGGCTTCACGATCGTGACCGATATGGGCCTGGCCGACAACATGCATCCCTGCTCGCTGGAGGATGTGATCGGGACCGCCTCGAAAACGGAGCCGAAACTGCGTGATTTGATTGCGGGGTGCGTGAAGCGGATGTAGGGTCGTCCCGACGACAGGAAACGAGCTGTCACATGAGTCGTGTGACAGCTCGCCATAGCGCCTGTCAAGATGACATGTCCGGTCGCCCTTCGACTCCACTCAGGACGACGTTCTGCAGTGCTCTAAGCGATATCACACATACGACAATCGATGGCGGATTCGAGGCCGGACTCGGCCCGGCACCCCGGAACACGTCGCCACTTCAATCAGTTTTACTCTAAATGGGCGCTTCTTGTAGGATACGAGCGCATTCCAGCACGTCAATCTCCCCACGCACGCTCCTCCTCGGCTCACCAGCTATGAGACGATGAGATGGCCGATACCGGTTCCGCCGATACCAAACAGTCCGCACGATTCGAGGACGCCGAGGTCGACGAGACCCTGTCCGAGTTATCTACCGATCCTGACAACGGCCTGTCCGATGACCAGGTCACCGAAAAGCGCAAGAAGCACGGGCTCAACAAAATAGAGTCGCGGGACAAACACCCGCTGCTGAAGCTTCTCGCAAACTTCTGGGGGCCTATCCCCTGGATGCTCGAGATCGCGATCGTGCTCGCGGCTCTTGCCCGCCACTGGGAAGACCTGACGGTTATCGCAATCATGCTGCTGATCAACGGCGGCGTGAGTTTCTGGCACGAGCGCAAGGCTGAAAGCGCGATCAAAGCGCTAAAGGAACGGCTGGCGCCCGAGGCGACGGTTATCCGCAACGGGGAGAAGAAGACGATCCGGGCCGCCAGGCTGGTCCCCGGCGACATTGTCGAAATAGACATGGGGGATATCGTCCCGGCCGATGCCAAACTGCTGCACGACCAGCACGCCTCAGTCGATGAATCCTCGCTCACCGGCGAGTCGCTGCCAGTCGACAAAAGCGCAGGTGATATCATCTACTCCGGCACAACGGTCAAGCGCGGCCATCCGCGAGCCGTGATTACCGCAATCGGTCGCCAGACGAAGTTCGCCCGAACCGTTGAACTGGTGGAGAGCGCGCAGCAGGAGTCGCATTTTCAGAAGGCGGTGCTGCGGATCGGCTACTTTCTGATCGGCATAACGATCACCCTCGATGCCGTTATAGGTGTGGTCGGGTGGGTACGCGGCGATCCGCTGATCGATGTGCTCATGTTCCTGCTCGTCTTGACGATTGCGGGTATTCCGCAGGCGCTCCCGGCGGTGTTGTCGGTCACGATGGCAATCGGCGCGAACCGGCTGGCCCGGCGAAAAGCGATTGTGTCGCGGCTGGCGGCGATGGACGAAATGGCCGGACTGGAAGTGCTCTGTGCCGACAAGACCGGCACGCTGACGCAAAATAGACTCAAGCTGCAGGATCCGATCCTCATTAACGCCGAGGACAAACACGACCTGGTCCTTGCCGCCGCCCTGACGGTGCGACGTGACGGTGACGATCCGATCGACCAGGCAGTGATAGGGGGCCTGGAGGATAGCGGTGAGCTCGACAAGTACGAGATCAGACAGCTGCGACCGTTTGATCCGACCCGCAAGCGGGCCGAAGCCGATGTCAGCACCAATGGTCGATCATTTACGGTCGCCAAAGGCGCCCCGCAGGCGATTCTGAAGCTGGTCGATGCCGACGATGAAGTGAACCGACAGGTCACCGAGAAAGTCGATCAGCTCGGGAAGGACGGGTTCCGTGCACTCGGCGTGGCGCGCAAGGAGAACGGCAACTGGTCCTACCTGGGGATTCTCCCGCTGCTCGATCCACCCCGCGAGGACGCCGCCGAGGTTATCCGGGAGACGAAAGAGCATGGGATCGATATCCGCATGGTGACCGGCGACCACACCGCCATTGGCCGTCAGGTTGCCCAACAGGTCGGGTTGGAGACGAATCTCAAGTCGGCCGATGAACTGTTCGGCGATGTCGAGCATCGCAACGATGAAGATATTCTGGCACATGTGTCGGACGAGCAGATGCAGAAGCTATCGGGGTTCGCCGAAGTCACCCCCGAACACAAGTTCTATATCATCAAGAAGTTCCAGGAAGGAAACCGGATTGTCGCGATGACCGGCGACGGTGTCAACGACGCCCCGGCGCTCAAACAAGCCGACTTTGGTATCGCGGTCGCATCGGCCACCGATGCCGCCCGGTCGGCGGCCGATCTGGTGCTGACCGAATCGGGTCTGGGGGTGATCACCCGGGCCATCGAGGAAGCGCGGCGGATATTCGAACGGATGACCGGCTATGCCACTTTCCGTATCACCGAGACGATGCGGGTGCTGCTGTTTATCTCGGCCTCGATCCTCGCCTTCGAGTTTTATCCGGTCACGCCGATCATGATTGTGCTGCTTGCCATCCTCAACGACATCCCGATCATGACGATAGCCTACGACAACGTCCCGACCGCAAAACATCCGGTACGATGGAACATGCGGCGGGTGCTGACCATCACGACCGTGCTTGGAGTCGGCGGCGTAATCTCATCGTTCTTGCTCCTGTGGTACACGCGCAATTATCTGGGCCTGGACAATGGGACAATCCAGACATTGGTCTTTCTGAAACTGCTCGTGGCGGGACACATGACGATCTTCCTGACCCGAAACGAGGGCTGGATGTGGGACAGACCCTGGCCAAGCCCGGCGTTGTTCTTTGCACTCGAGGGCACGCAGATACTGGGGACACTCTTTGCCGTCTATGGCTGGCTGATCACGCCGATCGGCTGGGGCAGCGCATTGTTGATATGGGCCTATGCGATTGTGTGGCTGTTGCTGTTGAATGTGCTGAAAGTGGTGGCATATCGGTGGATGCGGTGACGGGGACATCGATGTCGCCCCTGTCGAAACCATCAGCCAAACGGCAAGCTCGCCGATAGGCGAGTAGGTCCGGTCGCCCTTCGACTCCGCTCAGGACGACGTTCTACAGTGCTCTAACCAATATCACACACATACCATAATCGATGGCGGGGTCGAACGGTCCCGCCAGATCGGCACCAAAAGACCGAGTACGCCACTCCTCCCGAGTGCCTTCGCTGAACCCGCGCGAGACCTGTCAGCCGGCCTGTCTATCTGACCAAGCAGAAAAAATCAGGCGGGTGTTATCTTTTATGAAACCCTAGGGTATCATAATGCGTAGTATTAGTACCATAATGATAACTATGCATCCCTAGTTGCAGAGGAGGCCGACAATGGATGACCAACACACCCGCGCCGAGCTGATGGACAGGATTTACACCATGGCGGCCGCTGCCGCCCTGCCGTTTGCCGCAATCATGGTCCTCGATTCCCTCCAAACAGGCGCTGGCGAAACGACTCTGATCACCGGCCTGGGCTGGGCCGCCAAGGCAGTCATGCTAATCGTGATCCTCAGGGGTTTGTTTCTGATGGTGCGCAAGTGGCGCACCCGGGTTTCGCATACAGAAGAACCTGAGAGCTATTCGGGCGGGGTTTTGCTCAAGGCCGCCGGGATATCCTGGCTCGCAACAATCGTCGTTCTTCTGCAGTCCCATCGCATCTTTCGCAGCGATGGTATCCTCGGGATTACGGAACTACCCTCGACCCAGTCCGGTGACCTTACCGCCGCCTTTATGCTCGTCGTGTTCAGCCTGACCTACTTTACTATGAACCTGTCCACGCGCTGGGCCGAGGCCCGGGACACGGCGTCATGACCACTCCGCTCGACAATCGGATCCGCGTCTTCCGCGCTGAGCACAAGATAAGCCAGAGCGATCTGGCGCGGGCAATCGGCGTATCACGAAAGACGATCAGCACGATCGAAGTCGGACGGTTCATTCCCTCGACCGTGATCGCACTCAAGATTGCGCGCTACTTCGGAGTGACTGTCGAGGACGTGTTCAGCCTGACGGATCAGTCGTGATCGGGTTATTGGTAACTTCGAACGCGCCGTCATGGTCACGGGGTTCGAAGCCGGACCCGGCCTACCGGGCCTTGCGCACGCGTGACCAGTACCACCAGCGGCGCTGCTCTTCCGGGAGATCCGGGTTTTCGGCCTGGGCAATCGCCGCCGCAAAGGTATCCTGCACACAGGGATCAACCCGCTTGCCGGTGAGTTTTTCCAGCCGGGCATGCATCTCCCGAGCGTCACAGCCGACCAGCTGCGCGACCTCGGTGATCCCCAGTCGCTCCAGATCGGCCGCGATCGCTTTGCCGACCGAATACAAGTCCGTCAGTCGCCGTCTTTCTGCCATAGCGCAAGATAACCGGCGCCTGCCGCTGCGACTATCACATTCCGTGCAACATTCCGTTGAATACACCGGTCCAAAGACGGTATATACTGGTATCACAGACTATACCGCGACACAAAACGGGAGAGATTATGCGTCCGACTCACGTCAAACAAACGGCTATGTCCGTTGCCCTGGCACTCCTCCTGCTGGGCGTCTTCCTGACCCCAGCACTGCCCGCCCAGACCCTGGCAGAGCGGTTCGATCAGTACTGCCGGGCCGCCAACGAAATCAA
>WJMS01000156.1 GCA_014727815.1 candidate division GN15 bacterium
GCTATCCGGTGGTGATTGGGCCGGACAGCTCGGCGACGCTCGCTCGACTTGTTGAAAGACACGCACCCGATGCGCGGGTGTTCGCGATTTATGATGCCCAGTTGTATGCACTACACGGACCGCGCCTGCGCCAGCTGTTCGGACTTCCCGCCAAGCGAATTCACGAACTGGTGATTCCGAACGGTGAGCGGAGCAAGTCGGCCGGGACGGTACGGGATATTCAGGATTTCCTGTTGTCCGAGGAGATTGCCCGGACCGATCTGGTTCTGGCGGTAGGCGGGGGGGTGACCTCGGATACGGTCGGTTTTGCGGCGGCGACACTCTATCGGGGTGTGCGCTGGGCGATTGTTTCGACGACGTTGCTGGGAATGGTCGATGCTGCAATCGGCGGCAAGACCGGGATCAACCATCCTCGCGGCAAGAACCTGATCGGCGCATTCTGGCAGCCATCGTTTGTATTGTGCGACACCGGTTTGCTACACACGCTGCCCGACCGGCAGATTATCGCGGGGCTGGGCGAAGTCGTCAAGTCGGCCGCGCTGGTGGGACCGCGCATGATTGCCCGGCTGGCCCGCTATGTGGATCATGGCGATCTGCTGGATGAGCGACGGCTGGGGGTACTGATTACGGAATCGGTGCGCTACAAGGCCGATATCGTCAAGCGGGATGAGACCGAGCGGGGCCGGCGGATGGTGCTCAACCTGGGTCACACGTTTGCGCATGGGATCGAGCAGGCGCTCGGTTACGGCAAGCTGCTGCACGGTGAAGCGGTGCTGATCGGCCTGCTGGCGGCATGTGATCTGTCGCTTCGGATGGGCGCGCGCAATCCGCGCCGGATGGAAGAGTTCTGTTCAGTTGTTGCACAGTTCGTCCGACATATTCCGTACAGGCAAATTGATATGGACCAGGTGTGGGAGGCGATGAGCTACGACAAAAAGCGCCGGGGCACACGCAAGCAGTACATCCTGCTGTCGGCTCTCGGGAAGCCGTATGTGACCGATCAGGTGACACCGTCGCAGGCCCGGGCGGCGCTGAAGTCGGCCCTCACCCAGTATGCGGAAAGCAGAGGCAGACATGCCGCGCGTGTTGGTAGTTAACGGACCGAATCTCAATCTGGTGGGTACTCGCGAGCCGGAGACGTACGGCAGTACGCCGATGGAGGAGTTGAACAGGCGCCTGGAGGCGCTGGCGGCGGATCTGGGGGTGGAGATAACGATTTTTCAGTCGAATCACGAGGGGGAGCTGATCGATTTCATCCAGAAAGAGGCGGCGAGTGCGATCGGGATGATCCTCAATGCGGGGGCTCTCAGTCATTACAGTTATGCATTGCGTGATGCAATCACGGCAGTGCAGTTGCCGACGGCCGAGGTGCACATGAGTAATGTGGCGGCGAGGGAGACATTCCGTCACACATCGGTGCTGACGCCGGTGTGTATCGGGCAGGTGTCGGGATTTGGGTACTACGGGTATGCGATGGCGCTGTCCTATTTTGCAGATTTTGCGGGAGAGAAATAGCATGATGCGACAATATCCCCTGTTGATTGCGCTACTGATAATCATGTCGTGCGGTTTGTGGTCGGAGTCGGGTCGGTGCCAGGAGGCGCAGCTGGACAGTCTGGCGGCCAGGCTGGAGTGGATCAGTTACCGTCTGGAGATGGAGCGCTGGGAGCGGTCGGTCACGGGTGAGTCGGACTCACTGGCTTTTTTCGAGTCGCTGTATGCGTACACGCTGTCGGATTCTCAGATACGTTCATTGATTCAGAAGACGCGTTCCGGCTCGGCCGGTGAGATTGAGCGCCGCAAAGCGGCCATTATCGAGCGGCTGTCGCGTCGGTACGTAGTTGACGGGTACCAGCCGGCGGCGGGGTTGATCGATTCGCTGGTCGAGGCTTTCTCGGTGTCGCGCTACGAATTCGAAGGGGGGCCGGCGCTTCGGTCGGCAGTCGAGAACATCATGTTCACCGATGCGAGTCGGGGACGACGTGAACAGGCATACCGGGCCCTGGTGGCGGCCGGAGAAGAACTGGCTGAGCCGATGTCCCGGTTGTTCCGGTTGCGCAATCAGCAGGCCCGGCGGGAGGGTTTCAACAACTACTTTAGTTTGCTGCTCGACGCGCACGCGATGGGGGTCGATGAGTATCGCGAATTGCTGGCGACGATCGATGAGCTGACGATCGATGCCTACCGGTCGCTGGTGACGCAGCTCGAGAGCCGACTGCGTGTTGAACGGGTGGAGCCGTGGGACCTGCAGTATGCGTATCGGAATATCATGGCCGACGTGGATGCCCGGCTGAACGCGGATACGCTGATGCCGCTGGCTGATATGAGTTTTCAGGCTATTGGCGTGACGCTTGACGAGCTGCCGATTTACTATCGTCTTTTTGATGGCACGACCGGGGGTGGCACTTTTGAGGCCTTCCTGGTGCGGCCGCCGTTTGACCAGCGCATAACGGGGGTGCGTCAGGGTGGACATCGCCACATGCGGCGCCTGCTGTCGGAGACCGGCCTGGCACTTTACGGAGCGAATATCCGGCAGGAGGAGGCCGTGTTCCAGCGGCCGCTGCCGGGACCGTTCATGCAGGCGATGGCGGAGTTTTTCGGCCTGTTTGCCGATGACGCCCGCTGGCTCAGCGAATACGCCGGGCTGCCGGAGCAGGTGACGGCCGACTACATTTCGGCTCGGCGCGACCTGGTTCTGATAGAGTTGCGTCAGGCGCTGGTGCAGCAGTATTTCGAGATCGAGGCGTACAGTGATCCCAACCAGGATCTCAACTTGTTGTACTGGCGGCTCTGGGAGAACCACATGCTGCTGCCGCGGCATGATGACCTCAAGCCCTGGGCGACGCAGCTTGACTATGTCATTGCCCCGGCATCCACCAAAGACAGGCTGCTTGGGCGGATTATTGCGGCGCAGACCTGGGATTATCTGGAGCGATTCAACGGCAGCGTACTGGACAACCGCGATACGCGTTCGTTTCTGATCCAGAACTACTATCGGTTCGGCCGTCGTTATGGCTGGCCGGAACTGGTCAAACGGGGTACCGGCGAGACGATCGACCCGAGTTTCCTGGTCAAACACCTCGGTTTCTAAGCCCTCCGCCATCAGCGATTTCACTTGAATCTGCCCGGCCGCCGATATACTATGGCTGCCAACCTCTGACGCCGGGTAGACTAATGGACGCGCCGCAAGTACCGCAGTACTCCGAGCGAGTAACCTCGGGACCAATCATCAAGACCATCTTCGCCCTGGCCCTGCCGGTCGTGGCGGGCATGCTCATGGAGTTTGCCCTGACCGTTACGGACTTCTTCTGGGTCGGCCGGCTGGGGGCGACCGCGCAGGATGCGATTACCTCGTCTATGGTGGTCCAGTGGACGGTATTCGGGCTGCTGGCGATCATCTGGGTCGGTATTACGGCGCTGGTGTCGCGGTATGTCGGAGCGCGTGAACTCGACCGGGTCCGGTTTTTCATTCGGCAGGGGATGTGGCTGTCGATCGTGCTGGGGGTGGTGATTACGGGGCTGGGCTACTGGTCGACGCCGCACCTACTGGCTTTCATGGACACCAGTGAGGCAACCCTGGTTCACGCCGTACCGTATCTGCGCATCTTCTTTCTGTCCACCATCATGTTCTCTCTGGCGGAGACGCAGTACGCGATCTTCCGCGCCTCGGGTGATACCCGGACGCCGATGCAGGTGGCAGTGGTCGCGATCGTTATCAATATGATTCTCGATCCGTTATTGATCCTGGGAATCGGGCCGTTTCCCAAACTCGGGGTACCGGGCGCGGCGATTGCGACCGCGATTGCGATCACGATAGCCGTGGTGTTGATCGGTATCCTGATGCTTCGGGGGAAGCTCGGCTACTCGGTCGATCGGCCACTGGCACTCTTGCCGGACTTTCCGTCGATCGGCAAGATCATCCGGATCGGTCTGCCGATATCGACGCAGCAGGTAACGTTTGTCGTTGTCTATTGGTTCCTGATAGCCATCGTCCACCAGTTCGGCCAGGAAGCCGGGGCGGCGATGGGTATCGGCAATCGCATGGAGTCTTTCTCCTACCTGACCTGCTACGGCTTCTCGCTGGCGGCAGCGACGATGGTCGGGCAGAATCTCGGCGCCGGCAACCCGGATCGGGCGGCCCGCTGTGCGTGGGGAGCGACCGGCCTGTCGATCAGTCTGACCCTGATCATCTCAGTGTTCTTTTTGCTCATTCCGTACCAGATTGCTTCGATCTTCTCGGACAACGAGCAGGTCCGGCAGATTGCCGCGGATTACCTGTTCATTCTCGGTTTGTCGCAGTTCACGATGGCGGTGGAGATCGTCCTGGAGGGCGCGTTTTCGGGAGCGGGGGATACGGTGCCGCCGATGATTGTCATGATTCCCGGGTCGGTGGCCCGCATCCCGCTGGCCTACTACCTCGTCTTTACGCTCGACTGGGGCATTAATGGGGTGTGGTGGACGCTTACGATCACCACCACCGCCAAGGCAATCGTACTTGCCTACTGGTTCTATCGCGGCAAATGGAAGCTCAAAGCCGTTTGATTCATTGTTGATTCCTGCGTTACCGGCCTTTTAATTGTGCAGTATGCAAGAGATAGGCTTCATCTGCAATCTGCACGACGACCTGCACCACGCCCCGCCCGGCCATCCCGAATCAGCCCGGCGCCTGCAGCCGACGGTCAATCTGCTTACCAGTGACTCGCCGCCGGTCTCACTGACGGCAATCGAGCTGCGGTCGTTTGGTGAGGAGCCGATCTACGCGGTACACGACCGGACGTTTCTGGACCAGCTCAAGTCGTTTGCCGAGCATGGCGGGGGGCAATACGA
>WJMS01000157.1 GCA_014727815.1 candidate division GN15 bacterium
GCGGTGGGTGACCCGGCTGCAGCGCTGGACGCTGTCTTCTATCGCCCCCACGAGCGTGACCGCTTTGTCTTTGTGGGGGAAACCCTCGGTGTAGGTCGCCATATCTTTGAGCAGACCGGCCTTTTCGTTGATGATCGCCAGCGGGTTGTTGATTTCATGGGCGACCGATGCAGCCAGGCGCCCGAGGGTCGCCATCTTGCTGGTATATTCGATATTGTGGAAGATCTTGGCCCGGCGCAGGTCGGCCTGCCTGAGGCGGTTGGTCATGATGTAGGCGCTGTAGGCCACCACCAGCAGGATCATGAGCACACTCGCGACCAGGAACCAGAGCATCTCTGCCCGGTGTGACAGCCAATACGCCAGTGACGCCTCCCGGCTGTGCAGGACAACCAGTATGAATGGGCTCTCAGCAATGTATGAGTAGCCCATGGTAGCCGGGGCGTCGTTTAACTCGTGCTCCATGACGATCTCCCGCTCGCGGGAGTGCGGCGGAATGGTGATATCGATCGTCTGCAGGGCGTCGCCGAAGAAGGCCGATGGTGTCTGCAGGATCCGGTTTTCATTGATCAGGAAGACATCGGTATCACGGTCGAGATTGAGCGAGTAGATGTGCCGGTAGATCATCTCCATATCGATGGTCGCGCGCAGAATATAGAAATCGCCCCAGGGCCGGTTTTTTTTGATGGCAATGACGAAGTGCGGCAGATTGCGGTGGCCGAGAAAGACGTTGCTGACATGGCCGCCGCGCACGACAACTTCGTGGAACCAGACCTGGTCGGAGTAATTGATGCCCTTGAGTTCATACGGACCGCTGTAGAAGAGCTGATCTCCATCGGCATCGATCAGCCCCAGATCGACGAAGCCGCCGAAGGCGCTCTTGAGTCGATTCAGGCTCTGGGACAGGGCGCTGTCGCTGGCCAGTTCACTGAAGGTCTTCTCCTGGATCAACAGCTCGATCGCCGAACGCCGCTCTTCGATCGCAAACATCAGGGTCCGCTTGGTATTTGATAGAATGCGGGAGACGGCATAGCGGCTCTCCGCCTGGTAGGCGTCGGTATCCTGCACGTAGTTGATTACCGCCATGATAATGAGCGGGGTCAGCGCGGCGACTGACGTAATGATAATGAGGTAACGGCGCAGCCGGCGGTAGCGGGGCAACTGAGCTTCGTGGCGTTCCTGAATCTCGTCTTTCGACGGCAAGCGAAACTGTGCTGAGTTGCCTTCCATGCTACATCTTCCGCAGACAATCTATGTGGCGTACGGCTTCTACTCCGGCTACGTTGATTGGTCGTTATCCGAGTCGTTGGGCGATTGCTCCGCCCGACTGCGGGCTACTCGTTCGTAGGCGGCCTTCATAGTCCTGGTCAGTTCGTTGATATTGGCCGGCTTTTCGATATAGGCAAAAGCGCCAAGTTCGTAGGCGAGTTCTTCCTCTCGTTCCGAGCCGTGCCCGGTCAGGATGATGACTTCCACCAGCGGGTGGTCGCGTTTGACCCGACGAAGCACTTCGATACCGTCGATACCGGGCATCATCAGGTCCAGCACCATCACATCGGGCTGATCTTCACTGACAAACTCCAGCGCCTGCTCACCGTTGTAGACGACTGACGACTCGAGATTGCGTGTCTGTAAACGGTCGGAGAGGGTGTGAACGAACTCCTTTTCATCATCGACCAGCAGAATTTTCGGGGGGACATCGACATTGGCCCACGGATTCGATTTCGGCTGCTGATAACTGGCAGCGACACGGAATTCAACCGAAACGACCTGTTTGTCCTGCCGCGCCAGCGCCTCGAGTTTACTTCGCTGCTGCTCGGCCCCGGAGACGTACCGTTTCAGGGTAATGTAGGCGGTCGGGCCTTCGACCACGACATCGACATCCTGTCCCTGGTTGGCGGCAGCGAGGGCGATGCGAGCGGCCACGATAAAGTCCTGGGCAGCGGCGCGGGAGCGTTCGGTTGTGCGCAAAGCGTCGCTTTCGGCATACGTAACGATCTCAGTGACGGCGCCGTCGAGGCCCATCTGATGCATCGGGATGGTGATGTCGTACAGCGATTCATCGTACGGCGACTTACCGTACAGGAGGTTCGACCATTCCAGGCGGCTCTTGTCGTCGCGGGAGATCACCTTGCGGGCTTCCTTTTCGGCAAGACTCTCCGTACGCGCGGCTTCGGCCACCCGATACTCGACTCCCGCCATGGTGCAGACACGAAGGACGTGGGTGACCTGGCGAGGCGCCAGCAACGCCGGGTAGTCATACAGAATCAGATCGTCGGATTGAATCAGCTCGGCCAGCATCATGCGGAGTGATGCAATCGCCACCAGGCGCTGGTTGGTGAAGCGATCGAGCAACGGGGCCGGACCGGTCATAGCCCGCACCAGTTTGTCCTCGGCAATATTGAACTTCGCGGCCGCCTGGGGGATCAGTTCGTCGGTGATATCACGGTAGCCGAGCTTCGAGGCGGCCTGGCGAGCGACCTCGCGCCCCTGACAGAAGACTCCCCCGAAGATAGTTACCACAGCCATTCCGGCCTCCGCCGGTCAACAAGTCATCGTGTACCTGATAGACGATAATACGCGTAGGGTCGCAACGCAAGTTTGAAACGGTTGCCGATCATGGTGACGGTCGCATGCGCGACGTCATCCGGTTTGATTGTCGTACTCATAAAGCACGACCCAAAGGGTACACGTTCCCGTCGATGAGGTTAAACCTTGACGCAGGAGTCTTTTATTCCCTTCTTGCGGGGCGTGCCGGATCGAGCACAGTGGAGTCGATCCGACCATCTGTACGAGTCTGCTTGACGAACCAGAAGGAGGCATGCCATGCACCTCTTCCGCGCCGGCGATCTCATGATTCCGCTGGACAAATATCCTCACATTCCCTACTGGCACACGCTTCGACAGGCACTCGCCGAGCTGGAGCGTGCGATCTTTTCGGTGGGGGAACACCGGTCCCTGGCGCGGGTGGTCCTGGTGTTTGACGAAGAGTACCGCCTGCTGGGCCTGGTGCGACGACGGGATATTCTCCGGGGACTGGAGCCGGATTTCCTGCGGCGTTTTCTGCCGGAGTCGCCGGGGACCGACCGCATCGAGATTCCGGCGCAGTTGCTCGCGACGGTCAAATCGAATATTGAGAAGAAAGTCAGTGACGTCATGGTTCGTATCGAGGAAGCCGTTGATATCAATGATACGATCGTAGACGTCTCTCATATGATCGTCGACCGCGACGTGGCCCTGGTGCCGGTGACGCGTGAGGGTGAAGTGGTCGGCGTGATTCGCACCGTGGAAATCCTGCATGAGGTCGCACGGATACTGGAGCAGGATAAAGGATAGCGCGAGCACTGCCGCCTCGACATGACGACAGAAATGCTCTGACCGCTCTGATTCGAAATGTGCTGGGTAGTGTGAATGGTCAAGCGTCTGTTTCCATTTCTCGAATGGTTTGAGGGATATTCGACTGCCAAACTGCGCGGCGACCTGATCGGCGGCGTCACCGTCGCGCTGGTGCTGATACCGCAGTCGATGGCCTACGCGCAGTTGGCCGGGCTGCCGGCGTACTACGGCCTTTACGCCGCATTTCTTCCCCCGCTGATTGCCGCCCTGTTCGGTTCGAGCCGTCAGTTAGCCACCGGACCGGTGGCGGTAGTGTCGCTGATGACTGCGGCGACGCTCGAACCGCTGGCAACGGCTGGAACTGAAGCCTACATCGCCTACGCCATCCTGCTGGCCTTGCTGGTCGGGATATTCCAGTTCCTGCTGGGGCTCTTTCGCCTGGGGCTGGTTGTCAATTTCCTCTCTCACCCGGTGGTGAACGGCTTTACGAGCGCGGCGGCGATCATTATCGGCACTTCGCAGTTGTCGAAGCTGTTTGGTGTCTACGTCAACAAGGGGCACTATCACTTCCAGACGATCTACAATGTCATCGCGGCAGCGACAGACTACATCCACTGGCCAACGCTCGCCCTGGGCGCCCTGGCATTTGTGATCATGATCGGGATCAAGAAGCTCAACCCGCGGCTGCCGGGGGTGCTGATCGCTGCTGTTGTCACGACACTTATATCGTGGGCGACCGGCTTTGAGAACAACCGCCTCGTCACGCTTGATCAGATTGTGTCGTCGAACGTCCGGACACTGATCACCGAATACAACGAAACGGTACACACGATCCAGGAGAAGGCGGAACAACGTGTCGTGCTCAACGATCGGCAACAAGAGCTTCGCGAGCAGACCGGTAGTTCTCCTGAAGAGGTGCTCGACCTGGTGCACCGGGTCAGGCTGATCAACCATGAAATAGAGGCGCTAAAAGAGGAAGCGGCCCACGCCCGCGCCGAGCTTCGCCACGTGCGACTGATGGCGGTCGACACCCTCGCCGACAGCAGCCAGCTGTATACCCGGCCGCACGAGGTGTCCGGCAGTGTCGGTGATGCCGTGCGCTGGCGTATCAGGGTGGGCGAACGAGCGCTCGACCCGACCTCGATCAAGCTGATGGGCGGCGGCGCCGTGGTCGGCGAGATCCCGGCCGGACTGCCGTCATTCAAAGCGCCGTCGTTCGACCTGGAAACCGTGCTCGGCCTCCTGCCGATGGTCATTGTCATCTCGATTCTCGGATTCATGGAGGCAATCTCGATTGCCAAAGCGATGGCGTCACGCACCGGACAGCGCCTGAACCCCGACCAGGAGCTGATCGGTCAGGGCCTGGCCAACATGGTCGGCTGTTTCAACCAGAGTTATGCGGTGTCGGGCTCGTTTTCCCGTTCGGCCGTAAACATCCAGGCCGGCGCGCAAACCGGCCTGTCGAGTGTTTTCAGTTCGGCGGTGGTCGGCGTCACATTGATCCTCTTTACGCCACTGCTGTACCACCTGCCACAGTCGGTGTTGGCGGCGGTGATCATGATGGCCGTGTTCGGTTTGCTCAATGTCAGAGGATTCACTCGAGCGTACCGGGCACAGCGTTACGATGGGATTATCGGGATCATTACGTTTGTCGCAACGCTCCTGTTCGCACCGCACCTCGATCGGGGTATTTTCATCGGCGTGGCGCTCTCGCTCAGCCTGTTGCTGCTGCGCAATATCAAGCCCGATATCGCGATGCTGTCGATGCACACGGACGGCACCTATCGCAATGCCGAACGGCTGGGGCTGCAGCGATGTCGCCATATTGCAGTAATCCGCTTCAACGGCTCCCTTATTTTTGCCAACGTCGCCTACCTCGAAGAACAGGTCATGCATCAGGTGCAGACGATGCCGGAATTGCGCTATGTATTGATCGTCGGTAACGGGATTAATGAACTCGATGCATCGGGCGAGGAGAAACTCGCCGAGTTGGTGGATCGTCTTCGTGAGAGCGGCTATGATCTCGTGATGAGCGGTCTCAATGATGCCGTGCTCGATGTGATGCGGCGGACCCTGCTGTACGAGAAGATCGGCGAGGACCACCTCTTCCGCAACGCGACCCGGGCGCTGGAGGCGATTCACGACGAGGCCCATCGCGGTTCCGATGAAAGCCCCTGCCCCCTGTTCAAGGTCCGCTTCATCGGGTTCAAGGCGGCCAGGGAAGTCCGCCGCGGCTGGAATGAAAAGTAGCCGGACCGGCATTACCTCAGGACACCGGCCCGGCCACTCTCGAGTGATTCCAACTACCTACTTCAGCAGCAGCATCTTCTTCGACGATGTGTATTCGTCGGTCGTCAGGCGGTAGAAATAGACGCCGGTCGCGACCGGTGTTCCGGCATTGTTACGGCCGTTCCACTCCACCGCATAGGAACCGGCGCTGAGTTCTTTATCGACGAGTGTGTTGACCCGCTGTCCGAGGACATTGTAGACGTCGAGTCGCACGCGGCTCTGTGACGGCAGCGAAAACTCGATTGTCGTGGTCGGGTTGAACGGATTCGGGTAATTCTGCTGTAACTCGAAACCGAGCGGCAGTTCTTCATCAGGCGTGTCCTCGACATCGGTGACGACGTTGTACAGGGTCGTATCATCGGGGGCGCCATCACCGTCAGTATCGTTGGCCACCACCACCGGGTTGGTCATCAGGTTGTCCCAGTCGGGCGCCAGCCACTGGCCGGCGGCACTGTCGAGCGTGATATTCATGACCTGCCCGAAATCCTCAGAGGTTGGCGAGCCGGTCCAGAGGATGATCTCGTAAGTCCTGGCCCCGCCGCTGTTACCGACAAAAAGGCGTCCGTCATCGAGTGCATTTACATGCAGCGAGTCGTTCTGA
>WJMS01000158.1 GCA_014727815.1 candidate division GN15 bacterium
GAAAAACGTCATTTAATACAGTTGATTCAGGATCCCGGGAGGTAACATGAACAAGGTGGTAATCGTCGCAGTGACAATGATCGTCCTGCTGGCAGCCGGGGCCTCGGCCCAATGTCCGGCACACAAGGCAGCCGAAGAGGGACACGGGGCGTTTCATACGTTTCACGAAGTAATCGCGCCGGCCTGGCACGACGCCTATCCGGCGAAAGACTACGATGCCCTGGTGGCGGTCGGACCGGAGTTCAAGAAGGCAATGCTCGACCTCAACGCGATGCGTCCGGAGTTCCCCAGCGAACGTAAGACAGCCCATTTCAATGAGTGTCGCAAAGAACTCAACGAACTGGTCGAGGCCTATGCGGCCGCCTGCGAGGAAGGCAACCAGGAGAAAGTGTACGAACTGATGCCCGACCTGCATACCGCGTTCGAACGGACCGCTGCAGCGACCATGCCGGTCCACTACAAGGAATTTGAGGCGCTGATGGTTACGCTTGGGCTGATCACCGACGAGCACCTCCCGAATGACAACGCGGAGGGAATTGTCGGCTCAACCGAAACGCTGGTGGCCAAGGTCAACCATCTCAACGAAGAGACGCTGCCGCACATGCTGGCCTGGAGCAAAGAAGATGTGCTGGCCCGCTTCGCGAAGATGCAGCAGATCGTCGCCGAGATGAAGAAGTGCTGCGATGAGAAAGACATGGAAGGCTACGGCGAGCAGGCAAAAGCACTGCAGGCCGAAGCAGTTGACTTCAGGGAACGGTACTTGTAGTCAAACCGACTCGCGTACGAAGTGAGAACGGCGGCCCCGTCAGGCGGGTCGCCGTTTTTTTGTTGAACAGCTCCATCGACCGCACGTATCATTTGTACCGATCACTGGGGGCGGGAGGAATATATGAGACTGCGACTTTCACTCACACTCGTGACGTTGCTGTTGATCGCGGCAAGCGTCCATTCCGAAGCCACGCTGCATAAGCGGTCGATCGAGGTTGTCACGGACGATTCCCTGCGCCTGCACGCCGAGTTAACCACGGTCGATACAACCGAGGCTGCGCCGCTGCTTGTGATGCTGCCGATGCGAGGGTACAATGGCCAGAGCTATGATACATTCATCACGGCTGCGCTGCGTTACCTCACCGCCGACACGAGCGTTTCAGACATGCCGGCACCGCACATGCTGGCCGTCGACCTGCGCGGGCACGGCGAATCGACTCAGCGAACCGGAGAGTCGGTGCATTACGGCACGATGACAGCGGCCGAGTATACGAAGATGCCGTCCGATGTAGCCCGCCTGCTCCGCCGGGTGATCGCCGATACGACGATTCGTATTGACACCTCACGCATCATGATTGTCGGCGCTTCGATCGGCGCCAACACCGCGATCATGGCCACGCAGCATCTTCCCGGGGTCAGACGCGCGGTCATGCTCTCCCCCGGAAAAGAATACCATAGTCTGGCGCCGGCCGAGGCTTTCAAGGACTTTGAAGGCGAGGCGATGCTGGTTACTTCACGTGGCGATGGCTACTCGTTTGAATCATCAAACGAGCTGGCCGCGACGAAAGAGAGCGGCTGGATGCTCAAGGCGTACCCGGGCCGCGAACATGGCACGTCCCTGCTGTATTCCGACAAGCGGGTGATGTTTGATGTCCTGGAGTGGCTCTTCCGGCCGTTTTCGAGCGACGAGGCAAAGAAGCGGTGACTAGTCGGTAGCGTCTCCGCCCGAGTCTTCATCATCCTCGGGCAGGTGCAGCATGTTCGTTCCCTCGACATACGTCACCGTTCGGGTGTTGGTGATCTTCAGTAATCGCTGAGTGACATCGCGGATTTTCAGCGCCGACTGCTCAACGACCCGGAGCTTGCGCGCTGTTTCTTCGTCAAGATCCTGCCCCTTCATCAAGAGTAGCTGGATATTTCCGAGAATGGCAGTCAGCGGATTGTTGATCTCATGATTGACCGTCACGGCCGTCTCGATAATCGCCCCCAGCCGTTCCGCCTCGACCTGCTCGGCGGTCCCGGCGGCGCCGGCGGTAGTATCTCCAGCGAGTACATTAAGCGCAATGGCCGCCGCCAGCGCTTCGAGGAATATGTCCTCGCCCACAATCGTCCGCTGACCCGACTGCAGCCCGATCACGGCGCCGAAGACATTGGAACGATGGCTGAGCGGCATAGAGAAAGAATGGATCGGCGGATCACCCTGGAACGAGAGATACGCCGAAAGAAGCTTGCGGTCGCGGCGCAGATCGGCGAACAGGTCATTCTCCAGTTCTTCCAGCTGGCTTCGCAGCCGCTCTTCTCCGGCGTGCAGAACCCGGAGGGTAACCTCCATCTGCTCGTTCCAGAGAAACATGGCGGCGGCCTCGAGGCCGACCAGCTCGGCCGCCTGGCGCAGGGCGCGTTCGGCGGCGGTGGTGATATCCTCACCGCGGGAACCGGCCAGGGCCAGTCCCTGGAGGATTTCATACTTGTTGAAGTTGCTGTCTTCCATACACACTCGCGCTCACTTGAGAGCCTATCAAGCAAACCGGGTGCAGTGGCGGCAATCAACGGCCGCGTGCAGTACGATTTTGATCGGTACGGCCTAACATACTGTCCGACAGCCTCTTTTCCTAACATTTTCCGCTGTGCAAAATATGCACAGCATTCCTGAACCTTCCGGCTGTGCAAACTGTATCATAAGTCCCGCCAATTGCTGAAAGCAGTTGACATTGACTGGCGGGCGTACAATATTCGCTTTTTGCACCGAATAGCCGAGGATAACTGGCTATGCTTGAGAACGTTATACACGATAAGTGCGGCGTCTTCGGGATCTATGGAAGTGACCGCGCCGCCGAACTGACCTATCTCGGTCTCTATGCCCTGCAGCATCGCGGACAGGAATCGGCCGGGATTGTCACCTCCGACCACGGTGATATCCACCTCTATAAAGGGATGGGCGAAGTCTCCGAGGTCTTTGCCGAATCGGATCGCCTCGAACGCCTCATCGGTTCCAAGGCGATCGGCCATACCCGCTACAGCACCACCGGGGCTTCCTCGCTGGTCAATATCCAGCCGTTTATCATCACCAATAGATCGCGCAACCTGGCGATCGCCCACAACGGGAATCTGACCAACTCGCTGGAGCTGCGCAAGAAGCTCGACGCCAAAGGCTCGATCTTCCAGACCACCTCCGACACCGAGATAATCCTGCACCTCGTGGCCACCTCGAAGAAGGAGGGTCGCCTGGAGCGAATCTGCGATGCCCTCGGGAAAGTCCGCGGCGCCTTTTCGTTGACCATGTTGACGGATAACTCGATTATCGCTGCCCGCGATCCACTCGGTTTCCGTCCGCTGGCGCTCGGGAAGTTTGGTGATGCCTGGGTGGTGGCCTCGGAAACCTGCGCCTTTGATATCATCGGCGCGGAGTACGTTCGCGATGTCGAACCGGGTGAAGTGCTTGAAATCACCGAGAGTGGTCTCGAATCAACCTGGGTACGCCAGCGCAAACGCCACGCCGCCTGTATTTTCGAGTATATCTACTTCTCCCGCCCGGACTCGAAAGTGTTCGGCGAGAATGTCGACAAGATCCGTCGACGGCTCGGGCGCAGGCTGGCGATCGAACATCCGGTCGACGCCGATATCGTGATCGGCATTCCCGATTCGGCCAACACCGCTACGCTCGGTTTTGCCGAGCAGTCGGGCATCCGCTTCGAAATCGGCCTGATCCGCAACCACTATGTCGGGCGATCGTTTATCGATCCGGAACAGCACATCCGCGATCTCGATGTCAAAGTCAAGTTCAACCCGGTGCGCGGTGTGCTCGAAGATCGACGGGTGGTGGTCGTGGATGATTCAATCGTGCGCGGGACGACCTCGAAGAAGCTGGTGAAAATGCTTCGCGAGGCCGGCGCCCGGGAGATCCACGTACGTATCTCCTCTCCCCCGATCAAGTCGCCCTGCTTCTTCGGGATCGACATGCCGACCAAGAAAGAGCTGATCGGCGCCAACATGAC
>WJMS01000159.1 GCA_014727815.1 candidate division GN15 bacterium
CATCAGGTACAAGGGGCGCGGCGTGAGGTGAAACATCGATTTCCACGAAAAGTCACCGCACAAGAAGTCAACTACCGCAAACCGTTCCTCGCAGGCGCGTTGCATGTGATGAACATTGATCAACTTGGCGATACCCGGAAAGGCGGCATCGGTGCCGCCGGCCAGCACGGTATAGGTATTGCTGTAGACACACCCCATGTCCACGGCCGCCGCCCGGTTGTCGACCAATACGGTGGTCATGCGAAGCCGGCCCTGCTGCTGCAGCCAGTGCGCCAGGCTGCGAAAACTCCGAAGGAAACGCGGGTCATGGAAATACGAACCGGTCCCGAACCGGGCCAGGTTCATACCGACCATCACCTCAAAGTCTCCTGCCCGATCGTATCGGTATGACACCCCGCGTTCTTCGAACCCGGCAATCTCCCGCTTGATCCGCTTGATCGACTTGCCGGAGAACTCGGCAAAGTAGTTGTCCATGCAAAAATCGTACTGCGGCGGATGCAAACGATAGCCGATCTCATCGACAATCCGGCCGGCTACGCCGGGATCATCCTCCAGCAGAAGATAACGCAAGTGATAGCCGCCGGGCACGCGCTGAAGCAGGCGGTTGAGGATGCTTCGGTTGCGTGCGACAATACGATTCTGCTCCAGCCACGTTTTGCCTTCCCACGTTTCGCCCGGGAAGAAACCGTAGCAGTGCTTTTCCTCGATCCACGCCAGCGGCAGCAGGCCGGCAATGCCGCGTGCATCAACCGCCACTACAAAGTGCAGCGGACGCTGGAAGTGGCGGTGGAAACAGTCACGCATTTCCCACATATCTGAGATACAGGTAGTCGGCATCACCTGCCGCCACAGTTCCCGACATCTATCGGGATCCGTCTCAACGAACACCTTCGCCATCGACGTTAGTACCTCAGGTTGATGTTGGTGATGACATGCGAGCCGCCAAAATACGTCCGGGCGAACGCTTCCACGACCGCCGGATCGTACGGTTTGCAGCTGAACACATCGAGATACGTCGTATTGGTCAGGTTGGCGAAATGGGCGGAGATCAGCGATGTCTCGATCAACTGCACCATCGAAAACCCGGCCACCTTTTCATCCTCGCCGAAATGCACCACCTGGGTCTCACCGAATCGCCGCATCTCGATCAGCTCGCAGAGTTCGCGGACGAACTGACGGATCTTCTCAGCATCGCGAATCGTGCCCGGATCGCAGTTGTAGATGTCAAAACTGGAGGCCATGCCCCAGACAGCCTGTTCGACCGCCTGCGCCTTGATGGAAAGTGTGTTCACGTGCGTTTCTCTCGCTAAATTGTTTCGTTCGACCGTGCCCCGTGCCGTATCGAAACCGTGTGACTACCAGACGATTCTCGCAGAACCGTCCTTATCCTCGGCCGATACCGCTTCTTTGATGAAGCGCGTCAGCCCTGCCACCAGCGCGCCGCGAAGTGAGCGCAGGACATCATCGACATCCTCACCCTGCGTCGAAATCACGGCAAACGAGTAGTACCCACTGACAAAGCCGGCGACCGCACAGGCGATTCGCCGAAGATCCCTGTCGGACAGGTGTCGCTTGATCGAGCCGTCCACCAGCTCCTCGATCGCCTTGAGATAATCGATAAACGGCGTCTCGAGGCCGCGGTAGCCCTCCTGGAGCTGAAGGTCGGCGCGGCCCTGAAAACAGAGGACAAAATCCTCCCAGCGGGCGGCAAAGAACTCGATGTGGGCGCCGATAAGACTGTCCAACAGCGTGGGAAGGTCATCGATCCCTTCGCACCGCTTGTGCATCGCCGCCACCAGCTCTTCCAGAACGCCCTTCATCATCTCGCGAATAAGGCCTTCCTTGCTCTTGAAATGATAGTAGAACGTCCCCTTGCCGACATCGGCCCGCTCGGTAATGTCGTCGATCGTGGTCAGATCAAGACCGCGTTCGGCGAAAACCGCCCGGGCCGCCTCGACCAGCTTGAGTCGGGTCGCCCCGGTGCGGCGTTGCTGGCGGGAACGGAGCGGCGGCTTGGCCCGGCCTGATCGCTCTACGGTGACTGTCGCTATCATTATATATGACTCCTTGGTCGTTTTCGACTATATCGTCAAAAACGACCGGTCAGTCAATAAAGTTTCCTGATTTTTGAACCGTGTCGCAGTTTTTTTTGGGTTGCGAGGCTGTCAGTAAGGCTATTGCAAGACAATGAGATAAGCGGGGCGCCAGCCACTCGGCGGCGATCGCCTGTTGCCGCTCAAGCGGTTACAAAAAAGCCCCCGAATCAGGTTCGGGGGCTTTGTCTACAATCGATTCTATGGCCCGGTTGTTAGTGCACTTGCTCCGGGGTCTCCCGGGTCGGCTCAGGTGTCTTTGGTCCCTTCTTGAGAAGCGAATGGCCGGTGGCCAAACCAAACACAAACAGGCCGAGCACCAGGGCGCCAATCGCAAAGAGCGTATCACCCGGCGCCCGCAGCCACTTGAAGATTGTCACTGTATCCGAGTACAGGAACTCGGCCGTGCGGGCAAACCAGTAACCATGCTCAACCGAGGCCCACGTCTGGAGGAAACCGATCGGCAGCAGGCTCAGCACGACCATTGCGGTCAGGCCGCCGTTGATTGTCCAGAAGGAGAACTTGAGGACACCATCCTTCCAATCACTGCGCACATACAATACCCGCAGGCAGAACAACATCAGACCGATCCCGAGCATGCCGTACACTCCAAACAGAGCGGTGTGGGCGTGGACCGGAGTCGTGTTCAGCCCCTGCATGTAATACAGGGCAATGGGCGGGTTGATCATGAAGCCAAACAAGCCGGCGCCAACCATATTCCAGAAGGCCACGGCAACGAAGAAATAAATCGGCCATTTGTAACGCTGCACCCACGGGGTAGAGCGGGCGATGCGGATATTGTCCCATGCCTCAAACCCGATAATGGTCAGCGGCACCACCTCGAGCGCACTGAACACGGCGCCCAATGCCATCACCGAGGTCGGTGTGCCGGCGAAGTACAGATGATGCAGGGTGCCGATAATGCCGCCGGTCAAAAAGATCGTGGTCGAAAACAGGACCGACAGGTTGGCGGTCGACAGCCGAATCAACTGCAAACGGGCAAACAGGAAGGCGATTACCACTGTCGCGAAGACCTCGAAGAAGCCCTCGACCCACAGGTGCACCACCCACCAGCGCCAGTATTCGGCCAGAGCCAGGTGGGTTGACTTGCCGTACATAAAGCCGGCAATGTAAAACGCGCCGATCGCGACCGCCGATATGAGAAACATCGTCATCATCGGCTTCTGCGGGCCGCCCTGACGGATCGCGACCAGGATGTGCCGCCCGACCAGATAAAGCCAGAGCCCGAGACCGATCAGCAATCCGGTCTGCCAGACGCGGCCGAGATCGATATACTCATAGCCCTGGTGACCGAACCAGAACCAGTTGTCGCCGGAGAGGTAGCCCTTGACACTGAGCCACTCACCCACCAGCGAGCCAATCACCACTACCAGTAAAGCGCCGAAGAGAATGTTCACACCCAGGCGCTGACCTTTCAGCTCCACACCACTGACTGCCGGGCCGATATATAACCCGGCCGCCAGCCAGGCGGTGGCAATCCAGAAGATCCCAATCTGGGTGTGCCAGGTGCGGGTCACCGAGTAGGGGAGGATCTCCGCAATCGGGATGCCATAGAACGCATGTCCCTCGACCCCGTAGTGGGCGGTGATCACTCCCATGATGATCTGTGTCATGAACAGGCCCGCGACCACCCAGAAGTATTTCACGGTCGCCAGCTGCGACGGCGTCACTTTGTAGTCCATCAACGGGTCGGTGGCCGGCACATTCTCCGCAACCGGCTCGTGCTCGCGCGAAGCGTGGTACCAGACCAGCAGGCCGATACCGCCGAGCAGCATGATAATGCTGAAGCCGGTCCAGATGATTGCATCCGAGGTCGGCTTGTTGTCGATCAGCGGTTCGTGCGGCCAGTTACTGGTGTAGGACATGTTGGTCTGGTCCGGACGGTCGGTCGAGGCCGCCCAGGAACTCCAGAAGTAGAACGACACCAGTTTGCGAATGCGGGTCGAGTCGGTCAGTGTATTCGGTGGTATCGAATACTCTTCATGGCCGTCGACGAACAGACTGGTGTAGTAGTCGACATTGTGCTCGAACGCCTCTCGACGAATCGGTATCACGGTGATATTGCCGCTCGCCTCGGCATAGGTATTGGTCCGAATCGTCTCCTTGAGGCGGGCTTTCAACGACGCCTGCCGTTCGCTCGACAGCGTTTCGAACGACTGGCCGAAGTCCGCTTCGGACCATGCCTCGAGAATGAAGACCGCTTCGCGGTGCAGGTAGTCGGCGGTCCAGTCCGGGGCGACATAGGAACCGTGGCCCCAGATCGAACCCAGCTGCATACCGCCCATGGCGCGCCAGATCTGCTGGCCTTCCTCGATATCTCCCTGCGGAATCATGACCGTCCCGGCGGTAGTCACCACCTTCTCCGGGAGCGGCGGTTTCTCCTGATAGATCCTGAACCCGGACCATGCCAGCACAACGAATGACAGGATCACGACGGCCCAGAATCCCAGCCAGAGTTTCTTCATGAATAGTACTCCTCTCTCCCACTGCTACGGGTTACAGGCAATACGGGACTAATTCAGTCTTTCTTTGCGTGTCCGCAGCCACAGGAGGTAGACTCGTGGGCCTGGGCCAGGGCATCCTTGGGCACATCGTACCGATCGGCCAGCGTTTCGGCGATTTTGAGATAGCGCTCATGGGTCCCCTCGCCCATGTGATCGTGCTCGACCGAGTGATACGCCGCCATCAGCTTCTGCTCATCATCGCTGCCCATGATCCGGTCAGCCAGCGGGAACAGGACCTGGTCTTCCTTCTGGATATGACCGCGCAGCATGGCGATATAGCCGTGCGCCTGGCGTGCGAACTCATCGATTGCCGCCGCCTCACCGGCGCCGGCAGCCTCGACATGCTCGGTCATGGCCCGAATGTGAGCGCGTCCCTGCTCGTGATCAGACAGCATGACGGCAATCGGGCCGCCCTGCTGCGGTACGCCCTTGTTGACCATGGCAGGGAAGAGGTGATCTTCCTCTTTGCCGTGATGGCAGCCATCGGCAAACGTCCGGAAGAAATCGAGCGCCTGCACGGCCGATTCGGTGTCGAGTTTGCCGTCGCTTTTGGCCTTCCCAGCAATACGCTCGAGACAGGTCAGCACCAGTTCGATTACCCGGTGCTCGTTGGAGAGAATGACAGTTGGCTCCATGATTGACTCCTTGGGTTATAATTAATCTAATCGCATGTGGTTGTCGGATTATGGTCCAAATGAAAGTGCTCAGTCATGTCAGCGAGACTCGTTTCGAGGCCAGATCGGCCATGGTGGTTTCGCGCAGAAAACCTAAGTATTGCTCCCGTATCGTTTTCCATCGATCATGCACGGCGCACGGGTTGCTCTCCGAACAGCGCCCGCCGCCCAGGAAGCAACCACCCCAGCGACTGACCTTATCCAGTGGCTCGACTACATCGTACAGCGTGATTTTCTCAGGTGATCGGGCCAGACGAAAACCGCCGCCATATCCCTTCTGAGATTCCAGCAGGCCTTCAGATGCCAGTGTTTTCAGCAGTTTCCCCAGGTAGTTCTGGGGAGCGCCGATCTCCCGGGCGATAAACCCGGCCCCGGCATATTCGTGCGGCGGCATTCCGGCCAGCAGGGCCAGCGCTTTGGCGGCATTGACACTGGTTTTCGAGATCATTTCATACCGGCTTTCTGCGTTAATCGCATGTCAATATGCGATTAGTTTATTGGCTCGTCAAGCGAAAAGATGCAGGTTCTTTCGTGAAAACTGCGCAGGCGTCGTAAGTGTATGCTATTGCGCTTGTTGCCGCGAATCAGCGATCCAGGTCAACCACAATTCGGCCACTCACCCGACCATTCAGGATCTCCTCAATCTCGCTGTCCAGCTCTTCCAGAGACCGATCAGTTCCAATCTCTGCCAGCATCTCGGGACGCCAGTCCCCGGCCAGGTTCTGCCAGATTTGCCGGCGGACCGGCATCCGGGTGTCGGCCGAGTTGATCCCCAGCAGATTGACACCCCGGAGAATGAACGGGTAGACGGTCGTATTGAGATCAGCCGACTGGGTCAGGCCGCAGGTGGTGACCGAGCCATTACGTTTGGTCGACTTGATCGCGGCGGTGAGGATATTGCCGCCGACAACATCAACGACGCCAGCCCAGCGCTGGGGCAGGAGCGGTCGCTTGCTCTTGTCGTCAACCTCCTTGCGCGAGAGAATCTCAGCCGCGCCCAGACGTTTCAGGAACTCGTGCTGCTCGCTTTTGCCGGTCGCCGCGCACACGCGGTACCCGGCCTTGGCCAGAATTGCCACGGCCATAGAGCCGACCCCGCCGCTGGCGCCGGTCACCAGGATATCGCCATCATCCGGGGTCACACCGGCCGCTTCGAGCTTGTACAGTGACAGTCCGGCCGTAAAGCCGGCCGTACCGTAGGTCATGCACTCGCGCAGGGTCAATCCCTGCGGCTTTTTCACGACCCAGTCGGCCGGCACGCGGATATAGCGACCGAATCCGCCCGGGGTGTTCATGCCGAGATCGTAGCCGGTGACGACGACCTCATCGCCACGCGCAAAGTCGCCGTTCTCCGAGGTCACCACCACCCCGGCGGCGTCGATCCCCGGCGTGTGCGGATAGCGCTTCGTCACACCCCGGTTGCCGGTTGCGGACATGGCATCCTTGTAGTTGAGCGATGAGTACTTGACATTGATCAGCAGGTCGCCCTCGGGCAGCTCCTCGATCCGCCGCCGGCCAACCTCGCGCACCATATGTCCATTCGACTCCGAAACAATCATGGCTTTATACTGCTCAACACTCACGTGACCTCCTGCAGGCTTGGTGATTAATCTCCCCGTTACCTGTGCAACACGATGTTGCTATGATTGATCCACATTTGCGGCTACGAGCCCGGCAAAAGGACTTGCCCAAATCGTACTGACACCGTTTCTTACCGGTACTGCCGCTCGTTTTCCTCCGGACGGAGCCATATCGTGGCCGCCACGCGCGCCTGTAGACCGACTGATACATCTGTTCGTATCGCTCACGTACCGCTCGCTTTGCTGTCGCCGTTCGGGTAACGGGCAAGGAAAACCGGCCTGCGACCGATACTTCCGGTAGGGACAGGCCGGCCAACGAAAGAGAGTTATTGTGGCGAGAACAATTTCACAGAAACCGATGACCGTAAACTTCGAACGCCTGCGCGATGATATCCAGGCCCTGGCCAACATCGGCAAGGGGGAAGATCAGGGGATCTATCGCATGGCTTTCTCCGAGGATGACATGCGGGCTCGCGCCTGGCTGCGCGAACGGATCGAAGAGGGCGGCCTGGACTATTTCCAGGATGGCGCCGCCAACGTGTTCGGGCGGGTGAATACCGCCGAGGATGTCCCCAGCGTGCTGATCGGTTCGCATATCGACACCGTGCCGTGCGGCGGACATCTCGATGGCGCCCTTGGTGTCATGGTCGGTCTGGAATGTTTGCGTCGGATCAAAGAAGAAAATATCAACACCAGGTACGGCCTGGAGTTTGTCGCCTTCTCCGATGAAGAAGGGCGGTTCGGCGGCCCGTTTGGTTCCCAGGCGCTGTGTGGTGAGATCAATCCCGAACTGATCGGCACCACCACCGACCTCAACGGCATCTACCTTACCGAGGCGATGGAGCAGCACGGGCTTGACCCGATGGAGGCGCTGCACGCCCGGCGCAATCGTGACACGGTCCACGCCTATCTCGAGATGCATATCGAACAGGGTCCGGTGCTCGACCGCAAACGCACCAGCATCGGCCTGGTGACCGCCTTCACCGGCCTGTTCAAGTGGTTCATTCGATTGAAGGGCAATGCCGATCATGCCGGGACGACGCCGATGCCTATGCGGATCGATGCGCTGGGCGGCCTGTCCGAGTTTTCGACCGAGATCCCGCGCATTCTCGAGGAAAACGGGGGCGAGAACAGTGTGGCGACGATCGGCAAGATCGACCTGTTTCCCGGGACGGCCAACACGGTGCCCGGCGAGGTGGAGTTTTCGCTCGATGTGCGCGATCCCAGCGCCGACACCCTGGCCGAGCTGGCCCTCGCGTTTCGCAAAGCCCTTTCGGCGATAGCGCGCCGTCGCAACCTCATGTTTGAATTCGACATTCTCAGTGAACTGGAGCCGGTCCCGTGTGATCCGGAAATATACAAGACGATCAAACAGACTGCCGACAGCATGCAGCTGAGTTATCTCGAGATGCCCAGTGGCGCCGTGCACGACGCTCAGATCATGACCCGGCTGACCCGGGTCGGCATGATATTCGTGCCCAGTAAGGACGGCCGCAGTCACTCACCGGCCGAGTGGACCCACTGGGAAGATATTGAAACCGGAGCCAACCTGACTCTGAACTCGTTACTTACAATCGCGGAGGCACGCTAACCGTGGCGAAAGAACCAAAACGTCGCACCGATATCATCAAGGAACTCGATCCTGATTACATCAATGTCGACCCGCTCGAACAAACCTATCACGAGTCGATTATCGAGGTTCCCGAGCGCGTCGAAGCGCTCAAGGCGCACAACACTGCCCTGCTGTGTATCGACATGCAGTATCTCGATGCCGCCCCCGGTCACGGTGTGTTTGCCGATGCCACCAACAATGATGTGCCTGTCGAGGCGCAGGAGTATTACTTCAGTGTCTTGAAGAACACTGTTTTCCCGAATGTCCGCAAACTGCAGGACTGTTTTCGCTCGAATGGCCTCGAAGTCATCCATGTGCGGATCCAGTCGCTGACCCAGGATGGGCGGGATCGCAGCACCGGACACAAGATGCTCAACCTGCTGGCAACACCGGGCTCGAAGGAAGCTGAGTTTATCGAGGAAGTGGCGCCGGTTGGCGATGAAATCGTCATGAACAAAACATCGAGCGGTGTCTTCACCTCAACCAATCTCTTCTACGTTCTGAAGAACCTCGATATCGATTCGCTGTTTGTCACCGGCGTCTACACCAACGAATGCGTCTCGACAACCGTACGCGATGCCTGCGATCTCGGTTTCCTGGTCACCACTATCGAAGACGGCTGCGCCTCGGTGACCCACGAACTGCACGACTTTACGATCGCCACCCTCAAGGCTCGTTACACGCGGGTGATGACGGCCAACGAAGCAATCGAGGAGATCCAGCGGCACTGTCAGCCGAACCGGCGTACCGTGAAGCCGTCCTAACCGACGGCGGCCTTCGCCGGTGGCGCAAAACCAAGAATCTTCAGGCAGAAGGGGCAGAAAAAGACCGCGCTCGTTTCGGTCGCGTCGGTCAGTCCCCGTCGCTTGACATACATCTCGTCGAGGTACTTCTCGCAGAACGGGCAGATCGGACTGAGATCTTCCCGCTCCGTAAACCGTATGGTCGCGGTTGGCATAACGTCCTCCCGTCGTATACCTTATCTCAAGTTCTTCAAAGTCGAACCAATCGCGCTGAGCGCCGACAGAAAATCGCTTGTGCGGCCCGGTGAGCGGGTATAGCTTGTCGTCGACAAGGTAGTGTCTCACCGTCAACATGGGTTGTCTTATCAGGCTATGTCTGACCAGTCGCACCGCTCCCAATCCGACCCGCCGGTCTCCGGCGATACCTACCGGCCGCATGTATCGCCCGAAGCCTCCCTGCCCGAGTTCACACTTCGCTCGGTTGTCGCCGGTATTATCTTTGGCGTTCTTTTTGGCGCCGCCAATGCCTATCTCGGGTTGCTGGCCGGCCTGACCGTCTCCACCTCGATTCCGGTCGCGGTCATGACAGTCGGTTTCTTCCGTCTCGCCCGGGGCTTCTTCGGGCCGGTTTCGATCCTCGAAGCCAACATGTCGCAGACGACCGGCTCGGCGAGTTCATCGCTGGCCTCGGGCGTGATCTTCACGATACCGGCGCTCTTTCTCTGGGGACTGAGTCCATCGCTGTTTCAATTGACCGGCCTGGCCATGCTCGGCGGCCTGCTCGGCATCCTGTGCATGATACCGCTTCGCCGATTCCTCATCAAGAAAGAGCACGGCAACCTGCCGTATCCGGAAGGCACCGCCTGCGCCAACGTCCTGATCGCCAGTGAATCCGGCGGCGCCCGCGCCGGCAATGTCTACCTCGGGCTCGGCATCGGCATGCTCTACAAGTTTCTGATCGGTTTCCTCTTCCTCTGGAAAGACCGCATCTATCTTGACCTGCCGCTGGTCAAGAAGGCACAGATAGGCCTCACCGCCACCCCGGCGCTGCTGGCGGTCGGCTACATTCTCGGCCCACGCATCGCGGCCATCATGGTTTCCGGCAGCCTGATCTCGTGGATTGTCCTCATACCGCTCATTGCCTGGTCCGGCGATCAACTGGTGGTTCCGCTCATGCCGGAAACGGTGAAGACGATCTCGGAAATGAGCGCCTCGGAGATCTGGACGCGCTACATCCGCTACATCGGCGCCGGCGCCGTCGCTTTCGGCGGCATAATCACCATCGTGCGCTCCATCCCGACCATCATCGAGTCGTTCCGCCTTGGTGTCAATCAGATGCAGGCCCGGCTCGGCGCCTCATCGGCCGATCCCACCGGCCGGGCGCAGGAGCCACGCACCGACCGTGACCTCGCCCTCAAGTGGGTCGGGCTCGGCGTGCTGCTCATTGTCGGCGCGCTCGCGTTGATTCCGCAACTGCTCGGGATGAACGCTACCCTGACGATGCGCCTGATTGCCGCGCCGATGATTGCTATCTTCGGCTTTTTCTTCGTAACTGTGTCATCCCGCATTGTTGGTCTGGTAGGTGTCTCATCCAACCCGACCTCGGGCATGACCATCGTCACCCTGCTCGGTATCAGTCTTTTGTTCATTGCGCTCGACTGGACCGACACGGTCGGCAAGGCGACGGTGCTGACTGTCGGCACGGTGGTCGCAGTGGCCGCCTCGATTGCCGGTGACACCTCGCAGGATCTCAAAACCGGTTTCCTGGTCGGCGCGACACCGTTCCGCCAGCAGATCGGTGAGTTGATCGGCGCGGCTACCTCGGCCGCGGCCGTTTGTGCCGCTGTCATGATCCTGGCGCACTCGTACGAGTTCGGCTCGACCGAACTGCCCGCGCCGCAGGCCACCCTGATGAAGACCATTGTCGAGGGTGTGCTCTCGTCCGGTATCCCCTGGGGACTGGTCCTGATCGGGGTTGCGCTCGGCATTGTCATCGAGATCCTCGCCCTGCCATCGCTGCCGTTTGCAGTCGGGCTCTACCTGCCGGTATCGACCATGATGCCGATTTTCGTGGGCGGCCTGATTCGCCGCTTCATCGAAGGCCGCTACCGTAACGATGAGGAGCAACTGGAAGATCGCCGTAAAAACGGCATCCTGTTCAGCTCCGGCCTGATCGGCGGCGAGGGTCTGCTGGGTGTCGGCATTGCGATCTGGGCTTTCTTTGTCGACAAGCCGACCGGTATCGGCATCAATATCGCCGATCCGTTCAACAGCCTGATCTCCCTGGCTGCATTCGCTCTGCTGGGCTTTATCCTGTTCAAACGAACCTACATTCGCGATGCCAAATAGTATGTATCAAACCCGTATGTTGCTAGGTGTGGTGTGATGAAGAGACTGTTTCTTTCCGGAGGTGGCTGCCTGCTGGTGGCCGCCCTGTTCTGTGCGTTGCTGACGCCGTGCGCCGCTACGGCGCAGCCCGATGTCATGACACCGGAGCTGTACGCCCAGCTGCGCGCCGTGCACGACGTGGCGATCTCGCCCGATGGTAACCTGATTGCCTATACGCTGGTCGTCCCGCGCAACCCGTTCGTCGAAGAGGACGGCAAGGCGCATTACCACCTCTACACGGTCGACCGCAACGGTCAGTCCCGCGCCTGGGTCACCGGTGAAGTGCGCGCGACCGACCCGGCCTTTACGCCCGATGGTCGCTATATCTCGTACCTGGCCGAACGCGACGAGGATGACCACGATGCGCTCTATGTCATTCCGGTGGCCGGCGGCGAGTCGCGCAAGGTGATCGAGTTTGCGACCGAAATCAAGGCCTACGCCTGGGCGCCGAACAGCCGCGAGGTCGCGTTCTTGGCCAAAGACTCACTGCCCGATGAGATCGAGAAACTCGAAGATATGGGCTTCGACCAGGAAATCTACGAAGAGGACTGGCAGCCGGTCCGCATCTGGGTGCTCGACACCGATGACAGCGCCGGGGCGCCGCGACGGCTCGAGATCGACGGTTCCGCGCGTGAGCTGCACTGGAGCCCCGAGGGCGCCTATCTTGCCACGACTATCGCCCCGACACCGCTGGTCGATGATCGCTACATGTTCCGCAAGGTGACCATTGTCGATCCGTACACCGGCACCGTGGTGCGCCAGTATGACACCGAGGGCAAACTTGGCGATCTGGCGTTCAGCCCCGATGGCCAACACCTCGCGTTTGTTGCCGGTGTCGACATCAACGATCCCAAAGAAGGTGAACTCTGGCTGGTCACGGTCGACAGTGATGAGATCACGAAACTCGTTACCGACTTTGATGGTCACGTCGCCCGGGTCGGCTGGAAAGACAATGAAACGGTCATGTTCCTCGCCGATGTACACGTTCACACCGGTCTGGGGCGAGTCAAAACCGACGGCAGCGACATGACCATGAAGCGATTCGACGATGGCCCGGTCTTTCGCTACCTGAAGATCGCGGCCGACGGCAACACGATGGTGCTCCGTGGCAGCGACTACAAC
>WJMS01000160.1 GCA_014727815.1 candidate division GN15 bacterium
CCGAGAAGCGTGACCGCCCGGACATCGTTCGGATACGCCTCGACCAGTCGCTGATAGTACTGTTCCTGTTTGCGCGAGTCGCCGTTGACGCCGGCCTGGAAGCCGAGTATCCACAGGCGTTCCCCCTTGGAGACATTGTCTATCAGCGTGACGGCGCGGTGGTAGCTCTCGAAAAACTGCTTGGGGGTCTGCTGGGCGCTGGCGAGGTAGAGATGCGCCATGGCGAAACTCGGGTCGGCCTTGACCGCGCGTTCGAAGTGCGGTACCGCCTCCTGCGCCCGAAGTTTCTCCAGCAGTGCGCGGCCCTGCACGAAGTGTTCGCGCGCTTCGGCCGATGATGTCGTCAGGGGCACCTGTCCCTCGTTGCCGACAGAACAGGCCAGCAGGCCGACCACACCGATCAGCACCACGCTCACTACTACGGATTTGTAGAGCCCGAACAGTTTCATTCGTCAATCCTCACAAATGCCCTCGCGCCTCGCCCCCATTAAACATATATCGGCCGGGAAACGTTCAAGTAAACTCATGACGGACGATCGACCCGACCGACGGGTTCAGCCCGTTCATTCTTGGTACGAGAGTCCACAGCCCGCAGTTGCGGGCGTTTCCCGGACGCTTCGATCAGCCGCCGTGACAGAATCCCGAGACACCGTTTGATTCTCCCGCCCGATTGTGCTATTGTGTAATAAGTCGACTCGTGAAGCAACAATTATCCTATGCCTGAATTCCGCCAGAACCTCGCCACAAAAGACTGGGTGATTCTCGCCACGGAACGCGGCAAGCGCCCCTCCGATTTCGAGAAAGAACGCAAGCAGCGTGAGCCGGCTCCGGCCTACGATACCAACTGCCCGTTCTGCAAAGGCAACGAAAGCCAGACGCTCGAGCCGACCTACGTCTGGCCCGCTCCCGACGACTGGAAAGTCCGGGTGATCCCCAACAAGTTTGCGGCGCTCGATCCGAACCTGTCGACCACCCGCTCCCATGTCGGCCTGTTCTTGGCTGCCAAAGGGTTTGGCCTCGCCGAGGTCGTGGTCGAGCATCCCGAGCACAACGTCAATATCGTATCGATGGAGCTCGAGCAGGTGACCCAGATGCTGCGGGCGTGCCGGGAGCGCCAGGCGGCCATCAGCCAGAATCCCAAAATCAATCTCGTCCAGATTTTTCGCAACTATGGCCAGGGCGCCGGCACCTCGCTGATCCATCCTCATTCACAGATCATCGCCACCCCGATCGTCCCCCCGCACGTACGATTCCCGATGGAGCAGGCGGTGCTGTACTATGACAAGTACGGCAGCTGTGTCTACTGCGACCTGGTTCGCGAGGAACTTCGGCAGGCCGAGCGAGTGATAATCGAGTCGGAGAATTTCGTCGCCTTCTGTCCCTATGCCGCCCGGTCACCATATGAATGCCGTATCTATCCCAAGCGGCACGAGCCGAGTTTCGTGCTGGTCGACGATGAAGAGCTGTATGAGCTGGCCTCGGTACTGCGCGATCTGCTCGGACGCGTCCATACCGGCCTGAACGACCCCGACTACAATTACATCATTCGATCCTCGCCGATAGGCGATGAGAACACGCGGCATTTGCACTGGTACATCGTAGTAATCCCGAAGATATCGATTCCGGCCGGATTTGAGATCGGCACGGGGATCTATATCAATACGGTCGCGCCAGAGGCGAGCGCCCGGCATCTGCGCGATGTGACAGTGGGGTAGGTCGGAACGCCGGCAGTTCCGACATTCCTGTGTAGAATGACACGTCATGCTTCGACAGGCTCGACCCGTTCATAATATCAGCATGACGTACACCGGCTGTTCTGACGCGCCAATCACTCCCACCCGGAGTTTCGTCGGCTTCGCCGGACGCCACTGCAGGTGGGGCACAAGCTGATTGTGAGCAGGTCAGGCGGCTTGGCCGCCTGACAATCTACATCGATGCCTGTTCGATATTGCGCAGCATCCCCTTGAACTGTGGCGCCATATGGGCGGCGGTCCAGGACGGACCGGTCAGCTTGAAGAAGACATTACCCTGCGGACCTTCGACCACGGCGCCGATAAGCCGGTAGTTTTCGTGCGCCTGGCCGCCATTTTGCGCCATCGGGCCCATATCACCGGTATACGTTCCCTCGGTTTCGACAATGTGGACGGTCATACCGTTGGCTTCCATCTCGGAGCGCACCGGCTCGATACCGTCGTCAGGCCGCACCTGACTGACCCATCGCTCAAGATTTGCCTCGATACCTCCGCCCTGGTTGGGACCGAAGTAATACACGGCGACACTGGCGGAATCCTCCTGGCCCTCCTGCGGCGGCAGGTAGAAGTCGGCCTGGCGCATGCCTGACGGGCCGGCGTTGATCCAGGCCGAATCAGGATAGAAGGTCACCCCGGCGACGGTCACCGGTTCCACCGCGGGTGTGTAGACGATATCCGAAGGCACTTCGGCCATCTGGTTGTCCGTCTGCACGTCACCGTTACCATCGCCATTTCCCCCACAGCCGAATGCAACGAAGAATGCCAGCACGACTGCCATTACACTAAACGTCTTCATCATAACCTTCCTTACTCGCTATAGTCCATCATGTACACTCTTTCCCGAAAGGCCGTAAGATAACCGCATCGATCTTCGACGCAAGTCCTCAGATGAATGTGCCGGGCCCGGTACCTGTTGGAACAACACGTTGTGCCGTTTTGTTTTGCACGCAACTCAGAACCTTTTGGACATATCCACACGGAGGCACTAGTGGCAGATTCAGCGAAGATGACCGATCGCACCGTACTGATAACCGGGGCCAATCGCGGCATTGGCCGAGCGACGGCCGAAGGGCTGGCCGCCATGGGGGCGCGAGTTATTATGGCCGGGCGGTCACACGATAAACTGCGCGAGGCTGCCGATGAGATTTCCCGGAGGACGGGTAACAGAGACCTGTATCCGATGGATGTAGATCTGGCCTCGCAGCAGTCGATTCGCGAGTTCGCCGACCGGGTTCGCGCGGAATTCGGCGGGCTGCATGTGCTGCTGCATAATGCCGCCGTCATTCCCGATGATTACGAAGAAAGCGCCGATGGAATCGAACTGCAGTTTGCGGTCAATCACCTGGCGCCCTTCCTGCTCACGCATCAGTTGCTGGAGATGCTGAAGGAATCGGCGCCTTCGCGGATTATTGTCGTCTCATCAAACGCCCATCGCCGGGCCGAGCTTGATCTGTCTGATGTTTCGATGACGGGCGGCTACGACAAGACCTCGGCCTACGATCGCTCGAAACTGGCCAATGTCCTCTTTGTACACGAGCTGGCCGATCGCCTCGAAGGCAGCGGGGTGACCACCAACTGCGTTCACCCGGGCGTGGTGGGCACTGAACTGCTGGCGCAATACACCGGACTGCCGAAGTCGAGAGCCCATGAGGCGAAGCCGTACAAGTCGACCGAGGAAGGGGCCGAGACGCCGATCTGGGCCGCCTCGGCGCCGGAGCTTGCTGATGTTTCCGGGGAGTACTTTGAGAATAGGGAAGCGGTGGAAAGTTCCGAGGCCTCTTATGATCAGGAACTAGGCCGAAAACTGTGGGAGTTGAGCGAAGAGCTGACCCGCGTTTCCTACAGCGAGGTGACGGCATGAAGGCGGTGTGGAACGGGGTGACACTGGCCGAGAGCGACCGGACAATCGAGGTTGAGGGCAATCAGTATTTCCCGCCCGAATCAGTTCGACAGGAGCTACTTCAGCAATCATCGACAACATCGATTTGCCCCTGGAAAGGGACTGCTCGCTATTACACGATTGTCGCGGATGGTGCGGAGAACCATGATGCGGCCTGGAGCTATCCGGACCCGAAAGAAAAGGCGACTCACTTCAAGGACTACGTAGCTTTCTGGCGAGGTGTCGAGATCCAGCAGTAGGTTTTCACGCGAGTTTTACAGCCTTTTTGATTCGCACGGGCCGTTCAGCGCGGCCCGTTTCTATATTGCCGGGTTAAACCAGAAGTACCGCACTGAATGGGATTAATAAAAAACGTCCCGAGCCGGGGGGGAGGGGAACGGCACGGGACGGAAGAGCAGCCAGTTGTCGGATCCCGAAGCAGTGCCGGCTGCTACTTACGGTAACCATAATAATACCTAATAAGTTTCCTGTCCATAGCGATTCGCTAACATTTTTCAAAAAATCGAAGCGTCTTTCCCTCCAAGAGCGTAAGTTATCCACGATTAAGGAGTTGATCGCCCACAACGGTCGGCGAAGGGGTGGCTCCGCCGAAAATGTCGGACTGGCCTTGTCTAACTTTTGCCAGCTTCGGTCCAAGCTGCAGCGGGTGTCGATCGGATTGGCTGAGGATTTATCGAGGTTTTTCTGAATCGGATTTACTATATTGGGATCAAATGAGTGAAGCAGAGATTGTAAAACGGGCGCAAGCCGGTGATTTCGAGGCCTTTACTGAGTTGGTAAACGCCCATAAGGACAAGCTTTACGCGTTTGTCCGCAAGCTCACCGGCGACCCCGACGACACCAATGATATCGTCCAGGACACGTTCCTGAAGGCGATCGACAAGATCGACCAGTTTCGTGGCGAAGCATCGTTTGGTACCTGGCTGACCAGTATTGCGCTCAATCAGGCGCGGGCCCTTTTTGCCAAGCGCAAGCAGGGCGAGATGAAGCCGATCGAGGCGTACCTGCCGGTTGGGGCGACCAACGGTGAGCATCCGCTCGCCGAGGCATCGCTGTTCGACTGGGAAGACCCGCTGGCCAATCTGGAGCGGGCGGAGATCGGGCGCCTGATCGAGGAAGGCCTGGAAACCATACCGTTTGCATACCGAGAGGCGTTTTTGCTGCGTTATGTCGAGGAGATGTCGGTCAAAGAAGTCGCTGCCACGATCGGGCAGACTGTGGCCGCTACCAAGTCTCGGATCCTGCGGGCTCGACTGGCACTCAGAGACTTCCTCTCCAAACGGTTCGAGGCAAAGTATGGCGAAAAAGTGCGAAGAATTCATTAGCGGTCTGGCCGACTATATCGATGGGGAGATCGAGCCGGAGCTGTGCGAAGAGATCGAGAAGCATATCGGCCAGTGTAACAACTGCCGGATCATGGTCGATAGTCTCCGGCAGACGGTTCGTTTGTGCCGTGAAGGCAAAGAAGAGAAACTGCCTCCGGCGCTGGAGGAGAAGCTTACGGGTATGCTCAAGAAGCGCTGGAAAGAAAAGTTCGGGCAGGCTTGATCCTTTCATAATAGGGATACGTCCCTGCCCACGGCAGCCGGGTCCATCGACCCCGACTTACCCCCCGCCCCGACCTTACCTGCCGAGTCATCCTCGACATGTAACTCATGTTTGTGCAAATGGATATACGCCCGCAACGGGAGTGCAATTATCCTGAATCGTTTTGTGCGCCGGCCTATCTAAGCTGGCAAATGAACGAAAAACGCAGGTGAAAGGTAAAGCGGATGAGAAAAGCGCTGACAGAGTTTTCGATCAAACGGCCCTGGATCGTGATCGGACTGGCCGTCCTCGTGACCGCCTTCTTTGCGGCCCAGTTTCCGAAGATAACGATCGATACGGACCCCGAGAACATGCTTCCGGCCGACGAGCCGGTGCGGGTCTTTTACCAGAATGTCAAAGCTGATTTTGCCCTGTATGATTTCATTGCCGTTGGGGTAGTCGCCGAGGACGGCGCATTTACGCCCGATCTGCTCAACCGGCTCTATCGGATAACCGAGCGAATCGAGGATATTGATGGCGTGATCACGCGCGATATCATGGCGCCGTCGACGGTCGATGATATCAAGCAGGGCGCCGGCGGTGTGCTGAAGATCGAGCCGTTGATGGACGAGGAGATCGAGACGCAGGCCGAAGCCGATTACATCTTCTCGCGCATCATGGACAACCCGATCATGCGCGGCAAGCTGGCCTCGGCGGACGGCAAGGCGATTGCGATCTTCGTGCCGATCGAGTCGAAAGACATCAGCCACCAGGTCGCCACCCAGATGCGTCAGATCACCGATGAGCTCGGTGGCAGCTACACCTATCATATAGCGGGACTGCCGGTGGCGCAGGACTCGTTCGGGGCCGAGATGTTCTCGCAGATGGCCTATTCGGCGCCGGCGGCGATGGCGATTATTCTGCTGCTGCTGTTCGTCTTCTTCCGCAAGTTCAAGATCATTATTGCACCGATGATCGTGGCGATGATGGCGGTGATCTGGGCGATGGGACTGCTGATTTTGACCGGCAACACGGTCCATATCATGTCATCGATGATCCCGATCTTCCTGATACCGATATCGGTGCTCAATTCGATACACATCATTTCGGAATTCCACGATCACTATAAGCGTTACAAGCACAAGGATGCGACGATTCGGCATGCGATCGGCGAGCTGTTTCTGCCGATGCTGTTTACGTCGATGACCACCGTGGCGGGTTTCGTTTCGCTGGCCCTGACCCCGATCCCGCCGGTCCAGGTCTTCGGTCTCTTCGTAGCCTTCGGTATCATCGTCGCCTGGTTCCTCTCGCTGACCCTGAACCCGGCGATTGCGATGCTTATCTCGACCAAGACGCTTCGGAATTTCGGGGCGGTCGACGATGAGCACGGGGTGCTGACCAGTATCATGCACGGCTTCCGCAGTTTCGCCAAAAAGAACTACAAGCTGGTGATCGGCGGCGCCGGCGTTGTCGTGGTCCTGGCCGCGATCGGGCTGAACATGATCGTGGTCAACGACAACCCTGTGAAATGGTTCAAGAAGTCGCACCCGATTCGCCAGGCCGATGTCGCCATGAACAATCACCTGGCCGGTACCTACATGAATTACCTGGTCTTCTCGAGCGACGAGGATGACCGGATGAAGGATCCGGCGGTCGAGCACTACATTCAGGATCTCCAGCGCGAACTGGAGAAGGAAGAGATTGTGGGCGCCACCACGGCCCTGCCGGATATTATCAAGAAAGTACGCTACGAGCTGTTCGAGGCTGATTCGTCGAAGCTGGCGCTGCCGGACAACTCGAATGAAATTGCCCAGTTGCTGTTCCTCTTCGAGATGTCAGGCGGCGATCCGGATGACCTGTTCAAGTTCGTCACGCCGGAATACAGCCAGGCCAACATGTGGGTGCAGATGACCGACGGCGACAACCAATCGGTCTCCCGGGTGGTCGCACGGGCGAACGACTATGTGGCGCAGAACCCGCCGCCGCCGGGCGTCGAGGTGGAATGGTCGGGCCTGCCGTATATCAACATTTTCTGGCAGCAGAAGATGGTGACCGGCATGCGCTCGTCGCTGCTCAGTTCGTTTGCAGTCGTCTTCATCATGATGGTCTTCCTCTTCCGCTCGATCAAGTGGGGCTTCATCTCGATGCTGCCGCTGAGCATCACGATCATGGCGATCTACGCCTTCATCGGCTACATCGGCAAGCCGTACGACATGCCGGTGGCGGTGCTCTCGGCCCTGACGCTGGGGCTGTCGATCGACTTCGCGATCCACTTCATCCAGCGCATGCGCATGATATACAACCGCACCCAGGACTTCAACCAGGCCTATCACGAGATATTCGAGGGGGCCGGGCGGGCGATCAGCCGCAACGTGCTGGTGATCGCAATCGGTTTCGTGCCGATGCTGTTCTCCAACCTGGTCCCGTACATCACGGTCGGGTCGTTTTTCCTGGCGATCATGATCGTCTCCGGCCTGGTGACGATGCTGCTGCTGCCGTCGATCACGATGGCCTTCAGCAACGGCCTGTTCAAGCCGTCGAAAAAAGCCAATACCGAGGCCCAGGCCGGTTCCTCGGCCCGCGTTAGCTAAGAAGTGAGAATATGAATAAAAGAAAGGATGCAATGATGAAAGGCATGACGAAACTACTGGTTTTGTTCGTAATCGGACTCTCTCTGCTGGGGACCAACCTGGTCGCCCAGGAGGACGCCAATGCGATCATGAAGAAGTCGCACATGACCTACTATTATGCCGGCGATGACGGCGTGGCCGAGGTCAAGATGACCCTGGTCAGCAGCTCCGGCAAGGAACGGGAGCGCGAGTTCACGATGCTCCGGCTCGACAACGAGGACGGCGGCAACCAGATGTACTACACCTATTTCAAGAAGCCGTCGGACGTCGCCCGAACCTCCTTTATGGTCCACAAGACCGACGAAGGCAACGACAAGCGCTGGATCTATGTCCCGGCAATCGACCTGGTTCGGCCGATTTCCGCCGATGACAAAAACTCCAGTTTTGTCGGCTCCGACTTCTCCTACGAGGACGTCTCCGGCCGTCACTGGACCGAGGACACCCACACGATGACCGGCGAGAGTGAACTCGACGGCAAGGCGGTCTGGGTGATCGAATCGGTGCCGAAGGAAGGCGACGACAGCTTCGCCAAGAAGATCTCCTACATCGACCAGGAAACCTACCTGCCGCTGAAGGAAGAGTATTTCAATGACAAGGACGAGATGACCCGTCGTTTCAGTGCGGTCGAGATCGAGGAAGTTGATGGTTTCATCACCATGACGACCCGCAAAATGGAAGATCTCGACAAGGGCAGCCACACGATCGTGGCCTTCTCGAGTATCGACTACAATGTTGGTCTCGACGAAGACATCTTCACCGAGCGGTACCTGAAGAACCCGCCGCGCCAGTACACCAACTAGGCAGAAGGGACGGGATGCAGTGATGCGACACGTGACGTTAGTGGTGATGGGGCTGCTGCTGATCGCAGCAGCAGCCATCCCGGCCTCCGCCGAGGTCTACGTGCATGGGTTCATGCAGGGACTGTGGGGCGGCCGGCTGGACCAGGACAACCCGACCACCACCGAGCAGACCGCTTCGGAAACCCGCATGCAGCTTCGGGTCGAGCACTTCGGCGACAACGCCGAGGTGTTCGGACGGCTCGACTTCTTCTGGGACGGCGCCGACACCACCCGGTACGTCTGGGAACTGCGCGAGGGGTATCTCAAGTTCCGGCTGGGCAGTAATATCGATGTCAAGGCGGGACGGCAGGTGCTGACGTGGGGCACCGGCGATCTGATTTTCATCAACGATGTCTTCGCCAAGGACTACCGGTCGTTTTTCATCGGCCGCGATGACCAGTACCTCAAGGCGCCCCAGAACGCCCTGCGGGTCGAGTGGTACCCGGGTTTCGGTTCGCTTTCCTTTGTCTGGACCCCGCGGTTCGAGCCGAACCGCCTGCCGACCGGTAACCGGTTGAGCTATTACAACCCGATCGCGGGTGGTATTGTCGGGACGGGGATCGACCCGATGTTCTATTTCGATCCGCCGCTGCCTGAGGCGAAGTTCGAGAACGGCGAGTTTGCCGCCCGCTACAAACGCCGGGTGGGACCGTTTGCCGCCTCGCTCTATTTCTACAAGGGTTTCTACAAGAACCCCCTGGGGATGGAGATGGTCGATTTCGGCGCCGGCCCGCAGCCGGTCCCGGTCTACCCGAAACTGAACCTCTACGGTGCATCGCTTCGCGGCGCCTACCTCGGTGGTATCCTCTGGCTCGAGGGCGGCTACTATGATTCGCGCGAGGATGCCGAGGGTGACGATCCGATGATGCCGAATTCATCGATGGTCGGACTGGCCGGTTACGAGCGCCAGGTGGCGACCAACCTGACGATCAATGCCCAGTGGCAGGTCGACTACCTGATGGACTACGCCGGGTTCGAGGATGGTTTCCGCGATCCGTCGACCGGCGAGATCCAGGGGTTCGTCCGCGACGAGGTCAGGCACCTGTTGACCACCCGGATCCGCCAGCTGTTGAAATCGGAGCTGGTCAAGCTGGAGGCATTCCTGTTCTACTCGCCGACCGACGAGGATGCCTACCTGCGCTTACTGGCGGAGTACAAGTACACCGACGAAGTCACGCTGGCGGCCGGCGCGAATATCTTTGACGGCAACTATGCCTCGACGGAGTTCGGCCAGTTCCAGCTAAACGACAACATCTATATGAAGATAACCTACGGTTTCTAGTGAAGGAAATCGCAGGAGGATTACTGATATGACACTGGAAAACGCAATCCGGCTCCTGGCAGGGACCATGGTGCTGTTGTCACTGGCACTGTACTACTTCGTGTCACCATGGTGGCTGCTGTTGACTGCATTCGTGGGGTTCAACCTGGTGCAGTCATCGTTTACCCACATCTGTCCGGCCGAGATGATCTTCAAAAAGCTGTTTTACAGCAAGAAGTCAGCATCGGCCGGTCAGTCCAGCCCGGAGCCGAGCCGGTAGGCTCGGCCCCGGCCTGCCGCCGGCACAATCAGCGCCGATCAGCCGTTTCGGGTATACCGGGTGGTGAAAAGAGTAAATCGAGACTACCCGGCAACCGATAAGAAGGATATGGTACAGAGTTCCATTCTGAAACGGCTGGTCGGCGCTTTGTTGTTGCTGACCCTGGCTGTTGTCACCGGCTGCAACAGCCGGGGCACTGACGGCCTTGATACGGCGACCTATCGGATCGAGGGCGGCATGGTGGTTGACCTCAATCGCGATTCGACCTATATCGCCACCCGCGTCTTCCGCAACGACAGCACCTTTACCGATGCCGTGGTGCAGGTCGACAACCGGGTCATCCCCTACTCCGATCTGAGCCTGGGACTTGATTCGGCCTACACGCTGGTCGACGAGACAGTCGCGACCTACCTGGCCGAGATCCTGCCGGTAATCCTGCTGGACAACACGGAGTTTGGCGATACCCTGCTGATCCCGGCGGCCGACAGCTTTTCAATCGAGATCACCGATCCCGCCCTGCGCCTGCTGCAGCCGCTCGGCAACGTGCAGCTCGAGTGGACCGGCGCCACCAACGCCGGCGGGTATGTTTTGGCGGCGGTGCATCGCGATTCAACCTACCAGGGCTGGGGCTACAGTTTGACCTCGTTGAATGCGCAGACCAACCTTGGAACGATTCCGCCCGATGCCTTCGTATTGACCGACGGTCTCAATCCGGACACGGGTTGGTACGATGTTTATGTGTATGCGCTCACCGGCACCCCTGATTCGGCTCTGGTTGACGAACTCCTGCCGGCGCCGATGCCGCAGCAGTTTACCGACAATATTACCGGTGACGATCTCTCCGGTCGGTTCGGTGTCCTGATCGTCGCCCTGAAAGACAGTGTACGGGTAGCCGTGCAGCCGTAAGCACGCCAAAGACGACTGAATCCCTTTTTATTTGCCAAGCCGGGCGGCCGGGTCTAGTTTCGTAGTCATGTCTGACTACGAAGACCTAATCCGGCAGTTGGGCCGCCTGTCAACCGAGCAGGTCAATCCCAACAGCACCGATATCGACCGTCTCTCGGCGCACGAGATTGTCCGTAAGATCAACGACGAGGACAAGACGGTGGCGACCGTCGTCGAGCAGGCGCTGCCATCGATAGCCCGAGCGGCCGAGCAGTTCGCCGAGACCCTGAAAGCCGGCGGCCGGGTGCTCTATATCGGGGCCGGCACATCCGGACGGCTGGGCGTGCTCGATGCGGCCGAGTGTCCGCCGACGTTCGGCACCGATCCCGAACAGATTGTCGGGGTTATCTCCGGCGGCTACGCGACGCTGGTGCTGTCGATGGAGGGGGTTGAGGACAGACGGGAAAACGCGATCATCGATCTCAAGCAGCTCAATCTGTCATCGAGTGATTTTCTGATCGGCCTGGCAGCGTCGACTCGCACACCGTACACTATCGCGGGATTGCAGTATGCTCAGGCCACCGGCTGCAAGACTGCGTTTATCATCTGTAACCATGCCGAGGATCTTGAAGTCTCGCCCGACATACTGATCGAACTACCGGTCGGACCGGAGGTAATCACCGGGTCGACGCGGATGAAATCCGGCACGGCGCAGAAGATGGCGCTCAATATGATCTCGACCACCGCCATGGTGCTGCTGGGCAAGACGGCGGGCAACCTGATGATCGACCTGCAGGCGCGCTCGGAGAAACTGGCCGCCCGGTCGCGCAAGATCCTGATGGACTTGTTCGGCCTGACACTCGGCGAAGCCAATGACTTGCTGGTTCAGGCGGCCGGTTCGGTGAAGCTGGCGATCGTCATGCAGCAGCTTGGCTGCGATCGGACCACGGCCGAGCAGAAGCTGGCCGAGGCCGACGGGTTTATCTGCCGGCTGAAGCGCTGAGCCAACGCAATTGTCATACGAGGTGCTCTATTCCGGACAGTCTGGTGACGCGCCGCCCATGAAGAGAGCCGACACCAGGTGGATGACATCGGGAAGGTCGACCTCTCCGCCCGGGGAACCATCGACATTCATCATCGGCAGGAAGACCGGTTCGGGGCCACCGAGAAAGAGATACCCGACCAATCCGATCACGTCGGAAAGATCAACATTGTCGTCACCGTTGAAGTCGCCACAGGTGACATCGTGCACGCGAATCAGGCCGTCGTACACCTTCAGTTGAGTCGTGTCGATCCGAAGCACTTCGGACTGGACGATTTCGATCGAGTCATACGGCGGAATGCTCACCCGCTCCCAGTCGACACAGACATCGTCGATGTACTGCACACATCGCCAGTAGCTGGTGTCGGGTACAGTGTCAACATATGTTCCAAGGTACTCGCCGCCGAGCCCGATTAGCTTGAAGAAGGACGGACTGGAGTCGATCAACTCCAGCCTGAGTGAGTCGACCAGTGTGGTATCCGGCAACTCGTAGGCATCAAACTCAAGATAAAAGGCCGGTTGTGGCCAGGTGCCGGGGTGAAACAGGATGCCGATCGGGTTGATCGGGTCGCCCAGATACAGGCGAACATCGGTACCGTCATCGGCAATCGAATAAATCAGTTGCAGACCGGTCCAGCCATCGAGGCGCGTGCCGGCAGTCTCAATCTCCGTACGAAGCGAGCACAAGTCGGGCCTCGAAAGCCGGTACCAGAGTTCGCTGTGGATGATTGGATCATCGTAGTTTTCGATATAGACCGGTAAGAGCGCCTGCTCGGCTCCGGCGCGAACATTGATAGTATCAAGACGCAGGCGGACAATAGGTTCCTGAGCGAATGCATCGGCGATGGCGCCAAAGGCCAGCAGCGTCAGAACCGCGATAAAAAGCGTACACGAGCGCATACGACTTCTCCCCTGTGTGAGGTTTGGTAAGGCTATTCAGGCTCGTGAACGAAGTGTCTGGCGAAGTAACTCCGTGAAAGGCTCAGCGAGTCAAGCTAACAGCGAGTAGTGGCCGTCCCCATAGGTGTATGTACAATCTACTCTCTTCTGTGAAAAGGTCAAGGAACAACCTGTACCACCATCTGAACCGGACCGTCCGGCCTGTACCGTTTCGTACGCCCCCCAAGGGCCTACCCGCCCTATGAGTGCACGTGCAACTAATTGCCGTGCAATCACTTATACGCCCGAACCGGCTTTGGCACGGCGGTTGTAACAGTTCCGGGCACGAGTCAATCACTAACGAGAACCGAACCTACTGGGAAACTAAGGAGACTGACTATGACCCGCAAAATCTTCCTGCCGCTGCTTGCAATGGCCCTGCTGCTCTGGGCTGTCGGCTGTTCCGAGAACAGCGCCGAGAGCCCGCAGCCTGACGAGCTGAGTCTCGACGAAGACTTCGGCGGCTACCTCGCCACTAATGAATCTCCGGCTTTTGATGATCCCGACTTGATGGCCTCCGAAGAGGACGAGACCGAGTACGATGATCCGCTGGCGTTCAGCCCGGAGATCCAGGAACTCGAAAACGACCCGTCGGCCGGCGCCTTCCATCTTCGCGCCGTCTGGGGCAACCTTCGCTTTGACAGCACCGACACCGACCTGACCGACTGGACCGGTTCTCTCGAGGTGTCACGCGGTGGTATCGTCATTCGCCGGACAATCCGGTTTGAACTCGGCCAGGACTATATCGTACCGCGTGTTCAGCGCGACCTGCTCGAATTCGTCTCGCAGACATCGGTGCATCATGATGGTATCGTCACCGACCTGCTGATTCCGGAACTCGAGCCGGTTATCGACACCACGGTCAACTACGAGGTCGACAGCCTGGGTGACACGACCGAAGTGATCGTGATCGACACGATCCCGCCGGATCCGGAACCGGTCACGGTGACATTCCGCACCGGTCCGTACAGCAACACCTTCTCGCTGGGTGACCTGGTCGCCCTGGATACGGTGATTGATCTCGCCGATGGCAACCAGGTGGCCTTCACTTCCTTCCAGTACAGCCGCTGCCCGAAGGGCGCCCTGGCGGGATTCTGGGGGCATGATGAAAACGGCCGGGGTGTATTCCGCGGTCGCTGGATTTCACAGACCGGCCTGGTGGTCGGTTGGGTGCGCGGTCACTACGGTGTGAACTCTGACGGGGACCGGGTTCTCTTCGGCAAGTGGATCAGTCGCAACGGCCAGTTCGAAGGCTTCCTGTCCGGTACCTATGAACCGCACCCGAGCGAGAATGCCTCCGATGTCGCCCAGGGACGCGCGGGCGGTAAGTTCGAAGCACGGATTTACGCCGCCAATCGTACCGAAATCGGCCAGGTGCGGGGTCACTACAAGAGTTCGCATCGCTTCCGCATCGGGTACTTCCAGGGTCGCTGGGCGCTGGATTGCCCACAGACCGACAACACCGGCGGTGAGGGCTCGATAGTGTTCTAAGCCTCCCGTGCAATCGCTGACCAACGCTCCGTGTTCGGTCTCCTACCCGCGGCTTTGACCGGACACACACCGGCCGACCATCGAACCGATGGTCGGCCTTACTTATTCAGGTCGGATGTGAGCGATCAGGTGTTATCGTCAGCCGCTGAGGGTGTCGATGCGCTGCTGGATGCGTTCCAGCACCGAGTCCACCGGAAAGTAGCCCTCGACATACGGCTTGATCTCGTTCAGGAGTTCTTTGGCCTCGCGCTGCTTGTCAAGCTCAGGCTGACCGGTCAGCACATTGGCCAGATTCAGTTTGAGATCAACCAGGCCGGTGTCTTCGGCTATCAATCGACGGAGAATTCTCTCAGCTCTGCCGTACTCTTGCTGTGAACCGTACAGCACCGCCTTGGCCGCCTGGTAGACGGTCTTGGGACCGAAGCGTTCCATGGCCGAATCGAGATACTCATGGCCGACTTCGGCCGAGTCCACTGTGATCGAGGCATTGGCAAACTCGACATACCGAGTTGAGTCCTGCGGGTTCGTATCGAGATAGCGTTTAAGGTAGATATAGTGGTTGATCGGCCAGCCTTCCATCTTCCACAGGTCGGCCAGCATGAGATAGTACTCCTGCGGCGGATCGCCGGTATCGATCAGGGTACGAATGCTGGAGATGGCTATGTCGGACTGGTCGAGCGCCAGGGCAACATCGAGTCGCTCCCGGGCAACCTCGGCGTCATCCTTATGGAGAATTGCGGCCCGGTTCAGGTAGACCAGGGCGGAATCGTAGCGGGAATCCCGCTTGTAGCTGACGCCCGTGAAATAGAGCAGTTCGCGATCGGAGGGCGCTTTCTGGAGGCCTTTCAGCAGGTAGTCGCGAGCCGATTCATAGTCTTCGTTGAGAAACGCCTGCACGCCGGCCCGCTTGAGTTCTTCGACCGAGGTCGGTTCGCTGCCGCAGCCGGCCAGCAGGAGGACCGCCGCGGCACAGGCGGTCAGCAGTATATTCTTCATCATTTGCCTCCAACACAGATGTGACTCGCAGTATAACGCCATTTGCTCGGTATTTCAAGCAGGCCGCCGGAGCCGCGCAGCCGGGATGACTTGACACCACCCCGCCTGTCGCTACATTGCGGCATGACAAATGTTTCCGACTATCCCCAGCAAACCCACCTGGTAGCGCTGTGCACCCTGTCAGGTGTTTCGCCGCGCCTGTTCGACTTGCTGTTTGCGCGTTACGGCGAGACCGAGAAGATTCTCAAGGCCAACAAGGCATCGCTGCTCAAGATCGACGGCATGAGCTCGGCCCAGGCCGGCCGGATTACCTCCGCAAAGGATCGGCTCGAGGATGCCCGAAGGCTGCTGACCCGGCTCGAGGAGCGTGATATCACAGTGGTCACGTTTTTTGATAGGAACTACGGTGAGCTGCTCTCGGAGTTGAACGACCCGCCGCCGATCCTGTTTGTGCGCGGCTCGATGCCCGATCGCAACGAAAAATCGGTGACACTGATCGGCACCGAGTCGGCCACCGCTCCCGGGATCGAACTGACCACCGAGCTGGCCCGTCGGTTCGGGCAGGCGGGCGTGCAGGTGATCTCGAGTCTTCGCGGCGGAATCGATGCGGCCGCGCATCTCGGCGCCCGCGCCGGTGGGGGAACCTCGTATGCGGTAATCGATACCGGCTTCGATCGGCTCAGCGATGAAAAGACGATGCCGCTGGCGATCGATATTGTCGAGCATGGTGGTGTGATCAGTGAGTACGCCCCCGACCACAAAGCCACCCAGGATACGCTCGAGCAATCCAACCGGTTGCTGGTTGGCCTGTCGCAGGCGGTGGTGGTAACCGAGGTGTATGGCGATTCCGACAAGACGCTCGACCTGCTGTCGTTTTGCCGGATGATCGGCAAAATGGCCTTCATGATGGTCGACCCCGATCAGGGGGCGTTCGCCGATGAGAAATCGCTGCAGAAAGCGCTGGAATACGGGGCGTTGCCGATGAAGGGGCTCGAGCACACTGAAGACATCATCCGATCACTGGTGTGACCGGTAGTTCCGCGAGAGTTGCCCATGGATGACACCTACCGCACGATCGGCCGAGAGAGCCGGGTGGAGACGAAGGTCAAGGGCTCCCGCTTTATCGCCGAATCACGGCTGGTGGCGACAGTCGATGAGGCTATGGCGCGGCTGGAAAACATCCGGAAACGTGAGCACGCCGCCACCCACCACTGCTGGGCATACCGGGTCGGCCTGGACAATGAACAGGTCTTCAAGTATTCCGACGACGGCGAGCCGACCGGAACGGCCGGGCGACCGATTTTCGATGTGATCGAGGGTGACGATGTAACGCACTGCCTGATCGTGGTCACTCGCTACTACGGCGGCACCAAGCTCGGGACCGGGGGGCTGGCGCGCGCCTACGGCGAGGCAGCCCGCGAGGTGATGAATTCATCGCGGGTGACGGTGCGGCATCTGACGCAGCGTTTTGAACTTGAACTGGACTTCTCTCACTACAAAGTTGTTGAATTGATGCTGGCCAGGTTGAAAGCGACAGTCCGGGACTCGCAATTCACTGACCGGGTGCGGTTGGTCGTCGAGGTGCGGCAGTCCCTGGCCGAGCGACTGGAACGAGAATATGTCGAACTCACGCACGGCAAAGCGAAAATCGAGGCGATTGACGGCGCCGAGTCGGATTGATTGTCTTGGCCTGGGTATTATTCCGCTGGATATCCTGATGGAGGTGCCGCACTTTCCGCCCGCCGGCGGCAAGCTGAATGCCTCCGGGATGATGATCCAGGGCGGCGGTCCGGCGCCAAATGCGATGATCGGGCTGGCTCGCCTGGGCCTGAAGACGGCGGTGGTCGCTGCGGTCGGTAATGACCTGACCGCCGAGATGTCTCGTCGGGAACTGACCAAAGAGGGGGTGAGCGACAGGTACCTGATCGAAAAGAAGGCATCATCGGACCTTGCCATCGGCTATATCGAACGCGACAGCGGCGACCGCACGCTGGTGCTGCACCGGGGTGTGCGACTGAAACCACGGGACATCGTGACCTCGTCGCTGCCGCTGCCACGGGTGGTGCATCTCGATGGCCGCGACATGCCCGCCTGTATGAAGATGGCCCGGTGGGCCAAACGGGTCGGCGCCAAAGTGTCGTTTGATATCGGCTCGATGCGCAACGATGTCTCGGAGATCTTCCCGCTGGTGGATCATCTCGTGGTCGCCGATGCCTACGCGTTGCCGTTCACGAAAAGCCGCACCGGGCGCGCGGCGGTCAAGAAGCTGGCCGAGTTGTGTCCGGGAACGATTGTCGTCACCGAGGGAATCAAGGGACAGGTGGCGCTCGAAGACGGCAGGCTCTATCGGCAGCAGGCGTTCAGGGTCGATACGGTTGATACGACCGGCGCCGGCGATGCCTTCCATGTCGGTTACCTGTACGGTTTATTGAAACATGAGGACATCCAGGTGCGGATGCTGCTCGGATCGGCCGCCGCCGCGTTGAACTGCACGCGGCTGGGCGCTCGGGCCGGCCTGCCGAGTCACCGGCAGTTGACGCGCTTTTTGAAGGGATCGCCCACACGCTATGCTTGAGTGGCTGATTGAAATCGACCGGGCGCTCTTTTTGTTCTTGAACATGACCATCGCCAACCCGGTCACCGATGCCATCATGCCGGTGGTCACCAGCGATGATCTGCTTCGCGTCATGTACGGGCTGGCTTTGATCCTCTGTTTGTGGAAAGGCGACGCCCGCCTGCGCTGGCTGGTGTTGTTTTCGGGCATTACCCTGACGCTGACCGACCAGACCGCGGCCAACTTCCTGAAACACGCGATCGAACGACCGCGACCCTGTCACGAGGGGCAGTTCATCGAGCAGATCAACCTGCTGGTCGGGTGTGGCGGTGGCTACGCGATGCCATCGGCGCACGCGGCCAATTCGTTCGGGCAGGCGTTGATGTTCGGGATTGCGTATCGCAAGGTGCGCTGGTACCTGATTGGCTTTGCGGCGCTGGTTTCAATCAGTCGGGTCTTTGTCGGCGTGCATTATCCGTTTGATGTGCTTGGCGGGGCACTGCTGGGTGGCCTGCTGGGTACGCTGGTCTTTCTGCTGTTCGAGTTTCTCCGCAGGCGATGGCTGCCGCCGAAGAGTCTTCGCGAGAAACCCGCCCTTTCCCTCGCCGAGCAGGGCGAGCTTCCCCCCAACGCCACCGATGAGAGGAGATAGCCGATGCCGGTCCAACTGGAAGTTGTCCAGGGTGATATCACGCAGACGAACACCGAGGTCATAGTCAACGCCGCCAACAACGAATTCTGGATGGGATCCGGGGTAGCCGGCGCCATCAAACGGGCCGGGGGTGAAGTTATCGAGACTGAGGCGATGGCCAAGGGGCCGGTGCTGCCCGGCAATGCCGTCTTCACTACGGCGGGGAAACTTCGTTTCAAGTATGTCATTCACGCCGCCGTGATGGGTCAGAGTCTGCGCACCTCGGACAAACTGATCCGTCAATCGACTATCGCCGCCCTGCGGTTGACCGACGAACTCACGTGCCGCTCGGTGGCCCTGCCGGCTTTCGGCACCGGGGTGGGTGGCTTCCCGATGAAAGCCTGCGCCAATATCATGGTCACCGCCGCTCGCGGCTTCGGCGACATGTCCACACACCTCGAGCGCGTGCAGTTCTGCCTGTTTGATGATGTCGGGTATAAGCTGTTTAAGGACGCGATCGGCTGAGGCTTAGTCGATTCTTGCCCGGAAGTTGCCGTCGAACGTGACCTGCTGGCCCGCCTGACTGGTGAAGACGCCGTCGATACGCGCATAGAGATGTTCACTGACGATTGAGTCGACCACCAGTTTACCGCCCGGATCGGGCAAAAAGACCTTCTCAACCATCGGCTGCTCATACCGCCCGCGCAGCTGTACGACTGCGTTGCCGGTCAGGTCAATACTATCAGGCGCCGGCACCGGGGGCAGTTGCAGGTACAGATCGCTTTGCAGGTTTTCGTCGAACTGAACAAACTCCTGGAGGAATTCGGTATCGACCGTCCGTCCGCGAGTCTGGGTCGACAGCACCAGGCAGCTACCGGCGCCGGGGGTGACTTTCCGGTCGGCATACAGATTGGTCAGTCTTACTCCGGGGATATACTCGGTGGTGACAACCGTGACTTTGCGGCGGTCTTCCCCGGCCGCCATGTACAATTCGCGACGGTAGCGACTGGTGCAGCCAAGCAACCAGCTCAGCGCCAGGGTGACAATGAGCAGCGTGGTGGTAATTGATCTCATGGTCATGATAGATACGTCCCGATCGGCTCGTTCGTGCAACAGTTTCGTGGCGGTGTCGCTGTCTCAGATCGGCATTTCCACGATCCGGTAGCGTTTGTACTCACGCGCGCCCATCCGGGTCACCGCGCTGAGCACCAACTGGTTGGTCTCCAGCATCCAGGACAGCTCGGCCCAATCGTAGCCCTTTTCGACCCCTTTGCGAAACATCGCCACATACAACATCGAATCAACCGCCCGCTTCTGGAAATCCGGAACCACCCCCATGGTGATCATCCGCAGGCTGTCGATCTTGCTTTTTACCTTGGTGTGCCAGAGCAGCTTGATCAGCCCGAAGGGCAGCAGCTTGCCGTTGAGGTATCGCAGGGCCTGGTTGATATCGGGCAGTGCGAGCAAAAACCCAATCGGCTGGTCGTCGGCCTCGGCGATAAACACCAGGTCGGGATCGACAATTTGCCGCAGGTTCTTGGCCATATAGGCGAATTCATCGTCATCCATCGGTACAAAGCCCCAGTTGTATTGCCAGGCCTGGTTGTAGATATCCTTCACACGCTGGATTTCCCGGTCGAACTCCTTCATGCGAAGGGATCGCACGGTGATACGCGAGCGCTTCATCAGCTTCTCGACTGTCGCCAGCACCCGGGGTGAGATATCGGCATCCTTGTCGAGCCGATGCGCCAGCACATCCATCACCTTCTTCATCCCGAACTGCTCGGCCAGGCGAGGCTGGTGCGGCTGGTTGTACGGCATCATGACCATCGGCGGCTTATCGAAACCATCGACCAGGAAGCCGATCTCATGATTGGTGGAGAAGTTCATCGGCCCGCGCATCTTTTCCATGCCGGCTTTCTTGAGTGTGATCATAGCGACTTTAAGCAGGGGGCGGGCGATGTCGTAGTCATCGGGAGTGTCGAAAAATCCGAAAAAGCCCGTCTTTTCCATGTGGAATTCGTTATGCCGGTAGTTGATACATGTCGCACAGCGGCCGACCACCTCGCCCTCGCGCACGGCCAGAAACAACTTGGTCGTTGCGGTACGGTAGAACGGGTTTTTGTCTTTGTCGAAGAACTCCAGTCGCTCGGTGATCAGCGGCGCGACATAGTTTGGCTCATCCGCGTAGAGTCGGTTGGGATAGGTGATGAACTGCTTGAGTTGCGCCCGCGACTCGACCTCGATAACGTCAACCGAAGCCATGGACTACGAAATAAGTCCCTTCTGTCGGGCTACCTTGCCGACCACCTCAACCACCCGGTCGAGCTGGTCGTCGGTCATGGTGGCGGTGTACGAGGTGCGAATCATCGCCCGACCCGGCGACACCGCCGGTGAGATGACCGGATTGGTGAAGACGCCCTCGTCGTAGAGGGCTTTCCAGAAGGCAAAGCACTCGAGGTCTTCGCCAACCACGATCGGCACGATCGGCGTTTCGGTGTTGCCGATATCGAGACCGAGATTCCTGAATTCACGCTGCATGCGACGGGCGTTGCGCCAGAGATTGTGCCGTCGTTCCGGTTCGGCCTCGATGATATCAAGTGCGGCCAGGACCGCCGCGGCCGAGGAGGGCGTGATCGAGGCCGAGAAGATCAGGGAACGGGCGGTATGCTGAATGAACTCGATCACATCGGCATCGCCGGCGACGAACCCGCCCAGCGATGCGAATGACTTGGAGAATGTGCCGACAATCAGGTCGGTCTCATCGATCAGGTTGAAGTGCTCGGCGGTGCCGGCGCCGGTTTCACCCAGCACGCCCACCGCATGCGCATCATCGACCATGATACTGGCGTTGAACTTCTCGGCCAGGCGGGCGATTTCCGGCAGGTCGCAGATATCACCCTCCATCGAAAAGACGCCGTCGACGACTATCAGCAAGCCCCCGCGCAGGCCGTTGTTGCGTACGTTGGTGAGGACACGTTCGAGGTCAGCCATATCGTTATGTGCAAACTTGTGCAGCTTGCCGTGTGACAAGCGGGCGCCATCGACGATACAGGCGTGGTCCTGGCGGTCGATAACGATCGCATCGTTTTTGCCGACCAGACAGGAGATGGTGCCCAGATTGGTCTGGAACCCGGTCGAGAAAACGAGGACGCGCTCTTTGCCGATAAACCTGGCCAGGCGATGCTCCAATTCGAGATGCAAATCGAGGGTGCCGTTGAGGAACCGCGAGCCGGTGCAGCCGGAACCAAAGTCAACTGCTGCTTTGGCAGCCGCTTCCTTGACTTTGGGGTGATTGACCAGTCCCAGGTAGTTGTTGGAACCGACCATAATACACTCTTTGCCGTCAACAACGACTTCGTCGCCGGGGGCGGATTGGATCGGATGGAAATAGGGGTAAATACCCAGTGCCCGGACATCGCGCGGCGCAGTAAATACCCGACATTTTTCCAGCAGGTCGACGTACGTGACCTCGGCGTTGTCTTTTGCCTGCAAGCTGGCTCCTCTCACACAAGTTGCGCTACTACCAAACTCTCAACGAACACCTTTGGGGGCACGTTGTCAAGAAAATCGCCGTACCGACGGTGAAAATAATTGTCACCCCGCCGGTTAGCGCAATCCGGCGGGTCCGGTCGAGGCCGGAGTGACTGACCTGTCGGTCGGCGCGCCGCGCTGTCGATTTCTGCGGCGACCGAAGATAACAAATTCAGGCCCACGATGCAACAGTTGTGCCGGGTGCGCCGGGCCGTGGAAGTCGCCGCACAAAAAAAGGACATCGCCGGATCGGCGACGTCCTTTCCCAAACGATTTTGACCGCAATCAGTTCTTCTTCCGGAAATCTTCCATGAAGGCCGCCAGCTTTTCGGCGCCCTCGAGTGTCATCGCATTGTACAGCGACACCCGGATACCGCCCACGGAGCGGTGTCCTTTGAGCCCGATAAAGCCGGCCGACTTGGCTTCGGTGATAAGCTGCTTTTCGAGTTCTTCCGAGGGCAGCCGCAGGGTGATATTCATCCAGCTCCGGCTGTCCTTTTCGACCGTGCCGCGGAAGAAGTCCGGGTGCGAGTCGATCAACTCGTAGATCCGGTCTTTCTTGGCCGCGTTGATCTTTTCCATGCCGCCCAGGCCGCCGTTGTCGCGAATCCACTCCAGCACGAGTTTCATCAGGTAGACCCCGAAGGTCGGCGGAGTGTTGTACAGCGACTTCTTCTCGGCGTGAGTCTTGTAGGTCAGCATGGTCGGCAGGCCGTCTTTGCCCTGCTGCAGCAGGTCGTCCCGCATGATAACCAGTGTCACACCCGACGGTCCCAGGTTCTTCTGGGCGCCGGCGTAAATCATGGAAAACCTGCTGAAATCCATCCGGCGCGAAGCGATATCGGAGGACATATCGGCGATCAACGGCACCTTGCCGGTGTCCGGCAGCGAGTGGAACTGCGTGCCCTTGATCGTATTGTTGGTGGTGATATGCAGGTAAGCCGAATCGGTACCGAACTTGATATCATCCATTTTAGGGATGTACTTGTAGTCATCCTCTTTCGATGACGCCGCGACCTTGACGTCGCCGAACAGTTTGGCCTCTTTGATCGCCTTGGTCGACCAGGAGCCGGTATCGACATACGCCGCTTCGCCTTTGGTCAGGAAATTCATCGGGATCATGTAAAACTGGCTCGAGGCGCCGCCGGTGAGAAACATCACGTGGTAGCTGTCATCGAGTCCGAACAAATCCCGCACGAGGGTCATCGTGCTCTCATTGACTTCATCGTATTCGGCCGACCGATGGGAGCTTTCCATGATCGACATGCCGGTACCCCGGTAGTCCAGCAGCTCGCTCTGGGCTTTCTGGAGCACCTCCAGCGGAAGGGTTGAGGGACCGGGATTGAAATTGTACACTCTGTTCGCCATGATACTGCCTCTTTATGCAGAAATCGATGGGTGACCGGGGTCACCCGTCAGCTTACTTGTTCTCGACATAGTCGGCAATCAGTCGTTCGACGATGATGCCGATACGGGACATGTTCTCCTTGGTCGACGCGCCGATGTGCGGCAAAAACAGCGTATTGGGCGCATCGAACAGGGGTGAATTCTCCGGCGGATCGGAGTACCAGACATCGGTCGCGAAACCGGCCAGTTTGCCGGACTTGAGCGCCTCGACGATATCTTCTTCGACACAGATGCCGCCACGGGCGGTATTGACCAGGTAGGCCCCATCCTTGAACTGCTTGAGGGTCTCCTTGTTGATCATGCCCTTGGTGTCGGGCACCAGCGGCATGTGCAACGAGATGTAGTCGGCGCGATTGAGCACTTCCTCCACCGTCTCGCAGATCTCCGCCCAGTCGGTGAAGTAGACATCGGGGTGCCAGCCCAGCACCTTCATGTTGAAGGCCTGGGCGCGAACCGCCAGGGCCAGACCGATCCGGCCCAGTCCGAGAATACCCAGCGTCTTGCCGTGCAGCTCCGTGCGTTTGAGTTCCTTCTTGAGCCACTTGCCTTCCCGCATGGAAGCGTCACCCTTGGTGATGTGGCAGGTCAGCGAGATCATCATGGCGAAGGCCAGTTCGGCCACCGCGGTGGTCGAGGCATCGGCGGTGTTGCGCACCATGATCCCTTTTTCCTGGGCATAGATACGATCGATATTGTCGAGCCCGACCCCGCCCCGGATAACCAGTTTCATCTTCTTGGCGATATCGATGTAGTCCTTATCGACTTTCGTTTTGGACCGCACGATAACCACTTCTGCCTCGGCCAGGCGGTTCTTGTCGTCCGTAACCTCGCCGTATCTCGACAGCTTCTTCGGCAACTCATCATCAAACGCATCGGAAATCAAAATCAGCATGGTATCTATCTCCACTCGGTTACTCAGTTAGCAGATTCACAACCATCCCACTTCGCAATTTCGGTTCAAACCAGGTTGATTTCGGCGGCATCACTTCGCCAGCATCAGCGACCGCGAGCAGCTGCTCGACGGTGGTCGGGTGCAGCGAAAAGGCCAGCGCGTACTTGCCCGAATCGACCAGCTTCACCAGCTCATTGTTACCGCGAATGCCGCCGACGAAATCGATTCGCTTGTCGGTCCTGGGATCGGTGATCCCCAGAATCGGGTCGAGCAGGTTGTCGGCCAGTATGGCGGCATCGATTGATCTGGTCGGGCTGTCGGCATCGAAACTGCCTCCTTTGGAGGTCAGCAGATACCATTTCTTGTCGGCATACATGCCGAACTGATGCGGCTCGCGCGGGTTGACCTCGCCGTCCTGCGGCGCAATGTCGAATTTGTCGGCGGCTTTGTCAAGCAACTGGTCGATCGACAGGTTGCCGGTGTCGGTGACGACCCGGTTGTACGGCAGAATCCGCAGTTGATCGTCCGGAAACAGCACGTTGAGGAAGAAATTGAACGGCTCCTCGCCGGTGAAGTCGGATTTTTCTTCGCGACGCCGGCGGCAGACCTCGGAGGCAGCGGCCGAGCGATGGTGACCATCGGCGATATACAGGGCGGGCAGGGCGGCGAAACCGGCAATCAGTTCATCGATCATCGCCTGATCCTCAACGACCCACAGCTCGTGCCGAACACCGTCGACCGCCGTGAAATCGGTCCGGGCCGGTTCGGCGGTAATCTTCTTCATCGTCGCATCGATCGCATCGGTGGCCCGGAAGGTCGAAAAGACCGGGCCGACTTGCGCCTCGAGAAACGAGATATGGTTGGCCCGGTCATGCATCTTCTCCGGGCGGATATGCTCGTGCTTTTTGATCAGGCCGCGGTCGTATTCATCGACCGATGTCAGCGCCACCAGGCCGGTCTGCGAGCGGTTCTGCCAGGTGAGACGGTAGAGATAGAAGCCGGGTTTGTCGTCACGGATCATCACTCCCTGGTCGATCAACTTGTGCAGATTCTCTTTGCCGCGCTGGTAAACCTCCTCGGTGTACGGATCGGAGTCTTCCGGAAACTCCAGTTCCGCCTTGTTGACGCGGAGGAATGACAGCGGATTGTCCTGGGCCATAGCCCGGGCTTCCTCGGTACTGAGAACATCGTAGGGCGGTGATGCTACTTCGGCGGCCTTGTCATTGGTGGGCCGCAAGCCACGAAACGGTCGAACGATCGCCACGAAAAACCTCTCTTCTCTTTGCCGCTATTGTGAACCATTTCACAGGTCCGCCAATATACACAACGCCTTGCAAAACACAACCGAAAAGGGGGCCGACCGGGTACCGGTAACGAAAACCAAACGTCTGCCGGGCAGTTAGTTTGGGGAATCCACCGACAGACCGAGGGCCTTGAACAGGAAACTCCAGCGGTCGGTCGCTTCGACTATGTACTGGCTGGTTGGCTTGCCGGCGCCGTGGCCGGCTTTGGTCTCAATACGCAGCAGGATCGGTGTTTCAGCGGCGTTGGCCGCCTGCAGACGGGCCGCGAATTTCCGGGCATGCATCGGATCGACCCGGGTGTCCGACAATGCTGAGGTGATCAGCACCGCCGGGTAGGCCGTGCTGTCGGTCACGTTGTGGTACGGCGAGTACTCGTAGAGATACGCAAACTGTTCGGGATCTTCGGCCGAACCGTACTCCGGCACCCACAACCTCGCCACCAGGAATTCATGGTAGCGAACCATATCGAGCAGCGGCACCTGACAGAGGGCGGCCCGGCAGAGATCGGGACGCTGCGTCAGCACGGCGCCAATCAACAGACCACCGTTGGAGCCGCCCTGGATGGCCAGCTGCTCGCGACTGGTATATCCCTCGGCAACCAGATAGTCGGCGGCGGCAATGAAATCATCGAAGGTGTTTTGCTTGTGCTCCAGCATGCCGGCCCGGTGCCAGGCTTCGCCGTATTCCCCGCCGCCGCGCAAATGGGGAACGGCGAACAGACCGCCCTGCTCGAACCAGAGAGCGAGGGTTTTGGAGAAGTATGGTTTCTGCGAGACATTAAAGCCGCCATAGCCATAGAGCAGGGTCGGCCGTGCCGAATCGCGGGCCGCCCCGGCCGGGCCAACGAGGAACATCGAAATCGGCGTGCTGTCTCTGGACTTGTACCGGACGAGGTTGACCTCGAAATCGGCAAAGTCGATATCGACATCGAGCTGCCGCCGGACCTCCAGGGCTTCTTTCTCGAAGTCGTAGCGATAGACCGTAGGCGGATGGTTGAACGACTGAAACAGGAAGAACATCTCGGACCCGTCCGGTTCACCGTAGATCGACTTGACCGAGCCAATGGTCGGCAGGTCGATCTGCGTCACCGGCGCCCCGCGTGCGGTGAACAGTTCGAGCCGGCTGGAGACATTCTCCAGATAGTGACCGATCAGGTGACCGGCGATTGTCCGGATCGACTCCAGGCGGTAGCCGCGCTCATCGATCACCTCCCACCAGTTGGTGATATCGGGTCGGACATAGCTGCCGCGATAGACTTTGTAGTTCGGCGCCCGGTGGTTGGTATAGACATAGAAGCGATCATCGAGCGGCTCAACACTGAACAGGGCATCCTGCGGCCCGGAGATTAATCGGAAGGTATCGGCGACTGCGGTAACATCGAGATAGTACAGTTGTGAACGAGCGCCCCCGATGTAGACGACCACAAACAGGTGGTGGCCATCAGGCGATATCGTCACCGACGGCCAGTCGGCCTTACCGAGTTCCTCGCCGAAAATCAACGGATCATCTTCCCAGGCGGTGCCCAGCTCGTGATAGTAGATGCGCCGGTAGTACTGACTTTCGCCCTCGGGGACGCTGCCCGGGGTGGGGAAACGCGAATAGTAGAAGCCGGCATTATCGGGCCGCCAGGCGATCGAGGCGAACTGGGTGTAGGGAATCGTGTCGGCCAGCGGCTCGCCGGTATCGGTGCGCATGAGATAGAGCGTCGACAGTTCCGAGCCCGATGATGATGTGCCGTAGACCAGCAGGCTGCCATCGGGCGACAGGTACCACCAGTCGAGCGCGACCGTGCCGTCGTCGGAAAACGTATTCGGATCCAGCAGTACCCGTGGCTCACCCGCGAGTCCCCTGCGCGTATACAGGACGGCGTGGTCCTGCCCGGCCTGTCGTTCCTTCCAGAAGTAGTGTCGGCCGCGCACCCGGGGCGCATCGATCGACCCCACCGCCATCAGGTCGGTTATCCGTTGGGCGAGTTCATCCCGGCCGGGGCAGGTTTCGACATAGGCGCGGAAATACCGGTACTGGGCCTCGGTCCATGCCTGCACGTCGGGATCGGCGCCGTTTTCGAGCCAGCGATAGGGATCGACTACTTCGACTCCGTGGATAGTGTCCACGACCGTGTCGGGCGGCGTGGGCGGTGGCGCGACCGATTGGGACAGGGCGGGTGATCCGATAGCGATGATCGCCAGCGCGACGGACAGTATGGCGACTCGATTCATGGCATCTCCTTCGCGTACGGTGAGGCGGGGCGGGTGTCTCAGGGGAATATACGATGCGGGCGCAGGTGTGAAAAGGGCAGAGAAAAGCGGGCCGCCGAATCGGCGACCCGCTGGTATTGTGCGTGAGCAGCCGTCGGGCTACTTCATGTGCTTGCTGACCAGCTTGGTCATCTCGAACATGGAGACCTTCCGCTTGCCGCCGAACAGCGCCTTGAGCTTGTCGTCGGCATTGATCATCCGCTTGTTGACCGAGTCCTGGAGGCCGTGACGCTTGATGTAGGCCCACAGTTTCTTGGTCACTTCCGTACGCGGCATGGCCTTGCCACCGACCACCTGGCTCAGGGTGTCGGAGAGCTCCATCGGGCGCATGAAGGCCGGGTTCGGTTTACGCTTGGTGGCGCTTTTTTTGCGGGTGGTTTTCTTGCGGGTGGTCTTGCGCCCGGTCGCCTTGCGGGTTGTCTTGCGCGCGGTCGACTTCTTGGCTGCTTTTTTCCGCGTCGTCTTCTTGGCGGCTTTCTTCTTTGTCGCCTTCTTCGCGGTTTTCTTCTTCGCCGTCTTCTTCTTGGCGGCCTTCTTCGGCGTCTTCTTCTTCGCGGCCTTCTTGGTTGTCTTCTTCTTGGCCGCCTTCTTGGTCGTCTTCTTCTTCTTCGCGACTGCCATGTGTTGCTCCTTTAGCATTGAGGGTTGCCTATGAACATTGCGCCTATGATTACCACCCTTGTTGACGAGGCCCGCGCGGCTGGTTGTCATGCGTCGGTATTCTCGTCCCTGGGGAAAATTACCACCGTGCGTTTTTTTTTAGCAAGGAAAAATATGGTCTGACGGAAAAAAAGTTGACCGTTTTCCCCTATGAAAAACGGTCGTAAACGGTCACCTGTTTGGGTCAGGTGCGGTCTTTATGCGCGACGCAATTCGATCACGGGCGCTTCGGGCGGGCAGCCCAGACGGAACGGGAACCAGTGACCCACCCCCGAGGAAGTGTACAACTGCGACCCGTTCTTGCGATATTCCCCCCACAGGTAGCGGTCGGGCCAGTACGGTTCGAAGACTGAACGGCCGAACCAGCCGAGCTGTCCCCCGTGCGTGTGACCGGCCAGGGTCAGGTCGATACCCCGTTCGGCGGCGATGTCAAAAGCGTCGGGGCGGTGGCTCATCAGCACCGTAAAGTCGGCCGGTTTACTGTTGGCGAGGGTAGAGTCGATGGTCTGTACGAAGAAATCGAGGTTTTTGGGACCCATCCGCCGGGGATCATCGATCGCCGCCACCCGCAGGCGAGCGTTGCCCCGGGTGACCACGTGTGATTCGTTCACCATCAGCGGCACGGTTGATTTATCGTGTATTCGCCGCACCCGCTGTACGCCCCGAAAATACTCGTGGTTTCCCAGGGACGTGAAGACACCAGAGGTCGCCTTGAGCTGTGACGCCAGTGACAGCGCCGTCGGCAACTGATCGAGATCATCGGCAATATCACCGGTCATCAGGACCAGATCGGGGTTATACGGTTCCGCCTCGGCCAGCAACGACTCGATATCGCCAACCGTCACGTACTCGCGCAGGTGGCTGTCGGAGATGTGGAGGATGCGAAAACCGTCAAACTCCGGAGGGAGTGAGGCGAATGTCATCGGGCGCACATAGACCCGTGCCCCGCCGAAGGACCGGGCCATGCCGGTGACACTCATCATGCCGACAATCACCGGCGCCGCCGCGGCTGCCCGCTTGATAAACAGTCGCCGGGCCGACACCGGCTGGTCCACCTCGGTCGATGTGCGAGCAGTCGTCAGTCGTCCGATCAGACGGCTCACCAGAAAGACCAGCCCGGAGACCAACAGCGCGATCACCATCCCCAGTTCGAGGACGAAGACAAACGATGTCCCCAAGGCAAAGAGCAATGACAGGTCAACCAGTCCCAGCCAGTTGGTAAGCCCCCAGAACAGCATGAAAGTGATACCGACCAGGGGCATAGCCCAGGCGGTCCGCCGGACCCAGCGATGCTTCCACCATTCGCGGTTCATCAGGCGCAGCAGGAAAACATCCAGCAGCCCGAAGAAACTGATGACGAGGGTGATGAATATGCCGAAAAAGAGAATTCTACTCATGTGCTCCCACAAACCGGTCCATAGCCGGGCAGTACGGTATTATACGCAAAGGGGTCCCGCTTGAGCTAACGGCTGAATCAGAGAATAGTTCCACCGGGAAGCAACTACCTGACCGCAGGGAATACCGAATTGTCCGCCAGGGAGTTACTTGCGCCAGAAACCGGGGCGGAGAATGACCAGGACGGTGAAGATCTCGAGCCGGCCGAGCAGCATCGAGGCAACCAGGATCCACTTGCCGGGCAGGGGAATCCAGCCGTAATTCTCCACCGCGCCGATCCCGGCCAGGCCCGGCCCGATATTGCCGATCGTGGCGATCGAGCAGGCGACCGCCGTGGTGAGATCGTCCACGAAGAGGGTCATCAACAACCCGGTCGCGACAAACAACCCGATAAACAGGGTGAGAAACGACAGGACGCTCAGCACCTGGTTGTCGTCGACCACCTGTCCCCCCACTTTGACCGGTACCACCAATTTGGGTTGGGCCCGTTTGCGGATCGCGTTGACGATGACCTTCACGACGATCATGATCCGCACCATCTTGATCCCGCCGCCGGTCGAACCGGCGCAGCCGCCGAGGAACATCAGCAGGACGAGAATGAAACGTACGGCATTCGGCCACATGTCAAAATCGGCAGTGGCGAAACCGGTGGTGGTGACAATGGCTATCGTCTGGAATGCGGCAATACGGAAGGTCTGGTAGAGGGAACTGAATAGTCCGCTCTGCTCACGATAATGCTCGGAGAATTCCTCGATCGATTGCTCCCCGTAGCGCCAGGAATCGGCGGCGATATCGAACGACGCCGGCCCGTGGAAATGCAGGATGGCCGTGATAACGACAATGGCGATCAGGATAATGCTGTTGTAGAAGATAAACTCACGGTCATAGAACATGCCCCGGATGTTGCCGCGCAGCGCCCGGAAATGCAGCAGGAAATTGACACCGGCAAACCACATGAAGATGATGATCACCCAGCGGATGAATTCGGACTGGTATGCGGCGATCGAAGTATTCTCGGTGGAGAAGCCGCCGGTGGCCATGGTAGCGAAGGCATGGCAGATCGCCTCGAACGGAGTCATGCCGCCGATTATCAGCAGGATCGTCTGGGCGCCGGTGAGCAGCCCGTAAACGCCCCAGAGAATGGCGGTCGTTTGCGACAGGCGCGGTGAGAGCTTCTCCTTGTGCGGCCCGGGGACCTCGCTTTTGAACATCTGGTACGCGGTGATACCCATGCCAGGGAAAACGACAATGGCCAGGGTGATAATACCCATACCGCCGAGCCAGTGGGTGAGCGCGCGCAGGAAGAGGATCGAACGCGGGGCTGCCTCGATATTGGTGAGAATGGTCGCCCCGGTGGTGGTGAAGCCGGACATGATCTCGAAGTAGGCGTCGGTGAAGGCGCCGAAAACCGAGTACTGGGCTACCCCCGGGCCATAGAGCAGCCAGACGAACATGGGCAGACAGCTGAAGAAGGTCAGGGTGACCCAGCCGATAGCGACAATCGCCAGTCCCTCGCGGACACCCATCAGGTCGCGGCCGCCGCGAAAAATCCGCACGGCGACACTGCCCAGACCGGAGGTCAACAGGGCGGCAAGTACAAAGCCGTAGACATCGGGATGCCCGACCGCGGCCGAAAAGCCCTGGCTCCGGTGGTCGTAAACGCCGATCGCCATCGGGACCAGCAGCAGCAGCCCCATGATCTGCATCAGCTTGCCGACGGAATACGCTACTGCGGTTTTGTGCATGACTGGCCTACTTGAAAAAGCCGCGCGGCTTGAACAGCTTGGCTACGGTCGGGAGGTGTTTGTGGTGGGTGATGACGATAATATGATCGTCAGCTTCAATCACCGTCTCACCGCCCGGCAGGACAATGCGATCATCACGGACGATAATCCCGATTATCGCGCCCGCCTTGAACTTCTTCGCAATCCGCTTGACTTTCTGACCGACTATCTCGCTCTCTGCCTCGACAATATACCGGGCGGCCTCGATATCGACATTGGACAGTTCAACCACGGCGCCGATATGGCCGCGGGCAATGATGTCCAGGATCGCTCTGGCAGCGGTGAGTCTCGGGTTGATCACGTGGTCGATACCGATCGAATTGAACAGCCGGTCGTGACGCGTTTCGGTCGAGGTCGCCACCACTTCGTGGGCGCCTTCGGCCTTGGCCAGCAGGGTTGACAGGATGTTGTAGTCTGATGAGTCCGACACCGAGATGAAAAACGAAGCGCTGTCGACATTGAGTTCGCGCAGCAGGTCGGCATCGGTGCAGTCGCCGTGGATCACATCGATATGGTCGAACTGCCCGGCAATTTCTTCGGCCCGCTTGTAATCGCGGCTGACGAAGGTCGTATGGTGGTCCGAGTCGTTGAGCATCGTGCCCATCTGGACAAATGAGTAGGAGTCGCCGGTGACGATGATCTTGCGGTGCTTTTTGCGCTCGATGCCCACCAGGTCGGAGAAGACATCGAGCGAGTCCCTCGGAAAAAGGCTGTAGACGATATCGCCGGGCTCGAAACGGGTGTTGCCGGTAGGTATCATGCCCCGGCCACCGCGGTTGATGGCAACAAACAGTACGACCGCATCGCCAATCTCCTGGCGGACCTCCATCGGCGTCTTCCCGGCCAGTTTCATATTCTCCCGCAGCCGGTAGCCACGCAGGAGCACCCGGCCACCCTCGAAATTGGCCGAGTCGATCGCATGCGGCGTTTCGACAAACTGCATGACCTGGTCGGCCATGACCTGCTCGGGGTGGATCACCGAGGTGATCCCGAGTCGGTCGAGACTGACCTGGGCGTTTTCGCTGATGAATTCCGAGGAGCGCAGGCGGGCGATCCGTCGCTTGACCTCATACTGCGCGGCCAGGGCGCAGACCACCAGGTTGACCTCGTCATTGGGAGTCACCGCCAGCACCATGTCGGCTTTCTCGATGCCGGCCTGACGAAGCATCTCCGGCGAGGAACCGGAGCCGTGAAGGATCTGCACATCGAGCTTCTGGCCGATGCTGTCGCAGAGGTCCTTGTCCAGCTCGATCAGCGAGAGGGTATGTTTGTCCTGGAGCAGGTGTTCGGCCAGTGAAAACCCGACCACCCCACCACCGACAATTACGATACGCATATGTTGTTGCGATCCACGAGGTGACAGGCACCTCGATGACGCCCTTTTTCTTGTCTATCGACTGCTATTCGCGATTAATGTCTGGTCAAACATGGATGCAAGCAAACAAATATTTTATCGGCTGCCGACCGGGAACACCATAGCATCGAGTGGTTTTCTACCGGTACGGAGAAGCGATACGGGCAGTAGTACGAGCAACGTCAGCAAAGATCACGGTATATGACAGCACCAGAGCACTCATCTGCCGACCACGAGTCGGCCGCACCGACCGAATCGGCACCGTCCAAAAAGCGCCGAAGCTGGCTGAAATTCCCCCGAAGCTGGAAAGAGGTCAAGCAGCTTGGCTGGAAGTTCATTGTCGCGTTTATCCTGTTTTACCTGATCCGCGACTCGATTCTGTATATTCTCATTCCCTATCTCGTCTACAAGGGTATCATCAGCTTCTAAGCCAAATCGGGGCAACCGTACGCCAACAAATGAAAACGAGCCGATCCCCGGCAGGGAATCGGCTCGTTCTTGTTTAAGCTGGTATCGACCGGATTGTACAGTTAGATACCGTAGATTTCCCCGTACTTGGCCTTCATGTAGTCCATCAGCGGCTTGTGCGACAGCGGCTCGCCGGTGACCTTCTCACACAGCACATTGGCGCGGTAGCGCTGGCCATGGTGGTGGATGTTCTTGCGGAGCCAGTCGAGCAGGCGGCTGAAGTTGCCGTGCTGGAAATCCTCCTGCAGGCCGGGCAGGTCTTTCTTCGCCTGGGCGAAGAACTGGGCGGCGTAGAGGTTACCCAGGGCATAGGTCGGGAAGTAGCCGATCAGCCCGGATGACCAGTGGACATCCTGCAGGACACCGTTGGCGTCCTTGTCGACCTCGATTCCGAGATACTCCTTGAAGCGCTTATTCCACTCGCCGGCCATGTCTTTCGGCTTGATCTCTTTTTTCGTCATGGCCCGCTCGAGTTCGAAGCGGAGCATGATATGCAGGTTGTAGGTCGCTTCGTCGGCCTCGACCCGGATGTACGAGGGCTTCACAGTGTTGATGGCGCCGTAGAAATCGTCGAGGGAAACATCGCCAAGCGACTCCCGGAAGATCCGCTGCGCCTGCGGCAGGAAGTAGACCCAGAAGTCTTTCGAGCGGCCGACCTGGTTTTCCCACATGCGCGACTGTGACTCGTGAATCCCCAGCGAGACCGACTCACCCATCGGCGTCCCGAAATGCTTCTCCTTCTCGAGCCCCATCTCATAGAGAGCGTGGCCGGCTTCGTGCATCGTGCCGAAGAGGGCGTCGTTGAGACGGTTCGGGTTGTACCGGGTCAGAATCCGCGTGTCGCCGGGGCCGATGCCGGTGCAGAAGGGATGGGTGGTGATATCGAGCCGGCCGGCGTTGAAATCATAGCCCATCGCGGCGGCCACCGACTCACCAAAGATCTTCTGCTTGTCGACATCAAATGAGCGCGTGACGATTGACTCATCCGGACGCTTCCTGGCATCGGCAATCGCCTGCACCAGCGGCACCAGCTCCTTGCGCAGGCCGTCGAACGCAGTCTCGACCTGTTCGACGGTCGCGCCCGGCTCGTAGATATCAAGCAGGGCGTTGTACGGTTCGCCCTCGTAGCCGAACGCCTCGGCCTTCTGCAGGGTCAAATCGAGCACCTTTTCGAACCACGGGAGAAACTCGGAAAAATCGGACTTCTTGCGGGCTTCGGCCCAGGCCGGGGTCGCCTGCGCGGTGGTCTTTGCCAGCGCCTCAACCAGGTCTTTCGGCAGCTTGGTTTCCTTGTCGTACGCGTGGCGGATCTCGCGCAGGTTGGCGGCCGCCTCGGACTCGGGGTCTTTCGTGAGATCGGAATCCTCCGCGGCCGAAATCAACTCACCGATTTTCGGATCGACAAACTGTTCGTGGCACATCCGGGCGATCAGGCCGATCTGCTCCGAGCGATGGCCGACGCCGTTCTTCGGCATGTAGGTTTCCTGGTCCCAGTGAAGAATCGAGGCTGCGGAACCAAGGACGGATATCTCCTTGCATTTCTTGATAAGCTCGTCATAAGCGGCTTGCGGCGTCATGAGACAACTCCTTCGCCCGGAGGCGATATCGGAAGGTTTACAGCATCAGATGTAATCGGCCAAGGTACGAAAAATCGCCCGAAATCGCCAGTGATTTGGGGAAGTCAGGTAGGCTGGGACGGTTGGCGCACGGAGACGTGCGCCAACGACGTACTTGCATACCAGTTTCAGCCGGGATCGGTTCGTGCCTGGTGTACGTCCCCGTGCATCGGGTCACAGCACGGATCGCTCAGCGCTCGATGCCGTAGATCTCCTCGTATTTGGCGTACAGGTAGTCAATCAACGGACGGTGTGACAGCTCCTGTCCGGTCACTTCCTTGACGAGATCGACCGCCCGGTACCGACGGCCCTGGCGGTGGATCTTCTCGCGAAGCCAACCCAGCAGGCGGGTGAATTCACCC
>WJMS01000161.1 GCA_014727815.1 candidate division GN15 bacterium
AGTTGGCGCAGATCATTACTGTACGGGAATATAGAGACCGGCCGACGACCTGACAAGTGATTCCTCCCGGCTGGTGCGTGTGCCCGCGCAGATTCGCGAGTGAATCGATGGTGATTGCTACCCGGTCAGCTCCTCCAAAAAGGAGTGACCATGTGCAACGATACCAGAGCAACGATGCGCGGGAGCCGGTACGGCCTGCGCTACCCGGCCCTGAATGCCCGGATATCCTCATCCGGCGCCGGTAAGTTCCAAACCGCCGACAAGCTGACCCGTACCCTTCAGTGGAGCGGTCGCGATATCGCCTCCGGCCGGTATCGATACCTGCTCTATCGTTTTCTGGCCGACAACATTCCGGCCGTCAGCGCCTGTATCTGGACCTGGTCGCGGTTGACCGGGGCGCCGGGTCGGTTTGTGGTCAGCGACGCCGGCAGCGAGCGGACTGCCCGGGCCGCCGAAGAGCGATTGGCATCACTCGGCGACCGGATGTATGCCGATTTGTTCGGGGGACGGCTCGGCCTGGCGACGTTCATCACGGAGCTGACCACCGGGCTGTTTCGTGATGGTATCTTCGGCGGCTTTTTGACGGTCCGCTCCGATGCCTCCGGGGTCGACCGGTTTATCCCGGTTGATCCGGCCAACCTGCGGGTCGATACCGAGCGCCACCCGGGCAAACTTCGGCTGGAACTCGAAACAAAGTCCTACCCGCTCGACCGACCCGACTTCTACCTGATCACCCTGGCCGACAGCGCCACCCGGCCGCTGGGGCACTCGATCCTGAAGTCGATTCCGTTTGTCAGTTATATCGAGCAGCAACTGGTGAGTGACATGCAGCGGGCCAGCCACAACGCGGGCTTTCATCGGCTGCACGTGAAGATCACGCCGCCGGAGCGGATGGCCGGGGAGTCCGACCAGGCCTACACCGAGCGAATCAATCGCTACTTTGATACGACCGTTGACATGATTCGCGCGTGTGAGGTCGATGACAACCCGGTTACCTGGGACAATGTGGCGGTTGAGTATATCGGTCCGTCGCGGAGCCGGGACATTTCCAACAGCTGGTTTATGTCACATCGGGCGATGATCGAGGAGATCTGCGCCGGCACCAACCTGGCGCCGTTCCTGCTCGGCTATTCATACGGCGCCACCACCACCTGGGCCGATTTCAAGTTTGACATCGTCATGCGGCAGGTGCGTTCGGTACAGACACAGTTGTCGCGATTTCTCGAATGGATCGGCAATGTCGACCTGGCCCTGGGCGGGCTTGACGTGCGCTGCCGCTACGAATTTGACAATACGTTTACGTATCGCGCGGTTGATGAAATGTCGCTGCAGTCGGCCCGGGTCGACAATGTGCTTAAACTCTACGAGGCCGGGCTGATCGATCAGGAGACGGCCCGCGACCGGGCCGGTCGTCTTATCTGAGCACGATCGTGACCAACGATGACTGGCGGGCGGGCCTGGCCGAGCCTTCGCGGTTTGCCCAGGCTGCGCTCGGTGTCACCCTGCACCGGGGACAGCAGCAATGGCTGCGGCGGTCGATTGCGCGTGAAAATGTCCTGGTCACCGGCAATCGCTGGGGCAAGTCGTTTGTCTCGGCGGTCAAGCTGCTGCACCATGCGATCTACCGGCCGCGACCGCTGCGCTATGACCGGGCCGGACGCTACCGGGCCGTGGTAGCGTCGATCACTCAGGACCAGGCGACCATAACGTTTGACACAGCGGTGCGCCTGGCCCGTCAGTCGGCCTGGCTGGAGCCGTTGATCGCATCTATAAAGCGCACGCCGTTTCCCTCGCTGTCATTCACCAACGGCGCGACGATCGAAGCGCGTTCGACACAGAACCGGGGGGAGTACCTGCTCGGCAATGACTACGACCTGTTCGTTTTCGACGAAGTGGCGTTTGAGCCGCACCCGGAGTATGTCGTCGAGGAGGTGATCCAGATGCGTCTGGCCGACCGGGCCGGACGGCTGGATTTGGTATCGACGCCCAACGGCAAAAACTGGTTCTACCTTCGCACCCGACAGATTCTCGAGAAGAACCGCCCGGGCTACGTCCAGAGCGGTGACAGTCGTGAAAATGAATTCATTTCGGCGGACTTCCTCAACGAGCGGGTGCGGCATTTCTCCGAACAACGCCTGCACCAGAATATCATGGGTGAGTTTGTCGACAGCGGCGGAGAGATCCTGTCCGGGGCGTATGTCGACCGGGCGCTGGCGAAAATCGAGGAGATGCCGCCGGTCGAGAAGGAGCCCGGCGTCTACATCACGGGCTGGGATCTTGCGCGTAAACGGACTGCGACTGTCGGGGTGACGCTGCGGGTGGTGGCCGGCCGGGCATACGTGGTGGCGCTCGAGCGGTATCGGTTGCTGGACTGGTCGATCATCCTCGAGAAGATCGGGCAACGCCAGCGAGACTTTCCGGGGCGGTTGCTGGTTGACGCGACCGGGCTTGGTGATGTCATCACGGAGCAGTTGGCCGAATTCAATCCAACGCCGATCATCTTCACGGCCGCAACAAAAGCCGCCCTGCTGACCAATGTCGAGTTGTTCCATGCGCGAGGCGCGATCGGTTATGCGCGCTGGGAGTTGCCCGATGGTCCGGGGCGGATCTGGTCGCTGGAGGATGAACTTCGCGGGGCAACCTGGGACGACAACAACACCTGCGACGCCCTCATGGCCCTGGCCCTGGCGTTGTGGCCCCTGGCGACTCGGGACACGCCGGTGGTGCCGCCGAAGGTCGGGCGCTTGTAGAGCGCGCGATTTCAGGCAAAAAGATACCCCGTGACATGGACCGTTCACGGGGCACCCAAGGGAGGTGGATGGGGAGATTTTGCGTTTTGCTATTTCTGTTCGCGACGACGGCGAATCAGATAGGCGGCGCCGAGCCCCATGCCCATCAGCAGCATGGTTGTCGGTTCCGGAATGGCGGCCGGCGGGTTGTCATCGGACGGTCGCGGCGTGTCCGGTTCGATCGGCTTTTCGATTGACGGACGGTCGACATCCCGGTCGACTCGGTCGCGGCCGGCGCCGACACCGATGCCCTCGACATCGGTGAAAGTCACCGTCATGCCGAGGAAGAAGACGATCGCGAAGATCAGCCAGCGCAGCCATCTATATGATTTCTGTCGATAGACCACCATGGTCTCACCTGCCTTTATTGAAGGTCATCGATATGCTCATTGCTGCCCCAGGTAAGAGCAATGGCGGTGCCAGTTTCACTGAAACACCTGTTTGTCCCGGTCAAGTCACAGCTTGATAGATAATTACACGAGTCGGTATAGGGCGATCCCCATAGCGAACCACCATCGGTTTGCGCAAGGGCTTGCTCACTTTCGCCGGCAAAACGATGGTAACTGCGAGCCGGTCGGGTATGGTGAACACCACTTCAGGAGGAGCCATGACAGCACGACTCGGTCGAATCGTCGCCCGGCTTGCCGAACCTGTCGAACAGGTCAGCGCCGAGCTGGTGCGCAAAATCAATGAGAACATCAATCCACCGACACCGGTGACGGCTGACGATGTTTTCGTCCGCGCCATGTACGTCGTCTCCGACCAGGTAAACAGCTTCGGCGGACGGTTTCCGGCGGACGAACATGCCCGCCTTGCGGAACTACTGGTCGACTCACCGGTCCTGGCCGGGCACCGTAAAGACAAACTGCCGCTGGCCCGGACATTCCACGCCGTCACGCTTTCAAAAGACAACGTGCACTGGGTGAAGTCGTACTTCTACTGGGTGCGAGCTGCCGACGGCGCCGACAGTCTTCGGGACAACATCGATGGCGGTCTTTTCAAAGAATGCTCGATCGGCTTCACCTTCTCGTTTGCCGAATGCTCGATCTGCGGCCGCGATATACGACGGTGCGACCATCAGCCGCTGGAGCAATACGAGCTTGACGGCGTCACGAAAGACTGCCATTTCAACTACCGCCAGATCGACCGGGTACTGGAAACGTCGCTGGTCTACCGTGGTGCAACGCCGGGCACGCGAGTGTCACGTGAACTGGCTGTCGCCGATCAGGCACCGGCTCCCCAAATGACCGACTGGCTTCCCGCCCTGGAAAACATGGCCGACCTTCCTCCGGCCGACCGCTACCTGGTTATGCCCTACTATGAGTCGGTACCGATCCGGCTGAGTTATCACAACCACCATCTCGAGGTTGCGCGGCTTGATTCCGCTCAGCCTCTGTCGTCGTTGCCGCCCCACCTTCATCGACGGATCCACCAAGGGGTGACTGAGCGTAATCGGCCGTTGGAAGCTCGTCTTGTCGGCTATCGCGGTAAGGAGCGATGTTCTCTCGATGACGTGGCCCAGTCTCTGGCCGGACAGCAATCGCAGGTCAGTCGGCTGGTAGCCTTTCTTGTCCCCGATCCGGTACACCGCAACACGGTCGCATGTCAGAGTAATCAGGATATCATCCGTGTCATGCCGCATCGAGTTTGTGACCGCAGGTCGCTGGTGCGGACGGCAGGGGAGATCATGACGCGTGATGGGGTGGAAGTGTGGGCGCTCGGTGAAGATGACCCGCAGGGCTTTCGCCTGCCGGCCGATCAGATCATAGCCCGCCTGAGCAACCGGTACGTGCTGTACACATCGCCGCATCATGACCGCGCATCATTGGTGCTTCATCTCACCGATGAGACGGTCAGTTTCTCATTTCGTCAGTTCCATCTGGGGCGCTTCCGGAAGGGCTGCCGCTTGATCGGCCATCGGATCGACAACGAGCATGTCGAATCATGCGAGTCGACACACCCCGTGGTGGGCGCGGTCAAGCAGATTGAGCAGGTTGGTGGCGCCATCAGTGTCGACTGTGATGGTCCCCTCTCAGGACGCCTTTGTTTTCGGCCGGCCCGTTTGCACGGTCAGCAATGTGTCCTGGTCTACCGAACCGACCGCGCCGGGAGCGAGGGAGGCAATCATGAAGCGTAGCGCCATTCTCGGCAGCCTGCGGCTGGGCAGCCAGATCCTGCATTTGCTCATTCTCGCCCTCGGTCTGGCCGGCGGTTATTTCATGACAATTCAGTCACTGCGCCTGGAGCTGGCCGCCAAGGCCGAAAACGTGACGGTGGAACAGCTGGACCGCAAGCTGACCAATCTCGAAGTCATGTTTCGGGAGGGCGTGGTTACCCGTGAACAGTTCTATGAGTTCTCGCGCGAGGTGGACAACCGGCTGGCCCGGATCGAGTACTACCTCGCCGAAGCGAAGGGAGTGAACCGTGACAAACAGTAAGACACTACTCGAGCGGATACGGGGCTTATCGATGCAGCTTGCTGACGAAGAACTGTCGGCGATCGACCTCGATGACGTTCGTGCGACACTTGATGCCGCAGTCGATGCACTCAGCGCGGTTTCATCGGCAGACAATGAGCGCGACACCCTTCGCGAGGACTACACGGCCCGAATCGCCGGCATGCTCAAGGCGATCGCAGCGGTCGAGCGCAACCGCGACCGTCGCGCCGAAACCGCCGCCCTGATCGAGGCGCTCTCCGGTATGAGCGGCGTACAGCTGGTGGCCTGCTACCGGCAGACATCAGCGCGTTTCCGCGACTGTTTCCCGACCAGCTTCGGTCTGCTCCAGACACGACCATCAAGCGCGACAGGAAACGACCACACGCCAATGCCCACGAAGCCATAGCCCGGTGGGAGCGACGCTCCCGTAATCGAACCAAACCAATGCAATCATAGTGGAGGAGTCTATGTCCGTACGAAATCACAATCTCGATGCCGTCGCGCCGATGCTGGCCACGTTCAAGGTGGCCCAGTCGGCAGGCGATGACCTCCTGACCGATGCCAGTGTCGGCGAGGCAGTCATGCTCACCGACAGCGATGAAGTCGGCCCGATCGGTGACGGCGATCAGCTGCTCGGCAAGCTGATCGCATTGACCCTGGCCGATGGTGACGATGGTCACCGGGTGGCGACGGTTCAGATCGGCGGCATCTGCCGTCTCAAGACAGCTGCGACCTATCCGGTTGTCGGCAACCGGGTGGTTGGCGCCGGCAATGGCGCGATCCGTCAGGCGCCCGAACTGACCGGTGATGATCCGGCCGGCGGCGCCATTGCGCGGGGTACCGTGCTCAGTGTCAACGGTACCACCGATTGTGTCATCCTGCTCAACTAAAGGAGCGATTCCATGGATTTTGATGCGTTTGTACATTCGATGACGACCGTCACGCCGCCCGATGTTTCGGCCGAGCGGTCCGGCCCGGTCGATCTGTCGCGAGCGGCCGACCTGACGGTCACCCGCGATCTCTATCTCGAGGCGGAAAGCCGGGGGCTGACCCTCTCGGAGCTGCTCGAGTGCGATGAGTACGATCCCAGCCCGCAGGGGACGCCGCTCGATGCGTTCGAGCGGCAGCTCACGCTGGCGGGGATCCGTTTCGGCGGCAAGAACCCGACCACGGTCGAGCAGTTCTACCAGAAAGCGCCGGCGTTGATTCCCGAGTTCATGATGCGGGAGATCAAGCGCGGCCAGCAGATGCGTCCGGAGCTGGGTCGTCTGATCGCCAACAGCACCACCATCAACAGCAACCGCTACACGCCGTTTTTTATCGACACCTCCGGTGACGAACGCTTCTCGCTTCGGCCGATCGGTGACGGCGCCGAAGTGCCGGCCCTGATCGTCACCGAGCAGAATCATGCCGTAACGGTCGGTGACTACGGCCTGGCGCTGAAAGCCAGCTACAAGGCGCTTCGGTATCGGTCGACCTCGCAGTTCCGGGTCCTGCTCTGGTACATCGGCTTCAAGATGCAGACGGACAAGATCGGCATGCTGGTCGACTGCCTGATCAACGGTGACGGCAACGACAACGCGGCGCCGATCATCACCACCGTCGCCAGCGGTACGCTGGCCTACGAGGACCTGGTGAGCCTGTGGGCACAGTTTGCCCCGTTTGAAATGAACACCCTGATCTGCCACATCAACTCGCTCAAGACGATCCTGACGCTGGAGGAGTTCAAGGACCCGATGGCCGGGTATCGCTTCCAGCGCAGCGGCGACCTGTTCAGCCCGCTCGGGGCGCGAATGGTGCGCAGCGACGATGTGCCCGGCGACTATGTGATCGGACTCGACTCGCGTTTTGCGATCGAGGAAGTGGTCACGCAGCCGCTGTTGATCGAATACGATAAGGTGATCGAACAGCGCTTCGAGGAAGCGGTCATCACCGAGTCGGTTTCCTACGCCAAGGTCATCAAGGAAGCGGCGGTCGTGCTCGACACGGTCTACGCCTGATTCGGTCGGGGCCCGAGCCGATCGGGCCCCGTCCCGTGAGGATATGTTATGCAAGTTCACATTGCAGCCACCACGGCGAGCACGCCGCTGAGCGCCAATCGATCATCGCTGCTGCTGGAAGTGCCCTCGGGCGCTCGCGCCGGCCGTCGCGCCGCAATCTTCCTGTCCGACCCGGGCACGCTTCAGCTTGCCTATGCCGACCGGCCGTATCGCACCTGGTCGACACCTGTCACACTGACAAGCGGCGTGGCCGGCGATTCCGGTTTCACAGCGGTGATCGAAAGCAGCGGCGATATCGTGCTGGTGTATATCGAGGACTCGACCTTTGATGTGGTCAGCCGACGGTTGACATTTACCGAAGCCGGCTGGCAGGTCAATGCAGCCGTGACGGTGTATACCGGCGATGTCAACAGCGAGCCAAGCCTGGCTATCGCGCCCGATGTGACCCTCTGGGTGAGCTGGAGTCGCCTGACCAGTCCGCCGGTACGCCATATCCACGTCAAGTCGAGTGCCGATGGCGCTCAGTGGGGTACCGGACCGTCCGACCCGGGCGATGTCATCCACAGCGGTGGCGTGCAGGCTTCGCCGAAGATCGTTGCCGGGCCGAATCGCCTGCATGTGGTGTATTGTGCCACAGATTCACTGCTCCGATGCAGCCGGGAATGGAGCGGTGGCAGCTGGTCGACGCCCGAGACGATCGCCTCGGGCGCCGAGGTGAGTAGCCATTTCGATGCTGCGGTGCGCAGCGATGGTTTGCTTGCGGTCGCCTGGATCGCCTCATTTCTCTACTACCGGGAATACGACGGCGCTGCGTGGAGCCCGCTGCAGACGATAGAGCGCACCGGCTTGAACAACGTACAGCTGTCGTTCCACCACGACTCCGCTTTGCTCACGTTCACTCAGGTGGTCGACACCAACCGCCACAAACCGTATTACCTGCTTCGTATCGATGGCTCATTTGATGAGCCGGTGGCGGTTGACGCTCGAATCGACAAACTGGCAAGTGTGTTCGCTTACCATGCCGCCAGCGGTGAGTTTGCCGATCTGACCGACGCCGCCGGATCGGCCCAGGCGGCCGACATGGCGCATCCAAACAGTGGTCGCCTGCTGGCGGCGGTTGGTGACCGACTGTTTCTCGGCATGGACCGGCCTTTTCGTTTCGCGCGCCTGGGCCTGTCGACTCCGGGAGCAGGCGGCACGATCAGTTTCAGTTACTGGGACGGCACCCTCTGGCGCGGCTTTACGCCACACAGCGGCGTCTCGGCGCTCGACACGACCAACATCGACTTGCGCTTCTGGCTCGACTACCAGAGCATCCCGGTTGACTGGCAGAAGTGTGCGGTTGACGGCGACGTGCGTTTCTGGATCAAAATCGAGGTGCTGTCATCATTCACCACCGGACCGATCGGGTCGGTTGCCGACACGGTGTCGGATCTCGATGCGATCAGGATTGCGAGGTAGGATATGTCGTACACCAGCAGTCAACAGGTACGCAGCCACCTGGTCGCCCACCAGCCGGTCGCACAGGCGGTCTTGAATCAGAGTCTCGTCCTGAGTGGCGCCGACTGGATATCGTTTTACAGTGGTCCCGTCGCGGCCGACTCGCTTGTCGTGAAAGGCCGCCGCTCCGGTCACGTGCATCGAACCGTAGTGACACTCGACGAGACTCCCGTGTCGTTCGGTACGTCGCACCTGGAAAACGGCAGCGTCGTGGTGGCGTCGGACAGTTCGCTCGGGACCGTGTATGTCGAGAACCGCGACTTTGTAATAGACTACCAACGCGGTGAGATTGTCGCCAAGCCCGAGGGTGACTTGTCGGCCGGTCAGTTGGTGACGATCTGGTTTGCGGCGTTTCATCCGTACACGGTCGAGCAGGACTACCGGGTTGATGCCGAACACGGGCAGGTGCGGCGTGTGCCTTCCGGGGCGATTGCCGACAACGAAACGGTCGTGATCGATTACACCCCGGTCTATCAGTCATTCACCGAGCAGATTGTCGACAACGCGGTGACCGAGGCGAATGGCGTCGTCGAGCGCCTGGTCGATCCGAGTCGGGAATTCGGCGCCGATCCGACGCTGTCGCTGGCCGCGACCTATCGAGCGCTGGCGATTATCTGTCGCACGGCCGCTACGCGGTCGCTGTCGCTGGGGCACGGATCGGATCGCGTTGCGCTGGCCTGGCTGCGCCTGGCCGAGGACTATGCCGATCGCGCCGATACCTTTCTTGCCGATTTCCGTCCCCCGCCCACCGGTCCCAAACCCCCCACCTTGAGTTGAGGAGGCAGCTATGTCCGGACTTGAACGAATAACCGCCCGGCGGGTCTGGTTTGTCCCGGATGTGATCGTCTACGGCTCGGCCGAAGCGGCGACAGTCGGATTACTGGCGCACGAGACTACCGACGGGCAGCAGCATCTGTTTTTCAGTGAGCTGGAGATCGGCGATGATATCCAGTACCTGACATACGATTCGCTGATCGACCATCGCGGCAACCACTTGCCGGCAACTATCGAGAGCCCGCGCGTCCTGCCCCGCACACGAACGGCCGCACGGGTCTTTATCACGGGGCAGGAGAGCGACACCGGCTTTGGCATCGCCCGCGAGCCGAACGCCTCGGGGACGGTTACGGCCGACCTGTTGATCATGGAGATGGGACGGTGAGTGGTGGGGAGCCGACCACAAGCGACGTGATTACGAAACTCGATGAGCTTATCACATCGCTTTTCACTGAGATCAATGACAATGTCAGGAAACACGCCAAACTGGGAGATTTGATTCGCATGATTGAACTCAGACAAAAACTGCTGCCGGACAACTCCAGCCAGCGCGAGTTCTGGAAGATGATGGAGCAGATCCGGCGCGAACAGCTTCCTGCCGACGGGAAGGGCGCCCGCAATAAGCAGCCGTTGCGCAAGAAGGAACGTGCGACATGAGAGCGGCACGCGCAATGGGTACGCGGCTGATTGTCGCGCTGCTCGTGATTGTGTTGTCGACCGTGGCGATGGCACAGACCGAGGCAGCCTGGTCGCTCGATCGGAACACCTCCCAGGGATCAGTGGGTGGACGGAACCTGCAGGTATCGCTGCACACCGATGCCGCACAGCCGGCGCGAGTATCACTGCAAGTCGACGCCTGGAATGGCGAGGCGTCGTTCGGCATACAACTAACCAATGCCGAGGAAGCGACCGGGCTGTCCCTTCACAACCTCGGCAGCAGCGAACAGCCGGACATCGCGCTCAGCAGTGACGACTCTTCGCACCGCATCTATCTTCGCGCCGACGACAATCTCGAATGGTATCTTGTCCTCGATACACCGCCCGGGCGGACTCGCTTCGCCTACGCCCTTCACACGGACAATGTCCGCTTTCTGTACCAGGGAGAATTGAGTGACGCAGAGATCGCCACCGGCGCGCAACGGCCCGACAGTGTCGTTGGTTCCTATGCGGTCTATCATGCGCACGCCCGGGGTAACTACGAACTGGCGGATGGAAGTGGTCGCAGCTATCGCACCGGCAAGATCTGTCACATTTATCGACCGAAAGCGTGGGACAACGCGGGCGACACGGTGTGGTGTACCCTCTCGATCGACGAGGACTCGTTGATCGTAACGGTACCCGAGACCTTCCTGGCGAAAGCGGTATATCCCGTGACGATCGACCCGACGTTCGGCCGTACCGATATGGGCGGCAGCAATGTCTCACTCCCGACCGACATGGCCGGCGCCAACGTGATCGACACGTACACGGCGGCGGCCGGAGACGTCATTGTCAGCTACCATTTCTCCTGCTACACCTACAATATCGCGCGCACGATAGAAATGGCGGCGTACAGCATGTCCGGTGGGGCGCCGCAGGCCCGGCTCGCGACCGGTGTGGAGATAGCGGTACAAAACAACTCGCCGCCGCAGTGGTATACCTCGACAACGGTCAATCATCCATTGACCGCCGGAACGCAGTATTGTCTGGCGGCAGGGGCGGTCTCGGGAGCGAATGTCCGCGCACAGTATGACACCGAGACGGGCGGCCGTGTCTCCGACAACACCGCCGCCGGCGCTCTTCCTGCCGTGTGGACGACGACCGATAGCGATGACCGCCGCATGTCCTGGTATGCGACTTACACCCAGGGCGCCCCTGATGAGGAGATAACGGTGCGGCGCCGTCGTGCCGGATTGCAGTAAGGAGGAATCATCTTGCGAACAATGCTACTAATCGTACTCGGTCTGCTGCTGTGTATCGCGCCGGTGCACGCAACGGTCGCGATTGTCAGCACCGTGTCGGGTGGCTCGACCGCCGAGGACAGTCTGACTGTCGCGTTTGTTGTCACCGACTCGATCGGCAATATCAGTGCGGCCGATTCGATGTACGTGACGGTCTTCGATCCGAACGGCGATTCGATCTACAGCGCAGCCTATACGGTCGGCGACAGTGAAGTCGACGTGATCGATCTCACGGGCCGCACCGTCTATCGCTGGACTGAAGCAGTGGCGGATATCGCCGGAACTGCCCGGCCGGGTGCCTACAGCGGCATTCTGGTCGTCGTCGATACATTGGATGGCGCCGGCGCTGACTACCTCGATGGCGCCGCGACATTCAGCTTCATACTCGACCCAAGCCTGGCCGCTCGTGCGGCAATAGGGGATACTATCCAGCGTTCCGCTTCGGAGTTGACCGCCGCCGACCGGGTCGGAATCAATCTCGACAACACCAGCGGCACCCTCGATGCGACCGAGTTGGGCACGGGCGCCGTGAATAATGTCACGCTGGCCGATGGCGCGATCAGCTCGTCCAAGATCCAGGACTACGCCCTGACATCGTACAAGCTGGCCGGCAATATCATCACCGCCGGCAAGCTGGCGCCCGATGCGCTCGATGCCGTCTGGGAGTACGATACGACCCTGATTGCCGATGGGATCGGCGCCATGCTCAAGGACACCGGCGTCTACCAGGGAGCCGGAGCGTCACTCGATTCATCCACCCTGGCCGGCTGGGTTTGGAACACACCGGCGGTGAATCATGCGACAGGCGGGACGTTTGGCGGCAATCTCGACGCCGCCATCTCCGGGCTCGGGACCGGCTCCGGGACGTACCCGTACACGTTCTTTACGATCGACGAGGCGTCCCAGCAGCCGATCCCGTACACCGGCATTGCGGTGCGATCGGTCGATATGGCCGCACTGGTGGCGGTGGGGCGGACCGATGCCTCCGGGGCGCTCGTCTGCCAGCTCGATGCCGACAGCTTTGTTGTCCTGGCCAATGCATCGGGATACACCTTTGCCGACCTGGATACCGTTGTCGTGGAAGCCACCGGCAGTCATATCGTCCAGGGTGAGGCGTTTGATCCGGGTGATCCCGGTCAACCTGACCTTTGTCGAGTCTTTGGTCACGTCTACCGGGTGGACGGCGCCCCGCTGATTGGCGCGACGGTTGCGGCGGCCCTGCCGAAAGGTGTGGTTCGTTCGGGTGAGCGGGTTATCGCACCGATGCTCGTGACGACGACGACCGATTCGACCGGCGCCTTCCAAGTCGACCTGGTGCCGTCGGCACGGTTGATCCCGGATAACACGCGATACGAACTCACGATTGTCAGCGATGGCGCCACGTTGCTTCGGCGACGGTTGCTGATTCCCGATCAAACCAGCTGGCGTCTCGACTGGTAAGCGCCCGCAGAACGAGAAATACATGGGAGGTTCTTATGGAGACACTTTTAGGAGATGGCGGTACCTGGCTTGGTGTGCTGGGAACGGTCCTGATGACTGTACTCGGTTTCGTGGCCAGGCAGCACCTGATACCGTTCCTGCAGGTCGGGCGGCGCGAACGATACGCCCGATATATTGCGACGATGGCCGAGGAGGTTATCGATGAACTCAGGGCACGGTATCCTGAGAAGGAGTGGCTGAAGCATCTCGATGACGCTGTCAGCCTGTTGATCGACATCACCGGCATTTCGCCCGAGATCGCCGGACGGGCCGTGCGCGCCGCCGCTGCGCGTCGATAGCAGCCACGAAAAAAGCCGCCCGAGTACCCGGGCGGCTCTCTCATACCTTTAGTTGCAGGGGGGGCCGGCGGAGCCGAAGAGGAAGTTCATGTAGTAGACGATATCCGCGACATTGATGTATGAATCGCAGTTGGTATCGGCGCGCTGAGGCCCGCCAACCGGCTCCGGACCGTCCATTGCAATAAACTGTATTAGGTAATACAGGTCGACTACATCGACAGAAGCATCATCGTTGTAGTCGCCTGCAGCGTACTGGCTCTCGCATGAATACTGCATCAGGATAGTCGACTGGCCCGGATACTGCGTAGCGTCCTTCGTCGAGGCCTGGAAAAAGAACCAGTCACCCTCGGTAAGCGGGTTGGGATTCCAGGTAAACGACCAGCCGTCGCCGCCGTTCAGATCAACACCGAGGAAAGCCCGGGTGATACTCCAGTCAGGGGCCAGCAGCGACACCATGATATCAACCGAATGCCATACCCCGCCGAGTTGCAGCTCGGTTACACCGGCATTTTCGCGCAGTGTCGTTCCGGTGACGGCACCGGTCAGCGGGTTCATCACCGATACGCTGTACGTATTCACGCCGGACTGCCAGCCTGTGAAACCATCGACAGTCACCCACAACGCCGGATCACCGCCAAGACCGAGCAGGACGACTCGCTCCTGATCCTGGACCCAGGTGCGCAGAGTCAGGTAGTCCGGTTCGCGACGATAGTCTACCTCGATTGCATCACCATGTTCGGTGGTCCACTGTTTGAGTCCGGCAATCAGGAAATCATCGCGAGTACCCGCTTTGGCGCGCGTGTCGAACAGCACCGCCAGCGATTCGGCGACGGCCGCAATCCCGAGGGTGGCTGCACCTTCACGCATGAGATCAGAATAGCCGCGGGTATACCACTTTTCGATTGCGACAGCCGCGGCTGCCGGACCGCAGTAGTAATCGCCGTACTCACCATCGGTGACCGGGTTGCCGTCGTACGGGTCGCCGTCGTCATCACCGAGCAGGGCCTGATCGAGCGCATACAGGTCGGCCGAGTAGTCATCGGGGACGGCCCGTCCTCTAAACTCGACATACGAGACATTTTCGTCGCTGCACTGCACCAAAAATTGAATCTGTTCGCAGAACGTTTCCCAGCTGTTGGGGCCAACGATCTCGGGGATCGGCGGGGTTGATTCCAGCACGACCTGTCGCGAGGCCGAGGCGCTTCGTCCCAGCGTATCAAGGGCCGTCACGCGGACAGTGTAGGTACCTTCGGCCATGGTTGAGAAATCCCACGGCAGGCTGTAGCCGGTGGCGACGCCGGCCGGATCAACACCGTTGCGCTTGGTCGCCTCGCCGTCAAAGACGATGCCCAGATCCTGAAAGGAGCCACCGCTCGAGTACTCGAAAATAACGTAGTCAATGATTGACGATCCCGATGTTTCCACCGCCCACAACTCGGCCGGGGGATAGAGGATCGTGTCGCCCTCAGCCGGATAGACCCAGCTGATCGCCGGTTCCGGTTCCGGCTCCGGTTCACCGCCACCGTTGCCGCCGGGGATACCCGATGCATACAGCACCAGCGAGCCGGGCCATTCGAAATAGACCTGGCCGTCATCATAGATATACTGGCCGAGGTCGACAAAGCCCATGTCGGCATCCCAGATATTGTAGGAGACACACGGGACACGGGTGGTGTCGGTAGTCACGGCCGCGCCCATAGCCTGGTCAAGCTGGTTGGAGATCAAGAAGCCGGCGAAGAAGGGACCGTCGACAACAATCGGCGTATCCAGCGGAATCCAGATATCATACAGCCCGGCGCCCGGTACCTGCAGGTCCCACCACGAGGATGAATCGATCAACTGTCCGGGGACGGGGCAGGAGGGATCGCTGTTGTCGACTGACTCGACGTCAACCGACACGACAATTTGACCGCCAGCCTGAAAGACCATCGGCATGTTGATCTCCACCACCGTAAAGGGGTACGGGTTTTCACAGGACTCGGCCGGGTCAAGATAAGACTTGTACAGTTCTTCGCCGATCACCCAGCCATCGATCTGCATGATGATACCATTGTCGGTGCGCACCCAGCAGGTGTCGGCGGAGGCAAGGCGCGGGCTGACCCGTATCTCGCCGCGAGAGACATCCCCAATTTTCTCTACCCGGGCCTGCCGTTTGTCGGCGGCGATGCCGGTTGCTGTCAGGAAAAGAACGAGGAGCAGCACAGTTGCTGACAGAAATCGAAACATGGGGATTCTCCTTATCGGTGAAAAAAACGTCTATGTCTTGATTATCGAGCGATTTGCGTATTTCTTGATGGTAGCGGCCGGCAGGTCGGTAACCGGACCGATCAAGCGTGCTGCAGGCAGGTAAGTGAATATGGCCGACGACACCAAAAAGAACGCGGATCCCCGGCGCAAGCCGCCCTGGCTGAAGGTACGAGCCTTTGGTGGACAGGGATTTAGCGAGATCTCCGGGCTCCTGCGAGAGCGCGGCCTGTTTACGGTATGCCAGGAGGCCAACTGCCCCAACCGCGGCGAGTGCTACAATCGCGGCACCGCTACCTTCCTGATCATGGGGCCGCTTTGCACCCGCAACTGCCGCTTCTGTAATGTCCATCCGGGCCAGCCTCAGGCGCTTAACCCGGAGGAGCCGCGGTTGGTCGCCGATGCGGTCGCCCGGATGCAGCTTCGACATGCCGTGGTGACGTCGGTAACCCGCGATGACCTCCCTGATGGCGGCGCCCGGCACTTCGCCGAGACGATTGAGGCGATCCGCAAGCAGCGACCGGATTGCACGATCGAGGTACTGACACCGGATTTTAAAGATGCCCCGGAGGCGCTGGGGATTGTCATGGCGGCCGGTCCCGACATCTTCAATCACAATGTTGAGACGGTTCCCCGGTTGTATCGCGAGGTTCGTCCCGGCGCCGACTATCAACGCTCGCTTGAGTTGCTTGAGCGAGCCGGCCGGGAGTACTCGGTTCGAACCAAGTCCGGCCTGATGGTGGGACTTGGAGAGACAATGGATGAGCTGGTCGCAGTCTTCACCGATCTGGCCGAGCACGGCGTGACCCTGTTGACTGTCGGCCAGTATCTCTCACCTTCAAAAGAACATCTGCCGGTCGATCGCTACGTTCCTCCGGAGGAATTCGATGTCCTCGCCGAGCGCGCCCGATCAGCCGGAATTCCCCATGTCTTTGCCGGGCCGCTGGTGCGCTCGTCCTATCTGGCCGATAGTATGGTCAAACTCATATAGTCGGCATTTCTCCAAGCGCAAAATTTAGACAGTTATTGCGAGACATATTGTCCTTTTCTTCAGCCGTCCGATAACAAACGGTGAAGCTATGGCGGGAAAGGACAACACCGATGAGTAAACTCAGGCCACAAGTGTTGGTGGTCGATGACGAGGTCTACATTTGCAAGATCGTCGTCGAATCGCTCTCGTCCGAGAATTACGACGTTGTCTCTTTTACTGATCCGGCAAAAGCGATAGCGCACATCCGAGAACACCCGATCGATCTCGTCCTGACCGATCTCGTCATCGGTGAGTTCAACGGCGTGCAGGTTCTCGAGGCGACGCGGGCTGAGCACAACGATGCCGTCGTCATCCTGATGACCGCCCACCCGACTATCCAGACGGCCATCTCCGTCCTGCGCAAGGGAGCGTACGATTTTCTCGTCAAGCCGTTCAAGCTCGATGCGCTCAAAGCGGCAATCCGTCGCGGCTTGAGCCACCAGAAAATCCAGCGTGACAACGTTGCCCTGAAAAGCCAGGTCGAATTCCTGAAAGTCGCCAACGCCTTCGGCAGCGGCATACCGGTCGACAAGCACCTGCAGATGGTGCTCTCCTCATGTAAGGCCGAGTTGAACGCATCGGCAACATCGATTGTCGAGATCGAGCCGAAAAGCGGCGAGATCGTCCGCAAACTGCATGACTGTGATGATCCGTCGATGGTTGAGGTCGTGCTCGACGAGACCCTGCTGCTGCAGTTCACGTGCAGCCGCTCGACCAAGCCGGTCGTGCGCAGCGAACATGTTACGGTCGACGGCAGCCCCAAGATCCGGGTACTGATCTCGCAGCCGATTCTCATACGCAAGCAGCTTCACGGCGTCATCAATCTGCTCGTCGAAAGTCGCTTCGATCGGATCCGCCCCGGCGAAATGGACGTCCTGTCGATCCTCACCAGTTCCGCCGCCTCGATTATCGCCAACAACATCCTCTACGAAGATGTCCAGCAGTCCTACATGCAGGCAATCCGTGCCCTCGCCGCGGCCATTGAAGCCCGTGATGCCTGCACCGCCGGGCACACCGATCGAGTCAGCCGTTTGGCGATTGTGATCGCCGAGGCACTGGGCTGGGAGGAGTCGCGGATCGATGATCTCCGGGTCGGCTGCATGCTGCACGATATCGGCAAGATCGGTGTTCCCGATTCGATCCTCAACAAGGCCGACAAGCTGACCGAGGAAGAACTCGAGACGATGATCAGCCACCCGATGGTCGGGCTGAAGATCATCCACGGTATCGATCTGCTCCGCCCTGCTATCCCGTATATCAGCGCGCACCACGAGCGATACGACGGTAACGGCTATCCGCGCGGACTGGCCGGCGATGAAATCCCGATCGAGGGACGACTGCTGGCGGTGGCGGACACCTTCGACGCCATCCTCTCCGACCGGCCGTACCGCAAGGGCGCCCCGCTGAAGGTTGCGGTCGATGAGCTGATAAAGCACCGGGGAACGCAGTTCGACCCCGAACTGGTCGATGTCTTTATCGGATTGCTGAAGGCAGGCAAGGTCGACTTGAACGACCTCTACGGCCGCGATGAAGATTTGAGTTTTCTCGACGAGCTGGATCCGGAACCGGCTACCAGGGTGTCGGAAACGGAATCGGTGTAAACGACAGCACCAGGATCACCAGCGCCACAATCCCCATTGTTTGCGCCGCCCGGCTGACCGGGAACTTGTCGTTCAGGGTCGGCGGGTGTTTCACGCCGACAACCAGCCCGAGCACGGCAAACAGCCACCAAATCATCGAGTAATAGCCCAGAATCAAGAGCATGATCAGCGCCGCCCAGCCGAGCTTGCGCTGGATATCGCGGCCGAACAGGCCGTAGCAGATATGGCCGCCATCGAGTTGTCCGATCGGCAGCATGTTGATCGCCGTCACCAGCAACCCGACCCACCCGGCAAAAGCAGCTTCACTGAAGACATAGGCGTACCCCTCGGGCGCGCTGCCGACCAGCCACGGGATGAGTCCCTGGATCAGCAGTGACTCACCCCGAAGCGAAAAGGTCATGGCCAATTCCGGCCCCACCAAACTGTCGACCGGCACGACGCGGGAGTTGACCAGCCCGAACAGCAGCCAGCCGATCGCGACAATCCAGCCGGCAATCGGTCCGGCCGCGCCGACTTCAATAAGGTCGCGACGGTTCCAGAATGGTGACTTCGATTTGATGACCGCTCCGAAGGTGCCGATGATATTCGGCGCCGGAATGAAAAACGGCCAGGACGTCACAATATCCCGCCGTCGACTGGCGATGAAGTGGCCCATCTCATGCACCAGCAGGATCGAGACGATCGCCGCAGCAAATTCCAGCCCGGCGCCTCGGGCAAGGTCCGTCAGGGTGACATCCCAGGCCTCACCGGCCGGCAGGTAGACGACATGGCGGAAGAAGACCGGGACGATATAAATCGACACGATGGTCAGGGCAAACATGATAATGTTCAGCCGGGGGATGCGCAGTTTCCGCTTCGGATCGACCTGCAGGGTGATCGATTCGTCCTGTTCGCTGATACGGTAGGTATAGCCGGCGGAGTTGAGCCGGTCACGCAGCAGTTCCAGTGACTTGGTTCTCGCAAAGCGACTGCGCAGTGCCAGGACATACTCCGAGCCGCTTTGATACGTGGCGTCGACCACATAGAGGTCGGCCACCAGCCGTACCACCGAGTCGAGCGCTGCCTGTCGAGAAGCGGTAGCCATACGGCTATTATACGGCTCGCGGCAGGCTGCGCCCAGGCAAAAAAAAGGAAGCGAGGAGCAAAGCTCCTCGCTTCCGATCTATCCCGAACTTAGGGTATCGGTTTAGATTTAGATCTCCCAATCGCCGACCGGAGCCGGGCCATTGTTAAAGTAGTAGTCCACGAGATAGTTGACGTCGATGAGGTTGATGTCACCGTCAGCGTTCACGTCACCGAGGTGCATGAACGGGATCGGTCCCGCGCCACCATGGAAGAGGTAGCTGGCGAGATAGACCACGTCAGCGATATCGGACGCGTCGTCGTTGTTGACGTCGCCGCGACCGAAGCCCGCGAACTTGTTAGCAATGTTGGCCAGCGGCACGATCTCAGCCGAGGACTGGTTGTTGGCCATACCGGAGAGACCCCACTTGACCACGCCAAACACGTAGGAACCGTTAGGATCGAACGTGATGTCGCGGACGTAGGTGTGGTGCGCTTCACCGTCGCCCGACTGCATCGGTACGGAGCTCAGACCGATCGGGTACTCATCCATGTACTTGTACGTGGAATCCCAATAGGTGTCGTAGCCCCAGAAACCACCACCCGGATCGCCGGAAATACCGGTGATACCGCGGCAGTTGATCATGTTCTCATAGGCGAGACCAAACGGCAGCTTGGTCGTACCCATCGCCACGTCGCCCGGAATGTTGAACGACCAGGCAGTGGAGATGGAGCGATCGAAGCCAACCGAGTCGTAGGTACCACCCGCGACGTTGATATCGTAGTCGTGGTAGGAACCCATGGCCCAACCTTCAACCGTTGCACCGTTGCGCTCCATGATTTCGAAGACAGCGATGGTCAGGTTGTTGAGATACTCGAGGTTCTGGCCGGTCGGGGCATCCTCGATACCAATCGTACGCTGATTGGTATACAGACCCATGGTCGAGTCGTTGTCGAAGCCACCCGTCTGATCGGAGGTCACGTTCTCCCAACTCCAGACGCCGTCGAGCTCGAAGTTCTGGACGGAATCCAGGAAGCTCGCGTAGACGACATTGACCTG
>WJMS01000162.1 GCA_014727815.1 candidate division GN15 bacterium
GTGGTCCATCTCCAGCAGGTCACCCAGCACGAGCATGAGGGCATGCTGATTGTTGGCCGGTGTCTCGGGATACGACGACGGACTCGGCGGTGCTGGCAGCACCGGCTGTTCACCGCGAATCATCGCCACCGGCGCCATCGGGAAGGCAACCATGGCATCGGTGACCAGTTCGGCCTGATCAGCGACCGACTCCGAGGGATTGAGCGCCATGGCCAGCGAATCGATATGTGCGGCATACTCGCTCACAAACCGGACGTTGCGTTCGGCGGTCCGTTTCCAGGTGGCGATGTAATTGGAGATAATCCCCTGCCCCGCGCCCTGGCGATAGTCGGTGCCCTGGTTGGTCTTCCACGACTCGACGGTTCGCCGGGCGCCGTCGATCACGTCCTGCACGACCGGGTCCTGCGAGCCCTCATCAATCATTGTCGCCCAGCCTTTGGTCTGCTCGATCTGGTACAACTGTCCCAGCCGCTGGACCTGGTATTCACCCCGTGTGAGCGCCTTCTTGGCTTCGGTAGCGTACGCCGCCAGCACCGGCCGGGCGGCCTCGGCATAGCCGGCTCGCGCCTGCTCGGCGCGGGTGTGGGCTTTCAAGCCGGAGTTGAAGTTGGCATAGGAGAAGAAAACCGAAAAGCAGGCCGCCAGCGAGAAGACCAGCAGGTACGGAATGCGGTTGCTCTTGATTTTCATCAGGTTCCACGCAATCCCCAGCATCGCCGACTGCAACCCCAGGGACCCGATCATCGCCAGCGGAGTCGGCACGATGATTTTCAGGCCGTAATAGGTCGTGAAAAACGAGAGAACGGAGAGCAGGAATGTCCCGGTGTAGACCATGGCGGCGGTCGGCCGCCAGCTGGTCTTCTTGTGCGGGCGGTGTCTCTTGACGAAGGCGGCGATGTCGTGCAGGTCCATAAGCTGTTGATCCTCATACAAGGGTATTCTTCTCTGTTATCGGCGGGTGTGACCGGATGATTAACCCCGGAACCACTCGATTGGGCCGCATTCTCTTGCCCTTGCCACTACCTGCTGCCGACGCCAACGGCAGGTTAGTGTCTTGTGAGCCGGGAGAATTGCTTTGACGGATCGGTCGATCGAGCGTTACTTGAGAGTGACCAATCACTTTTCGAATAGGGGTGGAGTTTCATGAGAGCGGTTGTCGTTTGCTTAACGGCGCTGGCGCTCGCGCTGGCCTGCCACGACCTTCCCACCGAGCCGGATCCGATTGAAGACGTGACGCTGAAGACGGTCGGAACTCATTTCACGGAGGGTGAGAGGATCCCGAGAGTGTTGAGCAATGGATCTTCGCAAGACTATGGCCACCCGGACTGCTGCGGTACTATCTGGACGATCCTGCAGCGAAAAGGGGACTACGGGTGGGAGTACTTCGAGGGTTCCTACTTCGGGTGCATCGCGATGTGCGACTGGAGGGCGCTGATCGAGGCCGGAACAATCCGTCACGACAGCATCTCAGCCTGGTACACGGGTACGTTCCGATTCGAGCTGGGGCTCAGCTATCGTCCCGACAGCACTGCTCCCTGGCAGCACGACACGATCTACTCAAACGCCTTCGTGGTCGAGTAGTTTCAGCAAAGAAACGTTAGCAGCGGCGGAGATCGGCTAAGATATTGCCGCCCCGGTCGGCATTTTGTATCTTTGCACCATGATTATCCGCATCCTTCTCACCCTGCTTGCCATGGTCTCGATCGGCGCCGCCCAGACGACACCCGAACTCGGTATCCGTGACAAAACGCCCACTCTGCAGGCGTTTACCAATGCCCGGATCGTCGTGTCCCCGGAGCGCACAATCGAGAATGGCACCCTGGTCGTCGAGGACGGCCGCATTGTCGCTGTCGGCGATGATATTACTATTCCCGATGGCGCCGCAATCCATGACCTGACCGGTAAGACAATCTACCCCGGCCTGGTCGAACCGATATCCCAGTATGGCCTGCCCAAAGCCGAGCAACCGGAGCGCCGCCGCGGCGGCCCGCCGCAGTACGAGGCCGAACGGGTGGGCGCCGATGCCTGGAATGAGGCGATTCACGCCGAGCACAGCTGGATCGAGCGCTTTGCACCCGACGCCAAAGAGGCCGAGGAGTATCTCGATCTCGGCTTTGCAACGGTGCAGACCGCCCGGCTCGATGGTATCTTCCGCGGCCGCGCAGCAGTCGTGATGCTCGGTAAGGGCCTGCCCAACGAGCAGGTGCTGCAGCCCTACGGCCACCATCTCGCCTCATTCGACAAGGGCTCATCGACCCAGCAATACCCCAACTCCCTGATGGGGTCGATCGCGCTGATCCGACAGACCCTGCTCGATATCGGCTGGTACGACCGGGCTGCCTCGGCCTTTGCGCGCAATCCCGAACAGGAGCGGCCGGAAACCAACCGGGCCCTGGAAGCGCTTCAGGGTGTGCGTACCGATGGTCTGATCTTTGAAACCGAGAATGACCTCGACTTACTCCGCGCCGCCCGGATCGGCGAAGAGTTCTCGGTGCCGATGATCCTGGTCGGCAGCGGCTACGAATACCGTCGTCTCGACCAGGTCAAAGCGACCCGGTCCACGCTGATCCTGCCGATCGAGTATCCCGAGGCGCCGTCGGTGACGGCGATCGGCGATGAGTACGATGTCAGTATTGCCGACCTGCGTCACTGGGAGTGGGCGCCGTTTAATCCTTACCTGGTTGATTCGGCCGGGATCGATTTTGCGTTCACGACCCACCGCCTGAAGAAGAAGTCGCACTTCTGGAAGCATCTCCGCACGGCGATTGAGGCCGGACTGCCGAAGGAAGCGGCGCTGCGGGCACTCACGATCACGCCGGCGCGGATTGCCGGGGTGGCCGACCAGGTCGGCACGCTCGAGGCCGGCAAGGTGGCCAGCTTCATGGTCACCGATGGTGATCTCTTTGACAGGGAGACCGAACGGTTCGGCATCTGGGTGGCCGGAGAACTGACCCACGAGATGATCCCCCTGGAGCAGACCGATTTCCGCGGCGAGTACGCGCTGTCGCTTCGCGAGCGTGACCTCACGCTCACCCTGCGGGGGGATATCGATAAGCTGAAGGGGAAACTGAGTTTCGATGACCACGCCATCAAGTTGCAGTCGCTCGAGACTGAACTCGAGTTGGTCCGATTCATGGCCGAACTCGACACGCTGGGCATTCCCGGTGTCACCCGTTTCACCGGCGCCCTGACCGACAGCGGCCTGGCCGGCATCTACCACACGCCCGATGGGATCGAGCACCGCTTCAGCGCCTTGCGCACCGGCGATGCGCCGGACACGCCGGATACCGCCAAAGTGCGGGTGGCCGAGCGTCTCTCGCGCCTGACCAGTCCCAATATCGCCTTTGGCTTCACCGAGCTGCCTGAACAGCAGACAGTCCTGGTGCAAAACGCGACCATCTGGACCTGCGACGAAGCCGGTGTTCTGGAAGATGCCGACATGCTCTGCCGCGACGGCCGTATCGCTGCAATCGGGACCGACCTGGAGGCGCCCGACAACGCGCTGGTGATCGACGCCAGCGGCATGCACCTCACGCCCGGGGTGATCGACGAGCACTCCCATGTCGCTATCTCCGGCAACGTCAACGAGGGCACCCACGCGGTGACCGCCGAGGTGCGGATCGGCGATGTGGTCGACCCGGCCGACATCAATGTCTACCGCGCTCTCGCCGGCGGCACCACTATGGCCCGGCTGCTGCACGGTTCGGCCAATCCGATCGGCGGGCAGGCGCAACTGGTCAAGTTCCGCTGGGGTGGAACAGCCGAGGAAATGAAAATGACCGAGGCGCCGCCTTCGATCAAGTTTGCTCTCGGCGAGAATGTCAAGCAGTCGAACTGGGGCGACAACATGACCATCCGCTACCCGCAGACACGCATGGGGGTGGAGACGATCATGCAGGATGCCTTCCAGGCGGCCCGCGAATACGAGCAGGCCCGCACCGAATATGCCGAACTCGGGCGAGGCGAGCGCGAACGGATGATCCCGCCGCGGCAGGATTTGCAGCTCGATGCGCTGGTCGAGGTGGTCAACAACGACATGTGGGTCTGCTGCCATTCCTATGTGCAGAGCGAGATGCTCATGCTGATGCGCCTGGCCGAGAAGTTCGATTTCACCATCGGCACCTTCACCCACGTGCTCGAGGGCTACAAAGTGGCCGATGAGATGGCCGCACACGGCGCCGGCGCCGGATCGTTCTCCGACTGGTGGGCGTACAAGTTCGAGGTGTACGATGCTATCCCGCAGAACCCCTGCCTGCTCATGGAGCGTGGCGTGGTTACCTCGGTCAATTCCGACAGCCCCGAACTCGGCCGTCGGCTCAACCAGGAAGCCGCCAAGTCGATCGCCTATTGCGACATGAGCCAGGAGGATGCGCTCAAGATGGTCACGATCAACCCGGCCAAACAGCTTCGGGTCGACCGGTATGTCGGCTCGCTGGCCGAGGGCAAACATGCCGATTTCGTCCTGTGGAACGACAACCCCCTGTCGATCTACGCGGTGGCCCAGCAGACGTGGATCGATGGCCGCAAGTACTTCGATATCGAACGCGACAAGACAATGCGCCGTGACCTGGCCGAGGAGAAACGACGGTTGATCCAGAAGGTGCTCGATGCCGATGGATCATCGAGCAATTCCGGATCGCACACGACCGGCAGCCACGGTCCGTATGACCAGTCAACTTCCATGCCGCGTTGCTGCATGCCGTCGCAGGGAGGGTTTTAACATGAATAGACAGCTTCAGATACTCGTCCTCGTTGCCTGCCTCCTGCTTGCCGCAACGGTGTCAGCGCATGACTATGTCCCCGGCGAGCCGCAGGACCACCCGATTCTGCTCAAGGGTGGTGACCTGTACACGGTCGCCAATGGCGTGTTGGAAGGCACTGACCTTCTGTTCGAAGACGGTCGCATTACGCAGATCGGAACAGACCTTGCATTGCCGGAGGGCACCGAGGTTATCGATATCTCCGGCAAGCATGTCTACCCCGGCCTGATCGACTTGAACACGCAGCTCGGGCTGATCGAGATCGGCGCCGTGCGGGCCACGAACGATATCACCGAGCGTGGCCGGACCACCCCCGAGGTCAAAGCGTATATCGCCTATAACCCGGACTCGGAGCTGCTGCCGTCGGTGCGCTCCAACGGCATCACCACCGCGCTGGTGGTGCCCGGTGGATCGTTGATTCGGGGACGGTCATCGCTGATGAACCTCGATGGCTGGACCTGGGAGGATGCCGCCGAGAAACCGATCGCGGCATTGCATATCAGCTGGCCGCGCACACGCGTGATCACGGCCTGGTGGATGGACCAGTCGGCCGAAGAGCAGAAAGAACAGATGGCGAAAAACCGTCGCGAGCTGGTCGATATGTTCGACAAGGCCCACGCCTACTCTATCGCCAAACAGGCCGATCCTGACCTGCCGAAGGATATCCGCTGGGAAGCAATGGCGCCGATCTTCACCGATGACCTGCCGGTATTTATCGAAGCCAATGACTACCGTCAGATTGAACAGGCAATTGCGTTCGCCGAGAAGTGGAAGCTCAACGTCGTCATAACCGGCGCGCGCGAGGCCTGGCGTGCAGCCGACATGCTGACCGAGCACGACATCCCGGTGATTGTGAGCCGCACACAGAACATGCCGCTGCGAAGCGATGACGATTACGACATCGCTTTTAAGCAACCTGCCCTGCTTCAGCAGGCGGGGGTGCGCTTTGCGATCAGCGCCAGTTCGTCGTGGGGCACGCGCAACCTGCCCTGGCATACCGGCATGGCGGTGGCGTTCGGCCTGACTCCCGAGATGGCGCTTCGTTCGATTACGTTGACGCCGGCGGAAATAATCGGCGTGGCCGATGATCTCGGCTCACTCGAAGTCGGCAAAAAGGCTACGCTGTTTGTCTCGCAAGGTGACGTGCTCGATTACCTGGAGCATGGTGTGGAGCTGATGTTTATCGGGGGCGCTGCAGTCGATCTCAGCAACAAGCACAAAGAGCTGTACGAGAAGTACCGGCAGAAGGAGTATCCGGTAGAGGCTGCGGAGTAGATCGGCCCCCCCGTGGTTCCAACCGTCTTGCAGGGTGGAACCCGAGCCCGGCCCGGCGGGTGAAACGGTTGCGCCGCGAGTAGTAGAGATCCGAACCTCAGGGGTTCGGACCTACGTGAACGGCTGCCTGCGTGAATAGCCGGCACGTTTGCAGACAAACGTGCCCTACATCCGCCCTCACATACAATTTGTTCCGTCAGATGCCGGCCCGCCACCGGGGGCGACATCTGACGGTCTTACACTTTTGTATTCCCACGTGACGCTCGGTTCGCTTCGCCCGACGTCGCTTTACGTGGGGCACAGACACGGGGGCAGAGCCACTCGACCGACATCCTCGCCCAACACCACCCTGTTTTGTCGGATATTGCCGGCCGCACGGCTCAAAACGCAAAGCCAATCATCCACGCGAAATCGGACGTGTCATACTTGTTGTCCCCCACTTGCCAGGTGAAGAAGACGCCCAGGTTGAACGGCGCCAGGAATGGGGTCAGGTTGCCCAGACCAAAGCCGATCTCCGAATAGCCCTGGTTGGCCGTACTGACTTGTCCCGCGTACGCTGCCGGCACGCCGTCTTTAAACTCCGACCAGAATGTCCCACCATACACCGAAAGCGTGAAAGGGATGTCTTTGATTCCCGGCAGGCCGCTCTTGCGGAAAAGCAGTCGGTCGAAGTCATGATTGAGGTAGACCATTGCCACCCGATCGCCGACGAAATTGTTGCGGTCAAGGGTCGAGAACTCACCATCGCCAAACAGCACACCATTGCCATGGTCAACCGTGAAGTACTCCTGCGGCGGCAGGACACCATCGGAGCCGCCTACATAGCCACGCACAGTCGTCACGCCCATGCCGAGACTTCGCTGCCGATGAACCAGTTGGGCGTAGTACTTGCGGAAGTCAAAGTCGTTGTCGATCACATCCGGGTCGGCCTGTTCGACACCGAGTGTCAGCCGGGTGTATTCGACCGCCCCAAAGCGCACGTCGCGGCCCTTGTTGCGCATCATCGGGCGGGAGTCGTAGGTGACCGCGGCGCCGATAGAACGCATCGTCCCGTCGGCGATCATCGGGTTGGCCCGGACGATCGGATCGCCGGAAAAGACCGCATTGCTGTTGGCTATACCCAGCGAATGCTGCCGGTAATCCTCATAGTCGACACGTGCCTCGACGTGGTTGAAGAGCTTCCCTCGTGCGAACAACTGGAAGCCGCGTTCGTGGTAGTAGTCGAACGGATCGATCTGCCACCCGGCGGCGAGAAAAGTTGGATTGTAGTCGTCATCGCTGATCAGGGTCGGCCGCCGGACGGTTTCATCGCGCCAGATCGCCCCCAGCCAGAGGCGACGGTCGCGCCACACCCGGTAGGCGCCGCCCAGTTCGAATTCCCACTCATCGCGACCGAATGAAAAGCCGGCCCTGGCGCGGGTCCACAGGTTTGAGGTAAACGGCCGGAGAGAGCCGCCGAGTCCGAGATAGTAACCGTTGGCGCGATTGAAATGGAAAATGTCTTCATCACCGATCGTCGCCAGATAGATCCCCAGCGCCACCCCCTGCCCGATCCGTTCACCGATGGTCGGGGGGATGCTTTCGAGCGAGTCGATCCGTTCGTACGCCCGCAGCTCGGTCTGGGTGAGTGGAATGGTCTGCCGTTCGGCCCAGGCAACGCTGTCGATATCATCGGCCCGTTCGTCGACTTCAATCATGTACTCGTCGAACAGACCCTGTGCATGTCCCTCATCCAGCCGGTAGCTGTACAGAGAAGCCGTCTGGGCGAATCCGATATTCTGGGGTATTTCCGGGAATTTGACGGCCAGATGCACCTGTCCCGAGAAGCGAATTTCCACCGGCATCCAGTACTCATCGCGAAATCGCGCGAACTTCTGGGCATAGCGCAAACTGTCGATAAAGGGAAACCGGACCGCCTCGTTTACACCAATATCGACGGCAACCACATCATAGGTCGAATCGGCAATATCGATATGCCCGACAAACAGCGGGTCGGCATCGGACTGCGGTTCGATCTCCAGCCGAAAGACCGGGCGGTTGTCAAGGAAGACCGTGTCGATCAGGTAGTAGTTGTAGTGCGACAGGGCATCCTCGGCGGTCGGTGACACCAGCGAATACCGGCCGAGATCGATCCGGTTGGCGTTGAAATTGAGAATCTGCCCGACGGTCACGAAGTTGTTTTCGCCCTCGAAATTGCCTGACTGCCGACGGGCGGTGATTACTTCTTTGTATTTGTCCGGCTGCTCCCAGTAAGCCGTCGTCTGCGACTCGAAGATGGCAAAGACCGATTCAATCCCGGACTTGTCCAGGTCGGTCGCGACCACCTTGACGTACGCATCGTACGAGTAGTCATGCAACTGATTGAGGATATCCTGCTTCCGGTTGATTGCCTCGAGAATGATCTTCTGCGCCGGGTCGTATGCCCGCGAGTAGATGGTTGTCCCCGGCAGCTCGATAGTTGCCCGCCCGAGCGCGATATCCCGGGTGACGTCGACGCTGTCCAGCGTTACCGAGACGGTCTGACTCTCGTACGATACGTGGCTGAACTGTAGCTGCCAGTCGCCGGGCGACAGCAGGAGTCGATAGCGACCTTCCTCGTTGGTGAGGGTGGAAATCCCCGTATCATGCACGCGCACCGTGGCCCGGGCAATGGGTTGCCTGTCGACAGCATCAGTAACTTCTCCCTCGACTGTTACCTGCGCCGCCGGCACAGCCCCGCAGACCAGTACACAGAACAGCAGCGCCCACCCGATCGTTGTCATTCTGACCATGAGTCTCCCGATTAACATAGTGTGATTATGCTTTCTACGCGGAAGAGTACAATTTTGATGCCGGATTTTTTGAAGACGTGTCGGCCGGTAGGTCAGCACCGCAGGGACAGCACTGTCGCTCTGGCGTACACGTTGTCACAGCAATTGTGCGGCGAGCGGCGATCGCTCAGGCGAACGGGCGGTAGAGCATCAGGTAGATAATCACTCCCGTAATCGATACAAACATCCACACCGGCCAGACCCACCGGGCCAGACGGCGGTGCCGATCGAAGCGCTCCCGGATTGCAAACCAGACCAGGGCGACTATGAACGGGGTCATGAGCGCCGCCAGAATGACGTGTGGGATCAGGACAGCGAAATAGACCGGCCGGCTCCAATCATGATACGGATACGGCACCGAGCCGACCGTATAGTGGTAGATCACATAGCTGACCAGGAAGGCAGCGGATAGTACCAGGGCCGAGATCATGAACTTCTTGTGCGTTTCGATACGCCCCTTGCGGATATTGATGTATCCAAAAGTCAGCATGATCGTCGCGATGAGATTCAGCGAAGCATTGAGAGTCGGCTGGAAGCTGTGTTCGGGCATTTACGGTTTCCGTGCTAAGGTGATAACATGCTGTTGGAGCTGGCGCAGGTCGCTGTCACTGTCATAGCGGTAGAACCCGCGAATACGTCCCATGCCGTCGATCAGGACATAGCTGTTGTTGCCGGCGATATCCTCACGATCGGCCAGTCGATATATCTCTCGCGTCAATACGTTGATGGCATCCCGCTCGCCGAACAGGAAGTGCCAGCGGTCGTCAGTGACCTGCAACTGTCCGGCGTAGTCGGTGATCTCGGCTGTTTCATGGGGAAGCTCGCGGACAATCGTCACAAATGCGAGATTGGCCGAGTGGTCGTACCGATCGTACAATTCGGCCTTCTTCACCTCGAGGCCGGGCGCCGACGGACTCGCGGCGTACATGAAACTCAGCAGCGTGACCGAGCCCTTCATGTCTTCGAGCGAATATGTCTCACCCTCGGCGGTGCGCAGTGAAAACTCCTGGACAGTACCGATTACCGGAAGATTGCTGCGCGAGAGTTCGGCTTCCTTGATCACCGCAAAACCGCCGGCCGTCATGATAGCGGCGATGACCAGCCCGGTGATAATCACCCGGCCGACCGACTTCTGGAACCGTGCCGGCAATTCGCGAGCATGGTTGACCACGGAATATAGCACCAGCAATACCCCGAAAAAGAGCGCGGCGAACCAGAGATGGAACAGCTGCATGATGGCGCTGAGGCCGAAGGCGATAAAGAAGAAGCCGACCAGAAGCTGCAGTACGATCAGGCCGATCATCAGCCAGACCGCCTGTTTTACCAGCACGGCGGTCTCATCGGACAGCCGGATCAGCGAGTACCCTACAAACAGTGCAAACAGAGCGGTCCCTACGCCGACAATCAGGTGCGCATCCTGCAGCACGCCCACCCGGCTCAGCCACTCCAGGTCGGAGAGGAGCGGCACCTGCTTCTCGATAACTTCGAGCTGTCCGCGTACCTGGGTGCCGAGCACAATCTGAATGAAGGTCAGGACACCGAGGCCGATAATCCAGCGACGCGCCGCCGCCGGATAAACCAGCTCAGTAACCATCGCCTCCCGTTCCGCATAGTAGCTTTGCAAGATGGCATACAGCAGGATCAGGGCGATGGCGATAGCCAGCAGCAGGTGGGCGGTGACGATGATCGGCCGAAGTTCACTGGCTACAACTACGCCGCCGAGCCAGCCCTGGAACGCGACCAACACGGCCACGCCGATTGACGGCCAGAGCACGCGGGGATTGTCCCGGAAATAGCGGATCGCCAGGATAGCGGTGACGACAATCAGCAGGCCGACCACCACACCAACCAGCCGGTTGCCGTACTCAATCCAGGCCAGGGTTATATTAAACTCGGTTGGGTCGATATGGGCGGGCAGTTGCTCCAGCGAGGTCGGCGGGACCCACCGGTCGAAACACTTCGGCCAATCCGGGCAGCCCAATCCGGCGCCGGACACCCGGACCAGCCCGCCGATGAAAATCAGCAGGTACGTTGCCGCCGCCGACAAAAGCGCCGAATAACGAAACGTTCTCATGACGGATATTCCTTCCCAACCCGGACAATCACGCCGAACGCGTGAGGTCTCTTACCCAACAGTGACACCGACGGCTGTCGGGAGACGACCGGCTACTGGCCACCGGCAGTATCGGATTCGGACTGATTCGCGGCGGAAGTGTCGGTGGCGGCGGTAACGGTGTCAGCTACCTCGCCGGCCAGCGTGTCGATTCCGGCCACGCCGGGGCGATTGTAAATCACGGCGTCCTCGTTGATCGGACGACCGCGGAATTCGTAGATGTCGCCGCGCGTTTCCGTGTCAGCCATGGAAAGTATAATGAACAGGCCGAGAAACGCAATAGCCGCAAGGAAGACAATCAGATAAAGTTTGTTGTCGTACTTCAGGTGCATGAAGAAGAGGGCCACCAGACTGGCCTTGGTAATCGCAATCACCATCGCCAGGATCGTGTTAAACACGCCCAGTTCCATCTGGGCGACAACGACCGTCAGCACGGTCAGCACCAGCAGCGCCAGACCGACATTGATATAGACACTCAGGGGCAGAATATGATGATGTGACTGTCCGTTCGAACTCATGGCTGCTCCTTAACCGATCAGGTAGAACATCGGGAAGAGGAAAATCCAGACCAGATCGACCAAATGCCAGTACAATCCGGTCATCTCGATCGGCGTGTAGTAATCCGATGAAAAGTGGTCTTGGCTGGTGCGGTAGATCATCCAGCCGATCACGATCATCCCGGCGATCACGTGAATCCCGTGCAAACCGGTCATCATGAAGTAGACCGAGAAGAAGATATGCGGGTTGGTCCCGGCAATCCCCTCATACGTGTAGTATTCGCCCGGCAGCTGCCCGAGGTGGAACTTGTGCGAGTACTCGAAGTACTTGATCACCAAAAAGACCGCCGCCAGCGCCATTGTCGACCACAACAGGATCAGTGTGCCCTTTTTGCTGCCGAGCTGCATGCTGCGGATCGCCAGGGCCATCGTCACCGAACTGGCAATCAGCACGATCGTATTGGTGGCACCCAGCGGCCAGGACAACGACTTGTGGGCGTTGATAAAGGTCTCCGGATACCAGGCGTTGAAAACCGCGTAGGCGCAGAACAGGCCGCCAAAAAACAACACCTCGGTCAGCAGAAACAGCCACATCCCCAGCTTGGACGATTCCCCCTGCTGGAAGGGTGAGCTGAAATGGTGCTGCAGCCAGTTCGGATGGTGCGTTTCGGTGTGCGATGTCGCCATGCTTAGACCTTCCCCGCCATGTGTTGCTTATCGGTCGGTGACTTGTCGTAGAAATCGCCAACCACCGTCACCTTGTCATAGTCGTACGGGCCGTGGGTAAGAACCACGTCTTTCAGGAAGTTGTGCTGCGGTGGCGGGGTGAGCGTCTCCCACTCGTAAGTCAGGGCGCCCCACGGATTTGGACCGGCCTTGCGACCGTTGAAGAAAGATGCGGTCAGGTAAACCGCCATAATTACAAATCCGATTCCCAGCACCCAGGCGCCTACCGAAGAGAAGCCGTGCAGCGGCTGGTACTGATCGAGATAGGAGTAGTATCGCCGTGGCATCCCCTGGGCGCCGAGAATAAACTGCGAGAAGAAGGTCATGTTAAAGCCGACAAAGATGACCAGCGCCGTCACTTTGGCCCAGCGCTCGCTGTACAGCCGGCCGAACATCTTCGGCCACCAGTAGTGAATCCCGGCCAGAAACGCCATCACCGTCCCCCCCATCATCACGTAGTGGAAGTGCGCCACCACGAAGTAGGTATCGTGCAGGTGCACATCGAGCGCCAGCGCGCCGAGCATAATCCCGGTGAAGCCGCCGATCATGAACAGAAACAGGAACATCACCGCATATACCATCGGCGTCTCCAAACTGATCGACCCCTTGTACATAGTGGTCACCCAGTTGAAGACCTTGATCCCCGAGGGTATCCCGACGAAAAACGTCAGGAAGGAGAAGATCATTGCGGCGATCTCGGACTGGCCCGAGGTAAACATATGGTGGCCCCAGACCATGAAGCTGACAAAAGCAATCCCCAGCGAGGAATAAGCGATCGGTTTGTAGCCGAATATCTTTCGGTGCGAGAAGCAGGCAATCACTTCGGAGATGATCCCCATCCCGGGCAGGATCATGATATAAACCGCCGGGTGCGAATAGAACCAGAAGAAGTGCTGATACAGCACCGGGTCACCGCCCATGGCCGGATCGAAAATGCCCACACCGAGCACCCGTTCCATAATGAGCAGCACCAGCGTAATCGCCAGCACCGGCGTAGCCAGCACCTGGATAATCGCGGTGGCGTACAGCCCCCAGACCATCAGCGGCATCTTGAACCAGGTCATTCCCGGCATGCGCAGCTTGTGGATGGTGACAATGAAGTTCAAGCCGGTGAAAATCGATGAAAACCCGAGGATGAAAACCCCGAGCGTCATTGATATCACCGAGGTCGATGTCGTCGTGCTGTAAGGCGTATAAAACGTCCAGCCGGTGTCGACCGCGCCGAGCACGATCGAGGCGACACAGAAGATCGCCCCGAATACGTAGACATACCAGCTGGCCAGGTTCAACCGCGGGAAAGCCACATCCTTGGCGCCGAGCATCAGGGGCAGGATGAAGTTGCCCAGGGCGGCCGGAATCGACGGGATAATGAACAGGAAGATCATGATCGCGCCGTGCAGCGTGAAGAACTGGTTGTACGTGTCCGCGTCCATCAGGATCTGCTCCGGTCGGAACAGTTCCGTGCGCAGGATCACCGCCAGCGCACCGCCGACAAAGAAAAAGAACATGATGGCGGCGAGATACATGATCCCGATACGCTTGTGGTCAACCGTCAGAAGCCAGCTCTTGATTCCTTTCGGCTCCTGCAGGTAGCTGGGGACAGCTGCTGTTGCCGCCGCGTTACTCATATCGAATCCTCATTGTTCCTGTAATGACTTGATGAACGCGATCAGCGCATCGACCTGCTGGTCTTTGAGCACGCCCTGGTAGGAGGGCATGACCGGGTCGTATCCGGCTACCAGCTTGGCCTGCGGGTTGAGAATCGACTCGCGCAGATAGTTTTCATCGGCGACGACCGCCTGGCCGGTCGTCAGCATCTGCTCTTTATTATACAGGTTAAGAAAACTCGGTCCGACCACCTTGCTGCCGTCGAGCGAATGACAGGTGTTGCACGCTTTCGACGTATACAATTGCTCACCGAATTCCGCCGGGGTCATCCCCTCTCCCATACCGCCGGCCTGTTCGAGCCATTCAGTAAACTCGCGTTCGCCCAGCACGCGCACCGTCCCGATCATCTCGGAATGCCCGGTACCGCAATACTCGGTACAGAGCAGGTCGTACTCACCGGTGCTCGTAGCCTCGAACCACAAATGGGTATACCGGTTCGGCAGCACGTCCATCTTGACCCGGAAGTTGGGTACGAAAAAGCTGTGGATGACATCGGTCGAGGACATCAGCAGCTTCACCGGCTGATCCACCGGCACCACCAGTTCATTGACCGTGCTGGCGCCTTCCTCATACTGGAAACTCCAGAACCACTTCTGGCCCGTGACTTTTACCTCCATCGCATCCCCCGGCGCTATCTGCATTTTGAGATAGCCCTGGAAGCCCCAGACGAAGACGAAGAATATCAGGATCGTCGGAATCACCGTCCAGGCGATCTCCAGCGGCACGTTGTGCGACTTGCCCGAGGTCAACTCACCCTGGCGGCGACGGCGATAGCGAATGAGGAAATAGATGATCGCCACGCCGAGGATGACAAAAAAGGCGGCGCTGGCCCAGTATATGAAGTCCCACAGAAAATCAACCTCGCTCGCGATTGTCGAGTTCTGGGGGGGTAAAAAGAGTGTCCCGGTTGTGTCCATTGCCAGTTACTAGACCACCAACTAGAAGTGCTGCGTTGCTATTGCGAGACGACCTGCGCGGGCTCGTCCTGTTTGTTGCTGTTTCGCCGCTTGCGGCGTTCCCGGTACCACAGGATACCGATCAGGCCGCCAAGCGCAAAGAGAGTCACCACTCCGCCCAGCCGCATGACATTGCCGGCAAAGACGACATACCCGCGGGCATCGGGGTCATAGTGGAAACAAAAGAGAATCAGTTTGTCGAGTGTATTGCCGATCTTGCCCTCCGAGGCTTCCAGCAGGGACAGGCGAAGGTCGCGAGGCTGGAAACTGATCCCGTACAGGTAGCGCGAGATCCGGCCGTCCTCGGTCAGGACAAATATCGCCGAGGGATGCCCGTACTCCTGGCGCTCATCGTTCCAGGCGTATTCGAAGCCAACCGCATCGGCCAGCTGCTTCACCTGCTCGTCAGGCGACACATGGAAGGTCCAGCCGTCGGGTGCGTCCGGACGACCCAGCTCCTGGAGGTAGTTCTTCCGCTTGGCGGCGGCCAGCTCGGCCGTCTCACGCGGATTGAAACTGATCGTCACTACCTCGTAGTCCTGACCAGCATCGAAATCGAGCCCGGCCATCCCCTCGGTCACACCGTTGAGGATGAGATTGCACAACATCGGGCAGTTGTAATACACCAGCGTCAGAATAACCGGCTTGCCCTGATTGAAGTACTTCTCGAGCTTGACCTGCTGACCGGTATGATCGGTAAAAGTCAAATCCAGTGGTATCTGTTCACCCAGGTGTTCGTTGACGCCCATGCCCTCGAAGTCTTTCGGGTTCTCCTGGACCTGCTGGGCAACCGGCGCGCCGACCAGCAGGAGCACTGCGGCAAACATTGACAACAACGATATACCGGGGCTAATCAGTCCATTTTTGTGCTGTGCTTGTTTCATCGTATGTCAGTAACACCGGGTGTTCATGATTGGTTCGCGGTCACCGATACGCTTTTTCGGGAAAGGAATACGACTAACTCTACTATCTTTGTTGCTCTTTTAGACGGGCTTCGTACGACTCATTGGCGAGCAGTTCCATCGCCCGATCGATCGGAATCTGGTAGACTCCCGCCTCGGCATCGAGCACCTCGTACGAGTTCAGTTCTTTGTCCTCGCGGGCGCGAAGTTCGCGCAGGGCCGGTGACTGGACCTGGAGCACCTGCTCGTCGATCAGCCGTTCTTTCGTCACTAAAAAGTACTCGTTCAAGACGATGACAAAGACGACGATTATGCCGATTACGATCAGGGCAATGGTCGTGATCCACGGCACGCTGACATCGCGCTCTTCATAGTCGGCCGAGGCGAATGCTTCGTGCTCGTCGGTTTTGTGCTGTTCTTCGTTCGCCATCGTCACAATCCTAGAAGTTCACATGACTCAGTGACTGCGGCAGTTTCGGATCTCGCACCGGCACGAGCGGTCCGGCCGCGTAGCGGGACCAGAAGGCCCACAGGAAGATACCGCCGATCCCAACCACCGCGCTCAGGTCCATCCAGTGAAAATGCGCGTTGCCGTCGGCGCCCGACCAGGTCGGGAAAACCAGCCAGTACATGTCGACCCAGTGCATCAGCAGCAGCCAGACCACCATGAAGCCGAGCAGCCCGAGCGAGCGCTTGGTGGCGCGGAAAATCGTAATCAGGAACGGGATACTGAAATAGCCCAAAATCATCAGCAGCGACACTGCTTTCCACGACCCTTCCCAGCGCATCAGGTACCAGCTGGTTTCTTCCGGGATGTTCGCGTACCAGATCAGCATGTACTGAGAGAAGCCGATATAGCCCCAGAAGATAATGAAGCCGAACACGAGCTTGCCGAGATCGTGGTAGTGTTCGCGCGTAATCGCGGTGTCGAGCACCTGCCGGCGGCGGAGCCAGAGGGCGGTCAGGGTGATCAGGCAGACGGCAGACAACAGGCCACCGGAGAAGAAGTAGACCCCGAAAATCGTCGAGTACCACATCGGCTCCATCGACATCAGCCAGTCAAACGCCGCAAACGTAATCGTCAGCGCAAAGATCACCATTCCCCACGCCGACGTGCTCCGCATCTTCGCCAGCAGTTCCGGTGAGTGACCCTCATCCTGTGCTTTCGAGAAACCGTACAGCCGGCGCGACAGGAAGATCCAGACCGCGAAGTAGATCGCCGCCCGGATAACAAAGAAGGTCTGGTTCAGATAGGGCGTTTTCCACTCCAGGATCGGGTTGTGCGCGATCGCTTCTTCATGGGTCCAGTGGTACAGGTCATGCATCCCGAAGATGATCGGCACGAAGAATATCGCCATATAGGGGAACGGCGCCAGGAATGACTCCGACATGCGCCGGATTACCGTTGACCACTGCGCCCCGGTCAGGTGGTGCAGCATCGTAAAGAACAGCGCACCCAGCGACAGGGAGATCCAGAACGCGAAGGCGGTCAGCCAGGCGTGGTAAAAGCGGGCCGAATCGAGAAACCAGGCGACAACGGTCACCACCAGGCCGATTACCCCGGCAATGAGTGCTTTCTTTGCAAACCCGCCGCGCTCACTCAGGCGAAATGTCTCAGTATCAAGCTTCATCACGATATCTATTGCTGTCGTAGCGTTTCCCGTCGCTCCAACGGCACGTCCTCGATTGTCGCGTTTTTGCTTCGCTGCAAAGCCCGCATATACGCCACGATCGCCCAGCGATCCGGCACCGGAATCTGATACTGGTAGCCGGGCATATTACGGATGCCATGGGTAATGACGTCGAAGAGGTAACCATCGGTCGTATCCACCAGCCGCTGATCGTAGAACGATGGCGGCGGCACATACCCGCGCTGGATCATAATACCCTTACCATCACCGACCCGGCTGTGACACGGGCCGCAGAAAATGTCGTAGCGCTCCTGACCGCGCTTGAGCAATTCCAGGTCGATAGTCACCGGCGCCACCCGGATAAAATCCCCGTCCGCGTTCTTCCCGGTGTAGAACTCCGGATCGGCGTTGAGCCGACCACGGGCGACCGTGCCGGCCACCGGCTGGCGCATCGCCTTGCCATCGGCAAAGAATTCACTCGGCGCCTGGGGATCGTAGCGCGGCTGATCGTCCATATTCGGGTTCGGGTGGATCGGCGGCTTTTCCGACGGCCGATGCCGGGTACAGCCAACCAAGACCAGTGCGACCAGTAGCAATATGTGTACGATATGCCTCATTCGCCCTCCAGCACCTCTATCTCTGCGCCGCCGATCGATTCCAGAAACGACATGGTGCTGCTGCGATCATACTTCGGATCTTCCTTCTCGATACTCACGAAAAAGGCGTCGTCGGAGAACTTCGGGAATCGGTCCGAATGAAACACGCCGTGGAAATACTGCGGCAGCCGGTTGACATGGAACATCCCGAACACTGCGCCCAGCGCTCCGAACAACACCGTCAGGCCGAAGGTCACCGGCACAAACGCCTGGTAGCTGAAAAACGGCTTGCCGGCAATCACGAGCGGGTAGTCGACCGCCGAGGTCCACCACTGCAGCCAGAGCCCGAGCGCAAACCCGAGCGCGGCGCCGACCCCGGAAATGTAGCCGACTTTCGACTGCTTCAAGCCCATCGCATCGTCCATACCGTGAATCGGGAACGGCGAATGGCAGTCAAACTTCGTATAGCCCTCGTCACGCACTTTCTCAGCTGCGTGCAGCAGTTCCTTCGGTCCCTCAAACCGGGCAATCATGCCGTATTCGAGCTTCGGTGTCACCTTCGTCTCCGCCATCAGTGCTTCTCCCCGTGATGCGGGTCCGCCTGCGGCAGGACCGCTTTCACTTCAGCCATGGCAATCACCGGCACGAACCTGATGAACAGCAGGAACAACGTGAAGAAGAGCCCGAACGATCCGATGAACGTCAGGATATCCCAGATGGTCGGGCTGTAGTAGTCCCAGCTCGAGGGCAGGAAATCGCGCGCCAGTGACATGACAATCACAAACCGCTCGAACCACATCCCGATATTGATGAAGATCGTAGCGATAAACATGATCGTGACATGCCGGCGGAACCTGCGGAACCAGAATATCTGCGGAATCAGCACGTTGCACGTGACCATGATCCAGTAAGCCCAGGCGTACGGGCCGAAGGCGCGGTTGACGAACGTAAACGCCTCGTACACATTACCCGAGTACCAGGCGACAAAGAACTCGCAGGCGTAGGCATAGCCCACCATCATGCCGGTCAGCAGCATGATCTTGTTCATCTTCTCGAGATGGTTGATCGTGATGAAATCTTCGAGATGGAAAATCTTTCGTACGATAATCCCGAGGGTCATCACCATCGCAAAGCCCGAGAAGATAGCGCCGGCGACGAAGTATGGCGGGAAGATGGTCGTGTGCCAGCCGGGGACCATACTGACCGCGAAGTCGGTCGAGACGACCGAGTGCACCGACAGCACCAGCGGGGTGGACAGCCCGGCGAGAATCAGGTAGGCGCGCTCGTAGTTGATCCACTGACGGTTGCCGCCGCGCCAGCCGAGGGACAGAATCCCCAGAGCCAGCTTGCGAATCTTCGTTTTAGCCCGATCGCGCAGCGTGGCCAGGTCGGGAATCAACCCGACATACCAGAACAAGAGCGACACCGTAAAGTAGACACTGACCGCGAAGACGTCCCAGAGCAGCGGCGAGCGGAACTGCGGCCACATCTCCATCTGGTTCGGAATCGGCAGCATCCAGTAGACCACCCAGATACGCCCGACATGAATGGCCGGGAAGATCAGCGCGCAGATAACCGCAAAAAGCGTCATCGCCTCGGCAAAACGATTAATCGACGTACGCCAGCGCTGACGAAACAGATGCAAAATTGCCGAAATCAGCGTCCCGGCATGTCCGATACCAACCCAGAAGACGAAGTTGACAATTGCCCAGCCCCAGGCGACCGGGACGTTGAGGCCCCAGATACCAACACCTTCCCAGACGAGGTAGCCGATCGAGCCAAGCAGCACCAGCGCCAGTGATGCGGACATGCCCACCAGCGCGAGCCACGTCACGGTCGTCTTGCGCTCGGCAATGCGGCTGACCACATCGGTGACCGTGTGGAATGTCTGATTACCGGTAATCAGCGGTTCTTCAACAACCGGCGTCGTCTCTGTCTTCGAGCTTGCACTCACGCTACAGTATCACCTTGCTAGTGGCCGCCGCCATGATCACCCTTGTGGCCCCGGTCGACTTTCGGCGCCAGTTCCGGATGCGGGTTGCGCAGCCGGGCGAGGTACGACGTTCGCGGCTTGAGGTTGTATTCCTGGAGCACCTGATAATCGCGGTTGATCTTCTTCATCTTCGAGACCCGGCTCTCCGGATCATTGATATTGCCGAATACAATCGCATCGGCCGGACACGCCTGCTGGCAGGCCGTCTGGAGGTCATCGTCGGTGACCGTCCGGCCCTCCGCCTTGGCGGTAATCTTGGCGGCACTGATCCGCTGGATGCAGTACGTACACTTTTCCATCACGCCGCGCGATCGCACCGTTACATCCGGGTTCTGCGTCATCTTGTGTATTTCCGGATAGTCGTTGGTGTAGTTGAAGAAGTTGAACCGCCGCACCTTGTAGGGACAGTTGTTGGAACAGTACCGCGTCCCGATACAGCGGTTGTACACCATGACATTGAGTCCTTCTTCGTCATGCACCGTCGCCGCCACCGGGCAAACCGACTCACACGGCGCATACTCGCAGTGCTGGCAGGCCATCGGCTGGAACGCCACCTCCGGCTCGTCGAGGCCGTTCGGATCATCGGGGTTGCTGGCGTAGTAGCGGTCGAGCCGGAGCCAGTGCATCTCGCGTCCGTTGCGCACCTGCTCCTGACCAACGATGGGGATATTGTTTTCACTCTGGCACGCAACCGCACAGGCGTTGCAGCCAATACAGGAATTCAGGTCGATACTCATCCCCCACTGGTAGCCTTCCTGGTACGTATGCGGATCCCACAGCGGCACCAGCGGCGGGTGATGCGGCGCTTCCGGATAGAAGTGCGGCTTGTCGGCTTCTTTGTACTCTGCCAGGGTTGCCTCGCGGACCAGCGGTCGGCCTTCCATGCTGCCGTGATCCTGGGTATTGGCCAGCAGATGTTTGCCGCCAGTCCGCTGCGCCGCGCCACCTGTAGCAAACAACGGGTGGGCCAGCGTGCGCAGTCTGTAGGCATTGGCGCCGACACCGTCGGCCACCCGGCCCAACTGTTCGCGGCCATAACCCAGCAGCAGCGTAATCGCCTGGTCGGCATGACCCGGGGAAACCCAGACCACCGTCTCCAGCGAGCGTCCACCCAGATCGATCCGGATCGTATCTTCGTTCTCGACCCCGAGTTCTTTGGCAGTGCCATGACTCATCAGGGCGGCATTATCCCACGCCAGCTTGGACATGGCGTCGGGAAGTTCATGCAACCAGCCGTTGTTGGCAAAGCGACCATCGAAGACATTCGACGGCCGAAAAGTCACTTCGAGACCATCGGATGGCTGCGGCAGCGAGATAGCCCGCGCCACCGCCGAAGCTCGCAGGCGGGGTGAGCTGCTGTCGATGGCGCTGTCGCGCTGTAAACCGTCGTGCAGGACCACTCGCCACCTGTCCTCGAATCCCCTGGCGCCCAGCACCGATCGCCACGTCTCCCGCACTACTTCGTAGCCGGGCTGACTGGTGCCGCGCACGATCAGAGTGAGTACTTCGATATCACTACGCGCTTCAAACAGCGGCTCGATCAGCGGCTGCACGACGCCGAGCGTTCCATCGGTGGCGCGCACATCGCCCCATGCCTCGAGAAAATGCGTTCGTGGCAGTTGCCAGCGACAGGCGCGCGAGGTTTCATCGACATGGTCGGACAAGTGAATGGCAGTGTTGACCTTGTTCAACGCCGTCGCAAAGCCGACATCGACCGGCGCATTGTAAACCGGGTTGCCGCCGAGAATAATCAGTGTTTCCACGGAGCCGGCGTTCATGGCGTCCACGAGTGCCTTCAACTCGCTGCGCCGCGGCCGGGCGACATCACGCATGGCATGATACGTAACCGTGGCGCCGTTGGCGCCCAGCGCCTCATTCATGGCAAACACGAGCGCATGCACCCAGGCCGGCTGACCGGCCCCCGCCAGCACGATCGCATTGGCGCCGGCCGCGCGAAGATCGCTTGCGGCTACCCGCAGCCACTTCTGGTCGAACTGGGTAGTATCAACCGACACATCACCGAGCCCATTGATCGTGAGACCCTGTGACTCCAGTTCGCGGGCCAGGGCGACGGTAAACGCACCAATCTGACTTGACTTCAAGCGATAGCGATGATCGGCCATGCTGCCGGTGATCGTGTAGCAGCTTTCCGCCACATACAGCCGGCTCATCGTGTCGTCCTGAGATTCGACCTTGCGCTTGGCCGCAAAGCCGCGGGCATTGGTCACCGGGTTGCCGTCGCGCTCGAGAAAATCGCTCTCGAGCGACATGATAATATCGGCCCGGTCGAAATGATGCACCGGCTGGTACACCTGACCGGTGGCCAACTCGAGACCATCATAGATATTTTCATCGGAGATCGGCTCGTACGCCGCCCAGGTCGCGTTCGGGAATGTATCGGCAAACTCTTCCTTCAGCCGGGCCAGGGTCGGCGATGCAAACGATTCGGACAGTACGGCCAGACCGCGGCCGCCATTGTCCAGATACTTAGTGTGCGGCTCGCTTCGCCAGTAATCGATAAACGAGTCCCAGTCGGACTTGGTCCGGCCGTCAATCGGCTGCTTGGCACGGTCCGGATCGTACAGCCCGAGAATCGCCGCCTGGATAAAGATGTTGGTGCCGCCAAGGGTGGAGGGATGTTCGGCATTACCTTCGAGCTTGGTCGGGCGGCCATCGTTGGCCCGCGCCAGCACACCGTAGGACTTCGTGCCAAACGGCATGTTGGTGGCGTACATCAGCGGCCGGCCCGGCATGATCTCCTCGGGTCGGCGGACATACGGCACAATCTTCTCGACCGGGCGACGGCAGCCCGAGAGGCCGGCCAGGGCAATCGACGCGCCCATCAATGTCAAGAACGAGCGGCGCGACCAGTCATTGCCCATCTCCTGGGCGCCCTCCGGGAATTCGTTGTGCAGCCGCTGCTTGAACTCATCGGTCTGCGCCAGCTGGGCCAGCGAGCGCCAGTATTCCTTGCCGGTGCGCTGCGGTGTCGGCGCCGGCTCTATTTTCATCGGTATCCGCTTCTTCATCGATGGCACCCCGAACAGTCTTCGGGTGGGGCGATATTGCGTTCGGCCTTGATCCGCTCAACAAACTCGGCGTGATCGGACGACGGTTCCCATTCCATGTTGGTGACTTCGTCGAGCGGACGCAAGTGCGGATCGGGATTGCGATGGCAGTCGAGACACCAGCCCATCGACAGCGGCTCTTTCTGCTCGACCACCTCCATCTTGCGGATGTTGCCGTGACAACTGTAGCAGCCGACGCCGGCACGGACATGGACCCCGTGATCGAAGTAGGCGTAGTCGGCCACTTTGTGAATCCGGATCCACTCAATCGGTCGGCCGGTGTTGTAGCTTTCGCGAACCGGCAGCAGTTTTTCGCTCTCAGGAAGAATCAACGTATGACAATTCATGCAGGTCGAGGTCGGCGGGACCGCCGCCCATGCGGTCGTTTCAACGGTGTTGTGGCAGTAACGACAGTCCATGCCCAGCTCGCCGGCATGCAGCTTGTGACTGAAGGCGACCGGTTGTTTGGGACGATAGCCCACATCGGTGTACTCCGGTGAGAAATAATACCACACGCCGGCTACGACGGCTACCCCGCCGAAGAGAACGACCACTGCAACGATCAGGGGGATTCGATTGGTCCATTTAGGAAAGAGCTGCGCCACCGGAGATGTTCCTTGTTACCGAATTCACAATCACAGGGCGATCGTGAGCCCCCGGCAGAATGGATAAACTGGAGTAATGTTCACCATGCTAAATCATCACGTTCCCAAACCTGGACCGCACAATAGATAAAACCGCCCGTCCTGTCAACTCTCTTTTTCCACAAAAATGCATGGGCCCGATCCGGTTACACGCCTAAAAAGAATACGCGGGAGTATACTCTTCGCACATCACGCACATCACGCACATCACGCACATCATTACAACGAGTACGTGGTCAGACTGCGGCCGACGCAACAAAATCACGGATACATGACAATTCCGAGTGAACAGGTAGCGAACACGATTAGGACAACAGGGCGGGAAGATCGACAAAGCGAATCAGCAGGGCATCGACAATCATCGCCATAAACAACGCAAACAGATAGACAATCGAGTAACCGAAAAGCTTGCGATACACGGCGTCGGTCCGCACCCGCCAGGCGCGCCAGGCCAGCGACCAGAATTTCCAGCCAAGCCACCCGGCCAGGACGAGGTAGAGGACACCGGAGCCGTAGAACACCGGTAGCAGCGACACCAGAATCAACAGGGCACTGTAGACCAGGATCTTCTGAAGCGTCGCCGCCTCACCCTTGACGACCGGCATCATCGGCAGCCCCGCCTTCACGTAATCATCCTTGCAGTACAATGCCAGCGCCCAGAAGTGGGGCGGTGTCCACAGGAAGACCATCAGGAACATCAGCCACGGCTCCACCGCCATCGCCCCGGTCGCAGCCGCCCAGGCGCCGACCGGCGCCATCGCCCCGGCCGCGCCGCCGATCACGATATTCTGCGGCGTTCGCGGTTTGAGATACAGGGTATAGAAGAAACCGTAGAAGAGAATCGTCGCCAGCGACAGGGCCGCTGTCAACCAGTTGAAGATCGCCAGCAACAGCGCTACCCCGACAACACCAATCGCAATGGAGAAAACCAGCGCCCGGGTAGCCGGAATGCGTTGTTGCGGCAGCGGGCGACGCTTGCTGGTGCGCGACATGCGGGCATCGATATCCCGCTCGAAATACTGGTTGAGGGCGTTCGCCGACCCGCCGGTCAAATACAGGCCGATCAGAAACAGCACCAGCCTGAGCGGTTCGTCGAGAAGACTCCCCTCTATTAATAGCGCCGAGGCGCCGGTAAAGATCACCAGCAGCATGATGGTCGGCTTGGTCAGGGCCACATAGTCGCGCACGGTCGCTTTCCTGTCTTCAGGTCTGTGATGTTCGAGCCAAGGTAGTACGTGCCGGCTCGTTTGGCCACAGACAAAAACGTTGATAGAGCAAACACCCGCAACCAATAAAGGTTCCTTCGGTCGATCTTTTGGCCGACCGATGGTGCGACTGCGAAACGGAGCCCACCGATCGAGCGAATCAGACGCACCGGGGCTCGGTGGCGGACAACTATGACCCGGCTGCGGGCAATCGCGCCGGACAGCACACGGCTCAATTCCGATGATTCACCCGGCCAGAAATCAACACTGCCTGTGGACATGTTGTGGGCTTTGTGTGCACACACTCGTAACCTACTGTACAACAGTCGCCTGAGTTATCCCGGATTAATATGCACCCTTTTCTGCTTTCCCGATCAAAAGTCAGGCTGTTATAAGCTCACCGTTAGTAGTTAGTTAGGGGGATCGATTTCTTAGAAGCGGGGTGCAAGGCGAAGATCGCGAAAAAGTCTTCAGGAAGTTCTCTGCGATAGCTCCTTGCGAGGCAACCGGGTAGAGATTTCCAAAAATTGCTGCAATTTTTTGTAGATTCACCCAACCCGACCACAACATATTGTGGCCACTTTGCGGCTGGCGACAAGATATCGGTCACTTCCCCGCTGAACACCACGAATTACCTCTTTGCTCGCTTCA
>WJMS01000163.1 GCA_014727815.1 candidate division GN15 bacterium
AAAGTGTGGGCGGGGACCGAAGAGACGACCACCGGGGTGATCCGGCTGAAAGCGATGGCCAACGATGACAAGCTGCTCTTCCCGGTAGTCGCGGTCAACGACTCCAAGACCAAACACTTCTTCGACAACCGCTACGGCACCGGGCAGTCGACGCTCGACGGTATCCTTCGGGCGACCAACATGCTGATTGCCGGCGCGACAGTTGTGGTGGCCGGTTACGGCTGGTGCGGCCGCGGCCTGGCGGTACGGGCCAAGGGTATGGGCGCCCGGGTGATTGTCACCGAGGTTGACCCGGTCAAGGCGATCGAGGCCGCGATGGACGGGTTCGAAGTTATGCCGATGTCGAAAGCGGCGCCGCAGGGTGATCTGTTTATCACCCTTACCGGCAACCTGAATGTCATCCGACTGGAGCATTTCAAGAAGATGAAGGACGGCGCGATTGTCTGTAACTCCGGGCACTTTAATGCCGAGATCGATATCCCGGCCCTGACGAAAGCCTCGAAATCGCATCGCGAGGTGCGGCCGAATGTCGAGGAGTATGTGCTTCGCGGGATGAAATCGAAATCGATCATCCTGCTGGCCGAGGGACGGCTGATCAACCTGAGTGCGGCCGAGGGGCACCCGGCGATGGTGATGGACATGTCGTTTGCCAACCAGGCGCTGGGCGCGGAGTATATCGTCAAGAACTACAAGAAGCTCGAGCGCAAAGTGTATACGATTCCCGAGAAGATCGACCAGCAGATTGCGGCCTTGAAATTGAAGTCGATGGGTACGTCGATTGATAAGCTCACCAAAGAGCAGAAGCACTATCTGGCGTCGTGGGAGATGGGGACGTAAGGGGATCGAATTCGCCGATGTGGTTGGTACGCGTGGACGTACACCAGCCACGAATCCCGTAGATCCGGACCCCGGCGGTTCGGACTTGCGATAATCGCGAGACAAACTACCGAAACAAGGCCTCAACCGTCACCCTGAGTCCGCCGTGGCGGATCGAACGGTGGCGGTTTTCTTTAGACGAGGGCCAGTGTGCCGGTTTCTATGTCGGAACCACAGGGCTTCCGACCTACTTCCTCGCCTTTACAGCCAGCATCAACGGATAGGTTGCCGGTTTGCCGTCGGGCGGCAGCCAGAAGCCATCGTGGCCGGCGTACGGTATCCAGTCCGGGCCGTACTTGTAATAGTAGTAATTGTACTCGTCGAGGCGTTCGATTGTCAGGCCGGCTTCGATCAGTGCGTTGACGATCTTTGAAACCGGGTGCTGCCACTCGACATGCTCTTCACCCTCGATATGCACATCCTGCTCGCAGTAGTCGTTGGGGTTGAGGGTGCGTTCGGGTTCGGTCGCGAAATAGTCGGGCGGGTAGTCCTCCTCGCGCGGCAGGAAGAGGATGTTGACCGGGTGTTCATCGATCATGTAGAATGTCCCACCCGGTTTCAGGTACTGCGCGACGACTTTCGCCCACTGGAACAGGTCGGACAGCCAGATATGCGTGCCGTAGGATTGGTAGACGATGTCAAACTGCTTGTCGATACGGCCGATCAGGTCGAGGACATCGGAGCGAACGAATTCCGCCTGCAGGCCGGCTTGTTGGGTGATCTCGCGGGCGACCTCGACTGACCGTTCGCTGATATCGACACCCGTCACGCGTGCTCCCTGGCGCGCCCAGGAAAGCGTATCGAGCCCGAACTGGCACATCAGGTGCAGCAGCGACTTGCCGCGCACATCGCCCAATGCATCGAGTTCGATCTGCTTCAGCGATGAGCCACCCGCGATGACTTCCTTCGTTTTGTATTCCTTGTGGTAGACGTGCAGGTCGACCTGCTTGTTCCAAGTGGCGCGATTCTTCTCGTGGTCGGGATGCGGCATCGGTGCACTCACTTTCTTGCGGTGATCATCGAAAACAGGCCAATCAAAAAGAAGACGCCATTGACTCCCCAGGCGGCAAACCAGACCGGGACCTTCTCGTTGTAGCCGGCTGATTGCATGATGCGGAAGAGGACGAAGTACACCAGTGCGATCAGGGCGCCGGTGGCAAACGAGACGGCGATGCCGCCCCGTCGCGGGTTGGCGGCGAAGGGGACGCAGATCAGGATGACGATCGCCGAGGTCAGCGGATAGGAGAACTTCAGGTGCAGGTTGACCAGCTCCTGGATGTACGGTCCGCCGGTGCGTTTCATCAGGTCGATATAGTACCGGATCTCTTCGAGCGACATGTCCTCCGGCTTGCCGATCCGTCGCTCGAGATCCGACGGCGTATCGCGGATCTCATCGATATACAGGCTGTCGAACTGGTTGAATGTTTCGCGATGGTTGTCGCCGAATATTCGTTCGACCCCCTGCACGGCCAGCCAGCGACCATCGCGGTACAGTAGCAGCCGGGAGGTGATGATACGGGTCAGTTCACTCCGGGTCGTATTATACAGCTTGAAGTCGGCGCCTTCGTGCCGGTTGGTATTGAACGAACTGAGCGTGTAGAAGTTGCCCGGTGAGATCTGGCGGGTGATCCGGCTGACACGGGCATACGACTCGCGCGATTTGCGCTCGATTTCGAAGTTTTTGATCTCGAGCCGGCGCTCGTTGGCCGGCGGGAAGATATACTCGTTGTAGTAGAAATGCGCGGCGGCCAGCAGGAGCGCCATGATGAATATCGGGGCGGTGATGCGATAGAGCGAGCGGCCGCAGGCCTTCATCGCCAGCAACTCCTTGTTGCGCGCCAGGAGTGACACACCAAACAGGGCGCCAAGCAACACGAACAACGGGAAAAACGACTTGATTACCCAGCCGGCGAAGTAGGTGTAGTACTCGACGATGGTCAAGAACGGGACCTGATTATCGACGAAGTCACGCAGTTCTTCGACCATGTTGATGATAATGATCGTGAAGCCGAGGGCGATGATCACGACCAGCAGGGCCATCAGGAAGTAACGCAGCAGGTATTGATCGAGCTTCTTGAACAGAACCATGGCGCTATCCGATCCGTCGGAACCAGGAAAAGAGTGGTTTTTCGGTCAAGACGAGATAGAGCAGGTAGAGGCCGATGGCGCCGATCAGGAAGTTCGCCGACCACATCGCCCAGAACGGGGAGACGAGGCCTCGGTCGGCCAGGTCCTCGCCGCCGATGAGAAACGCCCAGTAGACAATGAACAGCAGGATCGAGTAGGCGATTGCGGCGCCCATGCCGCCGCGCTTGGCCAGGATACCGAGCGGGGCGCCGATCAGGATAAAGGCGAGTGAGGCGGCCGGGATCGAATACTTCTTGTGAATCTCGAGATCGAACTTGCCCATGATCTTCTTCTGCGCGGCGATTTGTTCGCGGTTGCGTTCGACCAGGCGATGCCACCCGGCCACTTCGTTTTTCAATCGGAGGAAGGCGATCGAGTCGGCGGTAATGTCGGTCGATTGTGGTTCGAACGGATCGGCGAGCAGGAAGGTTGCTTTCTCTCGGAAGGAGTCCTCGATTTTGCCCTGCAATGGGATGATTGCCCCTTCGGCCTGGTCGACCCGTTCCTGGAGCATGTCGATCCCCATCTCGCGGTCGGTGCGGTAGTCACGTTCGGTGCGAATGAGCTCGGAGGGATCACCGGCAACATTGATCTCCTGATGTTTGAAGGCGGCCTTGCGATAGTTGGCCGGGTCGGTCAGGTCCATCAGGTGTACCTCGCCATCGTACAGCGAAAACTGAAGATTGCGGCCCCTGTCGGTGACTTTGAGATAGCCCGAGTCGGCAACAATCAGGCGCGGTCGCTCATCAACTCTCGTATCGCTGATCCGCACGCCCTCGACCCGCGAAGTGCTGTGGTCGATGTCATCGACCAGAATCTGGTAGCCGGGGATGTCGTTGATGAAAACGCCCGATCGGAAAACCAGGGTGGGGCGCATGTTGCGGATATCCGAGGAAAGCTGACGGGCTTCCTTGTTCAAGTCGGGCAGGATCTTGTCGTTGAACTGGACCATCAGGTAAGTAATCACACAGCCGGCCGCCAGCAGGGGAAGCAGGACGCGAAGCAGGTTCACGCCCGAGGCTTTCATGGCGATAATCTCCATGTCGGACCCGAGCCGCCCGAACGCCATCAGGGTCGCCACCAGCACCGCCATCGGCACCGACAGGGCCAGCATCCAGGCCAGATTCAGCCCGATCAACTCCAGCACGACCCAGACCGAGAGGTCCTTGTCGATCACCTGGTTGACGATGCGCGGGACGTAGTCGATCACCAGCAGAAAGGTGACGGTCACGAAGGCGAAGATAAACGGCGCCAGGTGTTCGCGGAGGATGTAGCGGCTGAGAATCTTCATAAGTACCTGCCAATATAGGCCTTATACACCGGCGGACAACATCAATATTAATGTCGGCAAAAGCGATTGTCTGCACGGCTCCCGCGATTTATACTCCCGACATGGAGCAAAAGCGAATCAAGGACCTGGTCCGCGATGATTTCATCGATGGCTACTTCGCGGTGCGCCGCAAGGACGTCCGCGAGTACGCCCGCGGCCAGTTCATCACGCTCGAACTCGGTGACTGCACCGGGCGGATTGCGGCGGTCATGTGGGAGCCGGATCAGTTTGCCCTGAACGATATGACCGAGAAGATGGTCGTCAAGGTGCGGGCGGTGGTCGGCGAGTTCAACAACAAGCCGCAGCTCAATATCTCGCGGGTGCGGCTGGCCAATGAGGACGAGTATACGCTCGAGGATATCCTCCCGCACTCATCGCAGTCGCGCGAGCACCGCGAGTCCCGTCTGATGGCGCTCACGGCCAAGATCGAAAACAGCTATATCAAGGCGCTGACCGAGTCGTTCTGGAATGACCAGGCGTTTTTTGATGCGTTTATGGTCGCGGCGGCCGGCAAGCTCTGGCACCATGCGTATATCGGCGGACTGTCGGAGCACTCGGCCAACGTGACCGAGCTGGCCCTCCGGGTTGCCTCGGGGTATCCGTGGCTGGAGAAGGACTACCTGATATTCGGCGGCTTGTTTCATGACGCCGGGAAGATCGAGACATACAGTTCCGACACGACCGTGATAGACTACACCGACGAGGGTCGGCTGGTCGGCCATATCTGCCTGGCCGATCACTGGATCGCCGAGCGGGCGGCCAGGATCGAAGGCTTCCCGCCGATGCTGCTGACCAAGCTCCGGCACATGATCCTCTCGCACCAGGGCGAACTCGAGTACGCCACGCCGGTCGTGCCGCAGATGCCAGAGGCGTTTGTGCTGTATTACTGCGATGAGATCGATTCCAAGATGGGTGCGCTCGAACGAATTCGCAGCCGCCAGGGGGAGAAAGGCTGGTCGGAGTATATCCGCATGCTCGACCGGTTCGTGTATTTCGGGGAGGGCCCCGAGGAACCGAAGCAATGACAGAGGGGCATACCACCCTGTCGCTGTCGCATCTGACCCGTGCGATCACGGCCAACGGCACTCGAAGGGTGCTGGTGGATGACATTTCATACTCGTTTGCCTGTGGGACGGTCTACTCGGTTGTGGGGCCATCAGGCGCGGGCAAGAGTTCGCTTTTGCGGTTGATCAATCGCCTCGACGAACCTGATTCCGGTGAAGTTCGCTACAACGACCGCGACTACCGTGAATTGAGCCCGCAGGAACTTCGCCGACATATCGGCTACCTCTTTCAAACACCCTATCTCTTTCCCGGTACGGTGAGCGAGAACCTGCGTTTTGCGGAAGCATCGCTCACCGATAGTCAGATCGCCGGTCTGCTCGATCAGGTCGGGCTTGAGCCCGGTGTTGCTTCGGCCGATGTCGACACGCTCTCCGGTGGTGAGAAACAACGGATTGCCATGGCCCGGCTCCTGGCCACCCAGCCCTCGGTGATCCTGCTTGATGAGCCGACTTCGTCGCTCGATCCGACGTCCACCCGCGGGATCGAGAAGTTAATCAAGCGTATCGCCGAGGAGCGTTGTCTGGTCGCGATCATGGTGACCCACGAACCGGAGCAGGCTGTTCGGCTCGGCGGCGAGACGCTCTTGCTGGTGAAAGGTCGGCTGGTCGAACACGGACCGAGCGAGCAGGTGCTCAACGATCCGCAGTCCGATGAGGGTCGACGTTACAAGGGGATGGAGTTGTCGTGACCGAGATTGGTTTTGTCGATGTCGCTATTTCGCTGTCACTGGTGGCAGTCGCTTTTGTGGTCAGCCGGTTCTGGAAGGTGCCGGTGCAGAAAGAAATGTCGCTTGGCGTGGTGCGGGCCTTTGTGCAGCTGGTGGCGGTCGGCTATGCGCTCGAGAAGATCTTTGCAATCGACCAGATCTGGTTGATTGCGCTGGTGATGCTGGTCATGCTGGCGGTGGGCGCGCGCGAAGCGAGTGTGCGGACGAAAAAGCTCTCGGGCGCGTTCTGGCTGGCGTTTTCATCGATGACGACCGGGTCGGTGCTGACCCTGGCGATCATGCTGGCGACCGGGCTGTTTGAGTTGAAAGCGGTGATCATCATTCCGCTGATCGGTATGCTGGTGTCGAACTCGATGAATGCGGCGACCCATACGATCAATCGCCTGTACGAGAACCTGACCGACAACCGGCTGGCTGTCGAGACCGCGCTGGCGCTCGGCAAGAACTGGCGGGAGGCCAGCCAGCGGTTCCGGAGGCAGGCGGCGACAGCCGGGATGGTGTCGATCTTCAATTTCATGAAGACGGTGGGGATTGTGGCGCTGCCGGGGGCGATGACCGGAATGATTCTGGCGGGCAAGGACCCGCTCGAGGCGGCGTTGTTTCAGTTGATTATCGGTTATATGCTGCTGAGCGCGGTGACACTTACGGTAGTGATGGTGCTGGAGCTGACGGTGCGCCGGTTTTTCACGCCGCACGACCAGTTCCGTCCGCCGGTGCGGTTGTAGAAGGACGGTCTTGCGGGCGCGAGGATGCCGGTCGAGAACCGGTCCGGCCGTTAAGGGCTTGCCTTTTTGCGGCTATGTTATAGATTGTGAATCGGCCGCTTGAGAGCGGCCGGTGTAGCGCTGCCCGGGTGGGGACAGCGTTTTGCATGTTCGATCTTTGAGAACGGAGAGATGGCCGAGTGGCTGAAGGCGCACGCCTGGAACGCGTGTATAGGGCAACCTATCCTGGGTTCGAATCCCAGTCTCTCCGCCATAAT
>WJMS01000015.1 GCA_014727815.1 candidate division GN15 bacterium
CGATCGACACCCAGTTTGCGGTGGCGACGGTGGCGACGGGAATTATCGGCGCTGTGACGTTCTGGGGCTCGCTGGTCGCATTCGGCAAGCTCCAGGGGATCATCGGCGACGCGGCGGTGCTGTTTGCCGGGCAGAAATATCTCAATGCGATACTGGCATTGGTGGCGATCGCGCTGGCGGTCATGGTCGGGTTTGATCCGAACCAGACGACGATGTTCTGGATCATGATCGGGATAGCCTCGGTGCTCGGGATTACCCTGGTCATCCCGATCGGTGGCGCGGATATGCCGGTGGTGATTGCGCTGTTGAACTCCTACTCCGGTCTTGCGGCCGCGGCGACCGGGTTTGTGCTCGACAACAACGTGCTGATCATCTCCGGTTCGCTGGTTGGCGCCTCGGGGCTGATCCTGACCAATATCATGTGCAAGGCGATGAACCGGTCGCTGACCAATGTACTGTTCGGTGTGCTGGGACCCTCGGCCGAGGGCGCCTCGGCTGATGATGTCTACGCCGGGAAGGTCAAGGCGACCTCGGCTGAAGAAGTGGCCATGCTTTTTGACGGCGCCCAGCGGGCAATCATCGTGCCGGGTTACGGTATGGCAGTGGCGCAGGCGCAGCACGCGGTGCGTGACCTGACGAACCTGCTCGAGTCGCGAGGGGTCGAGGTCGACTTTGCCATCCACCCGGTGGCCGGTCGTATGCCCGGACACATGAATGTGCTGCTGGCCGAGGCAAATGTCTCCTACGACAAGCTCAAGGAGATGGATGAGGTCAACCCGACGTTCGCCCAGACCGATGTAGCTATCGTGATTGGCGCGAATGACGTGGTCAATCCGGTGGCGCGCACCGATCCACAGTCGCCGATTGCGGGGATGCCGATTCTCGATGTCGACAAGGCGCGGACGGTGGTGGTGATCAAGCGCAGCCTCTCCCCCGGTTTTGCCGGTATTCCCAACCCGCTGTTTGCCGCCGACAATACGCTGATGTTTTTTGCCGACGGCAAGAAGGCGGTGCTGGAGATGGTTGCGGCGATCAAGGAGTCATAGCTCGTCACACAGTGTTTCGACTGTCGAAGAGCCCTCGCTGTCGCGGGGGCTTTTTTTATGGGGACGATGTGAAATGGGTGCACGGCCGGGGGGCCCGATGGAATCGATCGCGTTGTTTCCACCGGTGAAGTCGACACAGCTGAAACGAGGTCAGACTGAGCAGGCGTAAGCTTCGACCTCAGCCACCCCGACCGCAACCTTCCATGCTGCTATCCATCTCCCGTAGATCGAGTGATAAGACAGCGTTCCCGCCGGTTCGGCTGCGCTGCTCCGATTTCCCTGGCCTTTCGGCCAGAACAGCGCGACCACTTCAGAACGACAGAAGCGAACAACCGAAGACGGTGGCGGGACGAACCGTCGGCGCCGGTACTGAGGGAAACCGGCAACGGGTGTTCACACGCTCCTGTCCATCGTATAGACGATACCGGATCGATTTTGTTTGCTACAATCGGTGCATGTGGCGACGGCCCATCGCCGGGGATGACGATGGGCCGTGCCGTGGGAGAGATACTAACGATGCACTGGAGGATACAGGGCCTTGTCAACTATCTGTCGAGCTTTTCGGTGACTCATCGGTGTGACCGTTGTCATAATGGCCGACCAGACGGATGGGATTGCCGGACATGTCGGTGACGACCTCGAGACGGAAGAAATCGACCTCGTCGAACCAGAAGAGCGTCTCGGACATCGGTTGCGCTTTCATTTTCGGGTTATCGCCGCGCTGATACCAGAGCGAACCGTCTTCAACCCACAGCCGTCGCTCGCCGTACTCCCCGGCATAGGTGGCCAGAAGTTCGGGGTCGACCGAAACCGGGTTGAGTTTCGCGTCCAGGCCGGTCACGGTCCAGTCGAGCGCAAACGCCTGATTGGGATCCTTCGCGTCTTCCCGCAGTTTCTTCAGCGCTTCGAAATAGGCTTTATCCAGCGCCTTGTCGGCGTCTATTTCGATGTGGGGGGTGACACCGGCCCCTTCCCAATTGGTTCCGGAGATCGGGTTGATGGCCCGACCGAACGGAACAGCCATCTTGACGTGAACATTCGGGAAAACGTGACCATCGACAGGGTGCGCCCCCCCGCCGGTGGCTTCACCGACGAGAGTGGCGCGCTCCAGATTCTTGAGATTGTAGGAAAACTCTTCGGCGCCGGAAAAAGTATAGTCACTGGTCAGGACATACAGGTCGACATCGCTCAACCGCGGGCCGTCGACATGGGAGGCAGTCCAGAACTGCTTGATCGAGTCGGTCTCCCGGATATAAAAGCTGTTGAGATGGACCGGCTCGTCGAAGAAGTAGCTCGTGATCAACTGGATCAACGAGGGTGAGCCGCCGCCATTCTCTCTCAGGTCGACAATCAGGGCATCGCAGTTGGCGAGGAAATTCATGGCGGCGACCGCAGTCGGGCCGGCCAGGGAGGCATCGACAAACTGGTTGAACTTCAGATAGCCGACATTGCCGGGCATGATCTCGAGCTTTTTGAACTTGTAGTTGTCACGCGCCATCCGTTCCCGCATTTCCTGGCGGTGTTTCTGCTTTTCCGCCTCGGTCGGTTCCGCCTGCGAGTAGCGAGCGACTTCCTGCGGCGACATGACACCAACCCTCAGGTGGCGGTCGTGGCAGATCTCGCGCAGGTCGTTGGTCAGAGCTTCGGTGAAGGCAGCAACAGTGGCGTAGTCCTTATACTTGCCCTGGTTGAGGTTCTTGCGAACGTACTGCTCCATCTCTTTGGCAACGTCGGGAAACACGTAGTAGTCGTTCAGGGCAGTTGTAATCGAGTCGACAATCTCGGCCCGCATGGCGTCGTCGCAGGCGATTGGTTCCGGACCGGCCGGCTGCTGGGCGTATGTTGCCAGGGATAGAAGTATTGCAGCGAGGACGATCATTGACGTCCGGACAAAGTTACTATACATGTCTTTCTGATACATCTCCACTTTCCTCCTCTGGAAGAATTGTCTTGTCACGTCAGCCGTGTCGGGGTGCGGCACTGAGTGTCTCGGCGACCCGCACATACATTTCGCGCCGATCGAGGGCCGCCTCGAGCTGATCGAGGGCCGCGAGCACATCGGCATCAGCCTCGGCCAGCCATCCCGCGGTCTGACCGGCGACTGCGTGCCAGACCGGCTGCAGCCGCTCGTGCAGGCGGCGACCGCGAGCGGTCAACGACAGCAGGCGGCGGCGCTCATCGTGCCGATCTCGTTTGGAGGCGATCAGTCCCGCGCGGGTCATGGCGCCGACAATCTGGTTGACCGCCGGGTGGGTCATGCCGAGTCGATCGGCGGCCTCAGTCACGGAAAGCGGGGCTTCCTCGGCCAACAGGTAGAGCATCAAAAACCAGCGGGCCTCGAAGTCGGTGTCGAGTTCGGCGTAGATGCGCGAGATATCGCGGTAGAGACGGTCGCTGAGGCGTTTGAAGCGGCTGGCCACAGCCAGCGGGCCGAGTTGGCGGACGAGGTCGGTCATCTGGATACGGCTCCCTGATTGGGGTGTGTTGACAGATTTTACGTAAGCGCTTACATAAATGTTTCACGCAGGTCGGCCCGAAGCGGAAAAAAAGTTGTGTCGCCAGTGTCGCGGCGACTATAGTAGAGCTGGTTGTCGCGCCGAGAGCGCCAAACCGGCAGCGATTGCCCCACCACCAGCACCGACACCATACACGCGAGGCTGTGATTGGAAGCATTTGACAACTTCTGGGCCGAGGCGGTCGATCTTGCCTGGGGCATGCCCCTGGTTATCTTGCTGATCGGCGCGGGGCTGCTGTTTTCTATCCTGAGCAAGGCTCTTCCCCTGCGCGCCTGGCGTCACTCGATCGACATCATGCGCGGCAAGTTCGATAATCCGCATGAGCCGGGCGAAATCAGTCATTTTCAGGCGCTGACATCGGCGCTGTCGGCGACGCTCGGGATGGGGAATATCGCCGGGGTGGCGGTGGCGATCACGATGGGGGGGCCGGGATCGTTGTTCTGGATGTGGATTGCCGGTTTGGTGGGCATGGCCACCAAGTATTTCACCTGTACGCTGGCGGTCCTGCATCGCAAGAAGGACAGCCGCGGGGTCGATCAGGGCGGGCCGATGTATTATCTCGAGGTGGGGCTCGGGAAGTGGTTCAAGCCGCTGTCGATTGTCTTTTCGATCTGCGGGATGATCGGCTGCCTGGCGTTGTTCCAGATCAATCAGCTTTCGGGGCTGCTGGAGAGCGACTACGATATCAACCCGCTGATCACCGGGACGGTGTGCATGTTCCTGGTAGGTGCGGTTATTCTCGGCGGCATCATTCGGGTGGGCAAGGTCACCGAGAAGACGGTGCCGGCGATGTTCATCCTGTATGTGACCTGCGCGATTATTATCATTATCTCGAATTACCAGCAGGTGCCGGATGTGATCTATTCGATCTTCAGCACGGCGTTTGGCGGCGAATCGTTGATCGGGGCCGGCACGGGCCTGGCGGTGCGCGAGGTGATTGTCACCGGTGTCAAGCGGGCGGCGTTCTCGAATGAGGCGGGAATCGGGACGGCGCCGATGGCCCACGGCGCGGCCAAGACGAGCGAGCCGGTACGCGAGGGGCTGATTGCAATGCTCGGACCGTTTCTGGACACCAACGTTGTGTGCACGCTGACGGGGTTGGTGTTGCTGACGACCGGCGTGGCGGCCAACGAAGATGGTGTCGTGATGACGGCCAACGCGTTTGATGTCGGGTTGGGGATGTTCGGGCGGTTGGCGCTGACGGTTATCATCCTGCTGTTTTCGATTACGACGATGATCTCGTACTCATACTACAGCCTGAAGTGTGCCAAGTACTTGTTTGGCGAGAAGATCGGGCAGCAGTATGTTTACATTTACCTGATTACCTTTCCCCTGGCGGCCGTGCTGAATCCTGGGACGGTCGTGAATATTATCGACACGTGTTTCGCATTGATGGCCGTGCCAACGTTGACGGGGGCGCTGTTGCTCTCGCCCCACGTGCTTCGGGCGACACGGGACTATTTCAGGCGGATGAACCTGTAGGCCTGTCGGGTGGCGAGCCGAAGGTGAAGGCGCCGGGGAAGTCCGGCTCGGCTTCTTTCTTTTTTCCGGTCCAGTAATCGATATCGAGGCGGTAGACGGCGATCCGGCTGAGATCGTTGTCCGTGACCGGGAGATAGTCTTCTCCCTCGACCAGGTGCGGGAAGTACTTGTGGTTGAGCTGCGCCATGGCGTGGCGGCGTTCGGTGAGGTCATCGACTACGCGGATGCGGCCAAAGGCAACGACTGACGCAAACTCCACACTAAACTCGGCGGCGATTTCGGCGGGCAGCAGGCGGCCCATGCTTGCGGCAGTGAAGGCACATCGGCTGCCCGGAGTATCGCGAACGGCGGTCACGAGTGTGCCGGTCGGGGCGGAATGGAAGTAGATGGCGTGGGTGTCGGGATCGTAGACGAAGGTGTTGGTCACCGGGTATGGCGCGCCCTCGCGGAGGACAGCCGTGGTGCCGAACGGCGCGGTTGCGATGAACTGCCGGATCCAGGTATCGTCACGGGCGCGGTCTTTGCGGCGCATGGCCGGATAGGCGCGGTCATCGGATCCGGCCACTACTTCTTCCCTTTGGACTGGTTTTTGAGATGATCGAGCGGCAGCTTGGCGGTTTCCTTGTAGGTCTCCATGACAATGGTCGTGCGGGTGGAGACGATGGTTTTGATGCGGCCGATCGGGTCGCGCAGCAGATGTGACAGGGCGGGAGTATCTTTCACCCGCACTTTGATAAGATAACAGTCTTCGCCGGCGATATTGTGCACTTCCTGTACCTGCGGGATTCGGACCAGTTCCTCGGCTGTTTCATCGGAGCCGACCGGTTCGTTGGTGCGGACGTAGATGTAGGCAGTGAGAGCGAGGTCTATCCCATCGGCATCGATTCTGGCTTCGTAGCCGCGCACGATGCCGCGTTCCTCGAGTTTGCGCATCCGTTCCCCCACGGCCGAGGTAGCCATACCGATTTTGCGGGCGATGGTGGAACTGGGGATGCGGGCGTTTTGCTGCAGGTAGGTCAGGATTTTGCGGTCGGTCTCATCGATCATCGGAACGTGTCTCCTCCATTGGCTTGCCGTAGTAAACAGCGAAGGCGGCGGTGGGGCAATTGGATTTTTCATTGTCGCGCGGGCACGAATCGACGGGGCGTTTCGCAAAAACAGCGCATCATAGACCAGAAATGCGACAATTTGCTTGACAGCATCGACTGTTTTGCCTACGATAGTCGAAGACAACTCTCCAGCCATGTTTTGCCGCGGACATGCTGAGCATCAGCCGTTAACCCACCTGAAAGGAGCTTCAGGCATGGCAAGCATTTCCCCTCCCAACCAGGACAGCAGACGTGTGTTTCCCCGGGGTATCTGGGCTGCCGTCGTTATGTGCATGGTATGTCTCGCAATTGTCGCCGTTGGCGTGTATGCGAGCGACGGCGCGCCGGCGGCGGGAACGTATTCGTACGATGAGTTTGAGACCCCGGAGTTTTGTGGGACCTCGTGCCACACCGATCTCTATGTCCAGTGGACGCAGGCGATGATGTCGCATGCGTATACGCACCATTGGGATGAGATCGAGTACTTTGAACTGGCGGTCCCGCATGCCGAGAAGGACGAGAAAGTGGCTGAGGTGAAGGCCGGTTGCAACGGTTGCCACTCGCCGCTGGCCTATCTCAATGGTGGTTTTCCGCCGCCGCGGCCGGCTGAAAACAGCCGGGCGAACGAGAGTGTTTCCTGCGAGGTCTGCCACAATATCACCGGCATTACACAGGATACGGCGTACAATTTCAACTTTGTCTGGGATCCGGGTGACACCAAGTACGGTCCCCGCGCCACCGGCGAGTCGCCGGCGCACGAGATGGCCAAGTCGGAGTTTTTGGCGACGACCGAGCTGTGTGGCGGGTGTCACAATGAGAAGAGTCCCTACGGCGTGTGGGTGAAGTCGACGCAGCTGGAGTGGCTTGAGGGGCCGTACGCCGAGGAAGATGTGCGCTGTCACGACTGCCATATGACGTACGGCAAGATGGCGACCGCGTCGATGGGACCGGTGTATGATGATGCCCGGCTGCACCTTTTTCACGGCGCCCATGACAAGGGCAAGCTGCGGGGAGTGGTTGAGATCCGCCTCTACCCGGATATCCAGGAAGCCGTTCCGGGAGACCGGGTGAAGTTCACGGTGACCCTGTTCAATCAGAAGACCGGTCACAAATTCCCGACCGGGTCGGTTGAAGACCGGCTTGTCTGGCTGCATCTGGAGGCGACGGACGCCGACGGCACCGTTTACCATCTGCCGGTCGACAAGAAGGGTTTCGAGGGCGAAGAGTATACGATTGGTGACTCGGTGCTGGCCTACCAGGATATGGGAATTGCTCTCGATCGGCCGAATTTCGAGGGCGTCCAGCGTGACGGGATTCCGGTTGGGGATCGCATATTCCGCATGCCGTATTTCGATCCGCAGGGTCGGATGACGATTCAGCAGTGGAACACGGCGTCGCTGGGGGTAGACTACCGCTTCGCACCGCGCGAGACCAAGGTGGAGACCTACACGTTTGATATCCCCTTCGAGGTCCCTGCCGGCGAGTTGACGGTGACCGCGAAGCTCAACTACCAGTTGCTGGTCAAACCGGTTGCGGACTTCCTCGATGTACCTGCCGAGGAGTCTGAGCCGTTTGTCGTGAATGAACAATCGACCACCCTGACTATCTTGCCGTAACGGGAGGCTGCATACATGAAGAAGACGATAGCTATATCATCGATCGCCGGCGCGCTGCTGCTGGCCCTCAGTCTGGCTTTGCTGACACCGCCGCAGTCGGCGCAGGCGATTCCGGCCTTTGCACGAAAGTACCGGATGTCCTGCACGACCTGTCACGCGCCGTTCCCGAAGCTGAAGGCGTACGGGGATGAGTTCGCCGGAGACGGGTTCGTGTTGAAAGATCAGGATGCCCCGCGTTATTATGTCGAAACCGGTGATGAAAACCTGGATTTGATTCGCGACCTGCAGGCGGCTTTCCGACTGGAAGGTTTCGTCAAACACGAGACAAAGACCGATCAGGATGTGGACTTCACGGCACCCTATAACCTGAAGTTCCTGTCGGGTGGAGCGTTGTCCGACCACCTGGCCTATTACTTCTACTTTTTCTTCAGCGAGCGCGGCGAGGTCGCGGGGATCGAGGACGCCTTCGTGATGTTCAACGACGTTTTCAATACCGAACTGGACATCTATCTCGGTCAGTACCAGGTTTCCGACCCGTTGTTCAAGCGCGAACTTCGCCTGACCTATCAGGACTACCAGGTGTATCGGATGACACCCGGGGATTCGCGAGTTAATTTGACCTACGATCGGGGTGTAATGATGACCTGGGGGTTCGCCAACGGCCCGGGTTTCGTTTTCCAGATCCTCAACGGAAACGGTATCGGGGAGGCCAACGAGTTCCGGGTGTATGACGACGACAAGTACAAGAATTTCGCTTTGCATGCGTCGCAGGATGTCGGCGAGTTCGTCAATGTCGGCCTGTTCGGTTACTACGGCAAGGAGGCGGAGTCCGGGTACAAGAACGAGATGTGGATGCTGGGACCGAATGGGACGATCGGCAACGACAAGATCGAGTTAAACGGTCAGTACATGCTTCGCCGCGACGACAATCCCTGGTTCACCGCCACCAAGCCATCGGATGAGATCGAGACGCAGGGTGGACTGGCCGAGGTTGTGTATATGCCGGACGGCGATCGCAGCACGTGGTACCTCACGGGGCTGTACAACTGGGTGGATTCCGACGATGACCTGGAAGACTACGAGGCCGTGACGGCCCATGTCGGCTGGGTGCTTCGCACCAATTTCCGGCTGATTGCCGAGAACACCTATGATATCGAACAGGAAGAGAACCAGTTCGTGGTCGGATTCATTTCGGCCTTTTGACGTTCGAACCGTTTGATTCGAAAAGGCGGCTTGCCGGGCGAGCCGCCTTTTTTCTAGCTTGCCTCGAACGCCTCTGCTGGCGACATTCGGGACAGGCTTACATATGACACACATTCCTCTTCTAACAGACATCGTTGTGATTTTCGGCGTGGCGATCGGCGTCCTGTTCATCTGCCACCGTATCCGTATCCCTCCCATTGTCGGCTACCTGCTTACCGGGGTGCTGATCGGCCCGTACGGGCTCGGGTTTGTGCAGTCGGTGCACGATGTGGAGGCATTGGCGGAGATCGGCATCATTCTGCTGCTGTTCACGATCGGAATCGAGTTTTCGTTCCGCGATCTGCTGGGGGTGAAGCGGGCGGTTTTGCTCGGCGGAGCGCTTCAGGTCGGCCTGACTATTGTGGGGACATTCCTGGCGGTCCGCTATTTCGGTCAGAACAGCATGGAAGCCCTGTTCATGGGCTTTTTGATCGCGCTGAGCAGTACGGCGATTGTGCTGCGCAGTTTGCAGGAGCGCGCGGAGATATTCAGTCCGCACGGACGGGTGATTCTTTCGATCCTGATCTTTCAGGATATTATCATTATACCAATGATGATCTTCACGCCGCTGCTGGCAGATTTTGGCGGCGATGTCGGTAGCTCGTTGATCGGTCTGCTCCTGAAGGGGATTGGCGTGATCGTGGCGGTGGTTATCTGCGCGCGGTATATTGTGCCGAACGTGCTGTTCCAGGTCACCCGTACGCGCAGCCGGGAGTTGTTCCTGTTGAGTATCGTGGTGATCTGCATGGCCGTTGCGTGGGGAACGAACGCATTGGGCCTGTCGCTGGGGCTGGGAGCATTCCTGGCCGGGCTGATCATCTCCGATTCGGAGTACAGCCACCAGGCGCTCGAGGGTATCTTGCCCTTTAAGGACGTCTTCAACAGCTTCTTCTTTGTATCGATTGGGATGCTTCTCGACACGTCGTTTGTGCTTTCTGAGCCGTTGACGATTGTGGGGGCGTCGATCGTTGTCTATCTCGGCAAGGCAGTGTTGGCGACGGCTGCCGCGCTCTTGCTCGGCCTGTCGGGACGGGCAGCGTTGCTGGTCGGCCTGGGGCTTGGACAGGTTGGGGAGTTTTCGTTCATCCTGTCGAGAGTCGGTATGGATTTCAATCTTCTGACCGGCAGTAACTACCAGCTCTTTATTGCCCTGTCGATCTTCACGATGGCCGCCACGCCGTTTGTGACGGTGGCAGCGCCGAAGCTGGCGACGATTATGGCCGACTGGCCGTTAATCCGACGGTTTAAGGCGGGGTCGTACCGTTCGCTGGCGCAAAACGGCGAGGGGCATCTGTCGACGTTGAGCGATCATCTGATCATTATCGGGTTTGGCGTCAACGGCAAAAATATCGCGCACGCCGCCCGCACTGCCCAGATCCCGTATGTGATCATCGAAATGAACCCGGACACGGTCAAACAATGCCGTGAGCAGGGTGAGCCGATCTCATATGGTGACGCGACCAGTCTGGCGGTGTTGGAGCAGGCCCGGTTGAGTGAAGCGCGGATTGTTGTCGTGGCGATTTCCGACCCGGCAGCGACACGGCGCATCACCAATTCGATCCGGCGTTACAACGGCGGCGTGTACATTATCGTCCGTACGCGCTTCGTGGCCGAGGTGGAGCCGTTGGTGAAGCTCGGCGCGAACGAAGTGATTCCGGAGGAGTTTGAGACCTCGGTTGAGATCTTCACGCGGGTGCTGTCGCGATATCTTGTTCCGCGCGATGAAATCGAGCGGTTTACGTCGGAGATCCGTTCGCACAGCTACGAGATGCTGCGCAGTTTGTCGCAGCGGACAGCGACGGTTGGCGATCTCGAGTTGAACATCCCCAACCTTCGAATCCAATCGCTGCGGGTGCCCGAGAAGTCCCCGGTGATCGGCAAGAGCCTGGCCGAACTGAATATTCGCGCTCGTTGCGGAGTGACACTGCTGGCTATCGTGCACAATTCTGAGGTTCGCTCCAATCCGACCGGTTCGGATCGACTGGCCGAAAAAGACGTCATGTTCGTGCTGGGCGACTCGGAGCGGACGGCCCGGCTCGATGCCCTGTTGAAGGGCAAAGACGTCGACGCCGCCTGAGGCCCTCCCCTGCTATACATCTTTCGGACATGAAACGGCCGGAGGTCCGCGTGGAACCTCCGACCACCCCTCCGGACAGATAGCCCCCACGCGTCTCTGTCCGCCCGGATACCGCCCATGCCGTCACTTCTCAGCGAGCTGATCGTCGAGCCGGTTGGCGGTGCTGATCAGCCCCATGAGATCGAGCACGTCGGGATCCTCACCTTTCGACGGTCAACCTGATTGAGAGACTACTCATCCTTGGACTGAGACATCGAGTCTTGCTCAGACTTGCGGGTGCGGCTGGTGTCGCTCGTGGCCGGCTTCTGCTTTGACGCCCCGAAGAGCTCTATCAACTTTCTGGTGATCTCTGCCGTCTGCCTCTCAGTCAGGCATGGCAGTATTGGGGGCAACAGCACGTCAATGGATGTCGTCGAGTCCGGCACAACCTCCAGACCGCAGATTTTGAGGCGATCGAAATCGGAATGAGATACCGACAGATCATACGTTCCGATCGGGATCCACTTTATTTCGAAACGACCGTCAGCATCGGTTGAGTCGCACAGGTTGTTTTGCACGAGTGTCACGAAGACGCCTTCTACAGGCTCACCGCTCATTTCATCTCTTATGACGCCTGCCATGTCACCGACCTTCCAGTCTGCTACAGCGCAGGTGGCCAAGAGCCAGGTCAGGCAGCCAACGGTTATTCGTTTCACTGTCCACCTCCCCGTGTAAGATATTGATTGGTACTGTCTTGAGGGGATTCACCAAAGAGACGAGGGCGCTTGGGATTTCGTTCGAAATTATTTCGCTTGGCGCCGAACGATTTCTTGCAGGTCGTCCTTGACGACCGGCCCGAAAAGCCCGTCTTTCCGAAACCTTCGGCGACGCTGGGGCGTTGAAGGCGAGTATGATTCTGACCGGAGTGTCGGCACGGCCTGAGCCTTCGGTTGAGAGGAGATGAGTGACAGTATGACGTTAACGCTTATTATCCTGGGGGCGGCGCTGGCCCTGATGGCGCGCCTGGTCTGGTGGGTATCGGACCGGCCCAGCGAAGACTGAGCAGCAACTACACGAGCACGTTACCGGCCGGCCGCCTTCGGGTGCGCCGGCCGTTTTTTTGCCAGGAGGTAGGCGAAGGCATGGTCATGGGGCCGACCGTGGGTCGTATCTTCTTCGCGAAGCTCCTCGTAGCGGATCACCCGGCAGGTGTCCTTTGTCAGGTCAAGCAGTTCGTTGGGGGCGAAGTAGTGATGGATCATGTCGGACAGTTCGCTGGCCCCGGCCTCGCGGGCATGCCCGGGATCTTCGGTTGTGTGCGCCTTGACGAACAAGATGGCGTCATCCTTGAGCGATGCGATGGCCCGGTGGATGACCGGGCGGACATCATCACCGGGGAGATGATCAAACAGGGTGACGGCAACGACCATGTCGAAGTGGTCGGTCGGGAAGGTGAAATCGCGCACATCGGATTGTACGGTGGTCAGTCGGTCGGCGTTGCCCTGCCGTCGGGCAAGCGACACCAGCTTGTCGAGGCCGACCTGCGAGAGGTCGATCGCGGTGACTTCGTAACCGTGTGCGAGCAGGAAGAGCGTGTTACGGCCATCACCGCAGCCAAGATCGAGCGCGCGGCCCCCGGGCAGACCCGCCTCGACCTGCTCGCGCAGCCAGGCCGATGGTTCGGCGCCAAACGACAGTTTTGTTTCGTCGTAGAACTCATCGAAGCGCCGTTTCTCTTCGTCGGATCGTTCCATACACACGTCCCCAGCGCAGCCGTTGGCCGAGTCAGGCGCCCTTTTTCAAGCGGTAGACGGTTTCAAACGAGTTGAACAGGTCGAGATAGTTTTCGAGATAACGCGTGAGCAGATAGCGCTCCTCGACAGTCTTTCTTGCGTTTTTGCCCAGTTCGTTTCTGAGGTCGTTGTCTTTGACTATTTGCACCATGCGTTGCGCCGTTTCTTCGACCGATGAGACGAGATATCCGTTGTGACCGTCCTTGATCTGATAGCGGATCCCGCCGACATTGCCGCCGATCACCGGCGTACTCTTCCACATCGCCTCGGCTACGGTCAGGCCGAAGCCCTCGCGGATAGACTTCTGCACGACGACCGCGGCCCGGCGCTGGAGGGCGTTGACGAGGGCGGTGTCCTGCTGACTGAGGATGATAATACGTTCTTCACGGCAGTTGAGCAACGATTCAAAGACCTTGTCGCCCTCGGGATCGTCGGTTGCGACGTTACCGAGCAACACCAGGGTGGCATCGATGTCCTTGCGGGCCTTTTTGAAGGCCTCGATCACGCCACGGGGGTCTTTCCATCGGTCGAACCTGGATATCTGGACGATGAGGGGCAGGTCGGTGGGTATGTCGTGATGGTCGAGGCGTTCCTGGACTTCCTCTTCGCTGAGTTCCTTGTTGGTCAGACAGAAGGGATCGATGGCGGGCTGGAAGAAGAGTTGCGGTGGTTTGATGTCCTGTCGGTACTCTTCGAGTGAGAACACGGCCGCATCATACATGTTAATATACTTCTGCAAGTACTGCCAGAGTTCGCCGTGGCGTTCGGTCAGGTCGACGTGACAGCGCCAGATCCACGGGCCCCGGCGGTTGTAATGAGCGATCATGGGCAGCGGCTGCGGGTCATGGATGATAACCAGGTCGTGATCGAGATGGTTGCGGACGGTGTTTTCGTACACGACCGACTCGTAGACCTTCTTCTTCTGATCGGAGAGGTTGATCTCACCGCCCTGCAGGCCGTTGTGCATCTTCTTGGTCACCCCGAAGAAATCGGGTGAGCCCTGGAGCACGCGCCAGCCGGTCTTGATGCCGACGCTGTTCATCAGGAGGATGAAGGATGACAGCAGAGAGGCGACGCCACCGCCGTAGTAGGTGGCATTGACATGGGCGATGTGCTTGCCCTGGAGCGGACGGGCCTTTTCGTAGATGCGGTCGATCGCTTCCTGACCGATGAACTGCTGATAGTCGTCGATGTGCACCAGGTGTTCGTCGAGTTTCGAATCGTCACGTTGCTTACTCATGCGTCTCCTCTTCCAGTTCGGCGAAAAGCCGTTCGGTGTCTTTACGTCGGCATAGTTCGGTGCCCGGCGTCATGACAGCGGCGGCTCCGGCGGCGATGCCGAGCCGGACGGCACGATCGAGCGGCCAATCGCGGGTGAGACCGGCGATGATGCCGCCGACCATGCTGTCGCCTGCGCCGACTTTGCTGCGGATCGGGACGGTCGGCGAACGGTATTGCACGATTTCGTCGCCGTTCACGAGCAGGGCGCCGCCAGAGCCGAGCGAGACGACCATTGCTTCACACTTGTCGCGGCTGCACAGTTCGCCGGCAGCCTGGTGGATGTCGCGGTCGGTGTCGGTGGGTCGGCCGGAGATATCGCCCAGTTCGCGCAGATTCGGTTTGACCAGATACACGCCTTCTTCAACCGCCAGGCGCAGCGGTTCGCCGGAAGTGTCGACGATTACGCGAGCGCCGTTATGCCGTCCGATCGAGGCTACCCTGGCGTAGAAATCGTCGGGTACGCCCGGAGGCAAACTGCCGCTGGCGACGATATAGGTGGCGTCGGTGAGATCGCGAATGACCTGCAGACAGGCGTCCCATTCCGGTTGCGACAATTGCGGACCGGGCATGACGAAACGGAACTGGCGGTCGCTGTTGTTTTCGGAGATGGTGACGTTTTCGCGGGTCATGCCTTCGATCGACACCGGTCGGGGATCGATATCACTATCGGCCAGCAAGCTGTTGAGCAGGTCGCCGTTGCTGCCGCCGCAGGGATAGCAGGCAGTGGCGCTCGCTCCCAGTCGCACCAGTACCCGGGCGACGTTCAGGCCGCCGCCGCCCGGTTCGAAATCAGGCTTGCCGCAGCGGAGCTTGCGTTCGGGCTGGACCTGGTCGACCGAGGCGCCGGTGTCGATACTGGGATTCATGGTGAGCGTGACGACCATCGGTTAGTTCCCTTCACTACACGGTGCTATAAACTCCTGACGGAGCTGCCGAACGAGCTTCCGCCGGTCGCCGGTTGACTCCGGACCGTAGTAGGCTACTGCAAATGCGATGCTGCCGCCGAGCGACGCGATTCGCTCCCAGCAGTCACGACGCGTGTGGGTCATCACGGAACTCTTGACGTGGTCCGATTCGCCGACATCGATGACGGTTGCGTGTTCGTTGATAGTCGACAGGACCGCATAGACGCCGGGGGTGTCTTTCAGTCGATCCGGTGCGGCGTGCAAGCGATCGAAGGTATGTCTACCTATTCTGACGTTCACGAGACAATCTCCTGCGTATTGTCGTCGACACCATCACGACCAGTAGACCGGGCGACCGTAGTAATCGTACAACACCTGTTCATACTGGCGGTTGACCGGCATGCCGGGGTCGAACTCCGGGCTGTTTTCGATGCTGTCCCGAGTCAGGTCGATGGCTACTTTGGCCTCGCCCCAGCTGATATCGGTGATCCAGGGCGCGGGCAAGAGGACCTGACGGCCCGGGAGCCAGTCGCCGGTATCGATCACCAGGTAGCGGAGTATCCAGAGCTGGTCATCGGCAATGAAGTCATCGACATGGCCGATATCACCGTCGGCGGCGCCGGCCTGGTAACCAAGCAACTCCCCCACACTTCGCAGGGGTGGTCCGCTCTGGGCGACCTCGGGCGAGGGCGAGTCGGCCCGGTTGTCGCCGGCCGGTTCATAGCCGGGATTGGTCGGCGACGGGAACGGCGCGCCCTGCAGGCCCCGAGACCAGTACGGCTGCCAGCCGAAGTGTTTGTGCAGTTGTTCCTCCTGGCGCCGCGAGACCGGCTCGGCCTGATCGATCGGCGGGGCGGCTTCGATCTGCTTGCGCGTCATATTCACCGGGAGAACTTTGTCATCCCAGTTCGGTTGACCGAGTTCCGATGGCGGGATCAGGACCTTGCGATCCGGCAGCCAGTCGCCGGTGTCGGCGACGAGGTAGCGGATATTCCACTCTTCTTCGTGGAAGAGAAAGTCCTTGGCCTTGCCGAACTCATCATCTTCCGACAACAACCTGTATCCGAGAATCTGTTTGAGACTTCGTAACATACTTTGACCTCCTTAACGGCGTCTTGTGGCGCGTCTCGGGAACGAATTCACAGCTACGCAATGTAGCGTGCGATAATGGCAGCGACGACCACGATGAAAAAGACCCAGAAGAACACACCGAGCGCCATCTGGGTGTCGGCCCGGGCTTCGGCCTGCTCAATGGCCTCGACTCGTGAGCGGGGGCGCCGTGGCGGGACGATCGCCGCCAGTAGCAGGGCGATAATGAAGCCGACCAGCACGAACGGAACCCAGTAGGTGCCCCAGACGACGGGGCCGACCGGGGTCAGCCAGGCGCCACCGGCCCATGTGGCGAAGAACAGGATGAAAAACAGCAGCAAAAGTGACGGCCAGATGCCTACGCGACCGGGATACTGCCACCCGGCCAGGCCGGCCAGGATGAGACTGAGTATCAATGCGACGACAAAAGCCAGGAGCAGATCAATTAAAAACATGCCATGCCCTCCACGCGCTTATCATATTCCACAGTTCGCTTCGCGGTGCAGCCGGATCGAGTCACTATCCGGCGGCGTGCGATCGGCGTTCGCCGACAGCTAGGTCAATCATCGTTCATGGAGAGGTTGCTGAGATGAGCCCTGGTCGGCAGTCAGGCGGACCCCGGTGAAGCCAAGGTCGACCAATCTCAAGGCGACACCGACACTCGATATATCTAATAGAGCGACCTTCGGTCTTCGGAGGAACCAACGATTGCCCTGTTATGTCCATAACAACCATCGGCTTGAATTGTTCGAAGGCAAAATGGCGAAAACAATCGGCCGGGGGTACTGTTGTAGTGGAGAGAGGGCGGTTATGGCAAAGAAACTCTCGGAATACTCCAAAAAGCGCGATCTGCGCAAGTCTCCCGAGCCGAAAGCCGGTCGCAAGAAAGGTAAAGGCAAGCGTATCTTCGTGATTCAAAAGCACGATGCCAGTACGCTGCACTATGATTTCCGCCTGGAGATCGATGGTGTGTTGAAATCGTGGGCGTTGCCGAAGGGTCCGTCGACAGATCCGTCGGACAAGCGACTGGCCATCAACACCGAGGACCACCCGTACGCATACAAGGACTTCGAAGGCGTCATACCTGAAGGTGAATACGGCGCCGGGGCGGTGCTGGTGTGGGACACCGGCACCTACGAGAATATCAAGAAAGAGAACGGCCGGACAGTGGCGATGCAGAAGTGTTTCGATCGCGGCCATATAGAGATCCGGCTCGAGGGCCAGAAACTGTCCGGCGGGTTCGTGTTGACCAAACTCAAAAAGGGCAAGAAGGACCAGTGGCTCTTCATCAAAATGAAGGATGACGCGGCCGATGCCCGGCGCAATCCGGTGAGCACCGAACCGCGATCAGTTCTGAGCGGTCGGACGATCCTGGAGATCGAGAAGAGTGATGAGCAAGATCCTGACCAGTAGTCAACGTGATGCAGCACGCCGGGGGGCCCAGCCAACGTTCATGTCGCCGATGCTTGCGCGGCTTACCAGGAAGCGCTTTTCCGACGACGGCTGGATCTACGAACGCAAGCTCGACGGTGAGCGCTGCCTGGCCGTGGTCAAAGGGGGAACCGTCAGTCTGTTCTCTCGAAATCGGCGCAATCTCAGCCCAGTTTATCCGGAGATAGTCGACCAGCTCGATGAAGATGGCGCGACCGGTTACATTGTGGATGGTGAAATTGTCGCGTTCAGTGGCAACCGCACGAGCTTCTCCCGCCTGCAGCAGCGCATGGGCATTGAGGATCCCGATGAAGCGCGTTCCAGCCCGGTCGCCGTCTACTACTACGTGTTTGACGTCATGTTTGCCGACGGGCATGATCTTTGCGGCTTGCCGTTAGCGGAACGCAAGCGGGTTTTGAAGAAACTGCTCGCGTTCAGCAATCGGGTTCGCTGGACGCCCTACCGGCGAGGCGATGGTGAGGCGTACTATCACGAGGCGTGTCGCAAGGGCTGGGAAGGGGTCATTGCCAAGCGGCTCGACGCATCTTATAGACACAGTCGCAGTTCCGACTGGCTGAAATTCAAGTGCGTCAACCAGCAGGAGTTGGTCATCGGTGGTTACACCGACCCGGAAGGCTCGCGAATCGGGTTTGGCGCGCTGCTGGTGGGCTATTACGAGAAAGGCGAGCTGCGTTATGCCGGGAAGGTCGGCACCGGGTACGACGAAGAGACGCTGCGGTCACTGACGGAGAAGCTGACACGGCACGAGCGCAAGAGTTGTCCATTCGCCAATTCCGACGAGATCAAGGAACGGCGGCCGCACTGGGTCTCTCCCAAGCTGGTGGGACAGTTTGGTTTCACCGAGTGGACCGGTGACGGCAAGCTTCGCCATCCGCGTTTCCTCGGGCTCAGACAGGATAAGCCGCCCAAGCAGGTCAGGCGCGAGCAGTCGAAGGGGTGAGTATGAAGGTCGGTTCGCACACCATCGAGCTTTCAAACGAAGACAAGGTGCTGTTTCCGGACAGCGGGATAACGAAGGGACAGTTGATCGACTATTACGCTCGCATCGCCGAGACGATGCTGCCGTACCTGGAGGATCGGCCACTGTCCTTGCAGCGTTTTCCCGACGGCATCGACGGCGATGGATTCTATCAGAAGCAAGTATCGGATTACTTCCCCGACTGGATAAGTCGCATCGAGATTGACGTTGAGGGTGGGCAAAAGACGCAGGTTGTGTGTAACGAGGCGGCAACGCTGGTGTATCTGGCCAACCAGGCCTGTATCACACCGCATTCATGGCTGAGCCGCCGGGACAAGCTGAATCAGCCGGACCTGATGGTGTTTGATATCGATCCGCCCACGGATGATTTTGAGCCGGTCCGGGATGCGACGCGCACCCTGTGCGAGTTGCTCGATGACCTGGAACTGCCCTGCTTCCTGCAGACGACCGGTTCAAAGGGGATACATATAGCGGTGCCGTTGAAGCGCCATCAGGACTTCGACGAGGTGCGTGCCTTCGCACGGGACATAGCTGATTTGCTGGCAAAGCGACATCCCAAACAGCTGACGGTGGAGCAGCGTAAGGATAAGCGGGGCGACCGGGTGTTTCTCGATACAAACCGCAATGCTTACGGTCAGACGATGGTCACGCCGTATTCGGTGCGGCCGCGGCCGGGCGCACCGGTGGCGACACCGATCGAGCGGGACGAACTGGACGATGGAGCCCTGCGGTCCGACCGTTACACGATCAGCAGCATCTTTCGTCGGCTGGGCCAGCGCATGGATCCCTGGGGCGGGTTGCGCAAGCATGCGGTTACGCTGTCATCGTCACGAGACAGGCTGGCAGACATAAAGAAGGCCGACTCGAGATGAGCCGGCTTCCCGTTCAGCCGTTCCCACGTACACTTAGAAACTTGTTTCTTTCGACGAAAAGGTCTCTCGCAATTGCGACAGCGATTCTTCGACCTCATGACGCAGCGGTTCCCACGCATCGGTGCGACTGATCTGCAATTCATTGAGCTTGCCTTCGGTATCGCGCAGGCGAGCTTTGGCGTATTCGAGTTTCTTGCTGTACGCCACCTTGGCATCGGCCTCCGCGGCCTGGGCCTTGGCTTTGAGTTCGTTCAGTTGTGACCGAAACTGGTCGAGTTCGCGATTGATACGTTCGATGTAGGTTTGTTTGTCCGCCATGCCAGCCCTCCTGGGTCGTTGTCGATTGGTTTCGCGACGGCGTCCGGCCGGATCGATCAGCCGATCTTCGACAATACGTCGCGGAACTTCTGCTTGGCTTCGTCAAGCTTCACTTCGGCGTCATTGCGAAGTTCGGCGAACTTGTTCTCGGCCGCATTGGACATCTCGGTCGCTTTCTGCTCCAGCGCCTTCATGCGGGTTTCCAGTTCGCTGATTTCGCGGTTGTAGTCGATTTCCGCCTGGGCGCCGCTTTTCTCGGCTTTCGCCTTGTACTCGTCTATCTTGGCCTGCCATTCTTTCAGCTGGGCATTCATCTTGTCAACATAGGCTTGCTGTTCATTAGCCATACGGACCTCCTTTGGTCGCGGTACAGGGATATGATATGGGAATACGCGCTTAGAAGTAGTGCTGACGACGTAACCTCATTCGTTACATAGAATGGAATTGCGGACGAGATGTTCCAGGAAAGAACCGCCGGACCAAACAGGTCCGGCGGTTTTAGTGATACGTGTACGGTCGATAGCGGGTGCTATGAGCGGCTCAGCAGGCCGTTGATGATCGTTTCGACGGCGTCATCCTCGGACAGGCCGCGAGCCATCAGGGTTTCCAGCTGTTTGTTGTCGACACTGCCGATGGCGGCCTCGTGGGTGATGTGGGCGCGTGGGTCGTGCACGTCGACCACCGGCACGGCGGTGGCGACACCGTTGTCCTGCACGATTTCCTTGCAGTCGACATGACCGCGAGCGAAAGGTGCTGACGCTGTGAGCTTGTTGTACACTTCCGCTTTGGCGTTGTCGCGCACGGCGATCTTGGAGGTGAGCACGCCTTTGGCGTACTCGCCGACCAGATTGGCGGTTTCACTGATCTTGATATAGTCATCGGCGCGACCGCTGATGCGCGCATTCATATCGAGAAGGCTGTTGGCCTGGCAGGTAGCTTCGTAGTCGATGTCGATCAGGCCGACCCGTCCCTCGATGAGTTCGAATTCGGTTTCGAAGCGGGCGCCGGGACCGACCTCGACCAGCGCTTTCGGGTATACCTTCACCCCACCGGCCGGGCTGTGGACGTGTTTTTCGAAGTACTTGTACGAGGCGTTCTCGCCGACGCGAAGACGGGCATCCATAATGTGCTGGACATCGACGGCGACCGGAAAGACACAGTGGGCCAGCAGAGAGATGTGGGCGCCGCTTTCGATGGTGACATCCATGATAATGCGCTGGACGCCGCGGTCGGGAGTCATGCCGAAGCAGAGATGTACGGGCTTTTTGACGATCGTACCGGAGCGAAGGTTGACGACCACCTTGACGCCGTCATCGAGTTCCTTGGCATCAACATCGAGACCCGGCACGGCATGCATACCGAGCACGTGGTTCTCGTTGATGACCAGGTGGGCGACATCGGGATCGTCCAGTTCATGCGGGTCGGTACCGGTGCGGCTGTACAGATCATTTATGACGGTAAGTTCCTGACTCATGCCTGCCCCTCGATGTTGTACAGTTCGGGGACATTTTTGTGGTCACAGGGGATACACTTGTCCTCGAAGTAGTGTCTGATCCTGGCTACCGAGCCTTTGTCGACGACCTTGCCGTGGCACATGAGAAAGGCGTGCTCGGCCTGATTGAGGACGGCGAGGCTGTGGGTGATCAGTATGACGGTCGTTCCCTGCTCCTTGAGCAACTTGACGGCATCGAAGATGCGTTCGATCGACTCGATGTCGATGCCGGAGTCGGGTTCATCGAGCAACGCGACTTTTGGTTTCATAGCGAGGATGGAGGCGAGTTCGACCTTTTTGCGTTCACCACCGCTGAGGGTCTTGTCGACCGCGCGATTGCCGTAGTCATCGGGGTCGAGCCCGACCTGTTCGAGAATCGCCATCGCATCGACCTTGTCGCCATTAGCCGAGGCGTTGATGAAGGTACGGATCGGCAGGCCTTCGAAGCGGGCCGGCTCCTGCCAGCCGAGGGTAATGCCCTTGCGGGCGCGCTCATCGATACTCAGTTCGCGAATCGACTGGCCTTCGAACAGAATATCGCCTTCGATATCGGCATATCCGCTCAGACCAATGATGGTGGCAGCCAGGGTGGATTTACCGGCGCCGTTGGGGCCGACCACCGCATGCACGTGGCCGTCCCAGAAATCGATCGACACATCGTTGAGAATCTGTCGACCGCCCAGCGACAGTTTGAGATTTTCAACTGCGAGAATGCCCATGACTTGTCCTTTCCGGTTGCTGGCGCCGACGGGTCGGGCCCGGTCGGCACAATCCTGCAATATAAAGAAGATACGGCCGGTCGCTGCCCTTTTTTTCTTCAGCAGCCAATCAATGCTCGCCCATGACGGTAACGCTGTCACCGAGGACATCTTCGACATACAGCATCTGTATCACGACGATAACGGCTACCGCGAAAGGCGTTGCCAGGAAGACGCCGAGGGCGCCGAAGAGGACGCCCATAACTACCTGCACGACAATCAATAACGCCGGAGGCAGGGATACCGCGCGCTTCTGGATGAGCGGTGTAATCAGGTAGCTCTCCATGGCCTGTACGGCGGCATAAACGATCACGACGTAGACGGCCAGAATCGGGCTTTCGGCGAGCGCGACCAGAACAGCCGGTATGGCTGAGATGATGGGTCCGACGAACGGCACGAATGAAAGGACCGCCGCGATCAAACCGAGGGTGAAGGCGAGCGGGACACCGGCTATCCAGAGACCAATACCGGTGAGCAGGCCGACCACGGCCATCGACGCGAACCGTCCGGCCAGCCACCAGCGGAGGGCGTGTCCGATGGCCGCGCTGATCTCACGTGCGCGCTTGCGCCTGTTTTCCGGCACGAGGCGGATAGCGTTGTCAATGTACAGCCGCGGGTCAATCGCGAGGTACAAACCGACAAACAGCACCAGCAGAGCCGACAAGAGAGCCCCGACCGTTGTTGAGAAGACACCGGCCACCCGCCCCATGACCTCGGAACCCGGTGTGACCAGTTCGTCGAGCGTCGGTACATTCTGCAGCAGTTGTCGGCCCCAGGGATTGGCCCGCAGGCTTTCGCGAATGCTCTCGTAGGCGTCGGGCAGACGTTCCGACAGGCGGACGAACTGTTCGGCAATGCGTGGCCCGAGCAGCCAGCCGATCAGCCCACCGAGTCCGAGCAGGAGCAGGATGACGATCCAGAGCGTGAGAATGCGCGGCAGGCGGGTCACTGTCTGCAGCCAGCCGGTCAGGCCGTCGAGGAGGACGGCGAGGAGAACACCGGCAAAAACACCGAGCAGCATCTGGGCCAGGCTACCGAGGAGGTAGACGACGAGTGCAAAGATGGCCACGATGCCGACGGCGGTCAGTATCTTGCGACTGAAATTGAGCGATCCGTTGGTGTTGCTGCTCATGAGCGGCTCCTCTTACGGCGGTGACCGATGATTAGTTTGTACACCTGTCCGACAAGCAACGGAAACAGGCTGAGGACGACGACTGTAAGCCAACCATCCACTCCCGGTGGCTGCAGGCTCAGCACGTCGGAAATACCGGGCATATAGACCGCACCGAGCAGCAGGCCGAGACAGATGAGAAGCGCCAGCCAGACGTAGCGGTTGCGGGTAATCTCGTTAAACAACGGGTGTGAATCGGTATCGCGCATATTGAAGATATGGAGCAGGCGCGAAAACGAGAGCGTCAGGAACGACACGGTCACGGCCTGACTGTGCGGCATGCCGAGCCAGGACATGGCGACGTACAGCGCCAGCAGGATGGCGACTGCGATGACGGCGCCGAAACCGCCGATAAAGGCCCAGTGTTGGCGGGCCAGAATCGGTTCGTCGGTGCTTCGCGGCGGGCGATCCATGATTTCGGGCGCCCCCTCCCCCATGCCGAGGGCGAGCGCGGGAAAGACATCGAGCACGAAATTGAGAAAGAGGATTTGCAGCGGCAGCAATGGCAGCGGACTTCCGGAAACCGAGGCAGCGGCGACCGCGATGATCTCTGCGACATTACCGGAGAGCAGATAGAGCACGAAGTTGCGGATGTTGTCGAAGATGACGCGGCCGTGTGCGACGGCAGCGACGATCGTGGCAAAGGCATCGTCTTTGAGAACCATGTCGGCGGCTTCGCGCGCGACCTGCGTTCCGCGCCGGCCCATGGCGATACCGATGTCCGCTTTTTTGAGCGCCGGAGCATCGTTGACGCCGTCGCCGGTCATCGCCACGATACTGCCGTTGTGCTGGTGGGCGCCGATGAGCGTGAGTTTCTGCCTCGGGCTGACACGGGCAAAGATGTTTGTTGCGAGAATCCGTTCCTTGTCGCCCTGCTCTTCGTCATCGGGGATTTCGTCACCGGTCATTGCGGTCAGATCGTGATCGCGGACCAGACCAATGTCATCGGCGATCTTGACGGCCGTGGCAGGCTGATCGCCGGTAACCATGATGACACGGATGCCGGCGTGGCGGCAGCGCTCAAGCGCCTCCGGGATGTCTTCGCGGGCGGGATCGAGCAGGCCGATCAGGCCTATGAAGACAAGGTCTTGATACGGATCGATATCGGTACTTTCGACCGTGCGGCGGGCTACAGCGAGGACGCGGAGGCCATCGGCAGCGAGGTTGTCGTTTTTCTCCGTCCATTCCGAGCGACCATCGTCGGTTAACTCCTCTTCACCATCTTTCGTTACAATCTTGCTGGAGGCTTGCAGCACAGCCTCCGGCGCGCCCTTGACGGCTTCGAAGAAGCCACTTTCTGTCTCGTGGAAGGTGGCCATCATTTTGGTTTCGCGGTCGAAGGCCTCCTCGCGCTCTTCGGGCATCTCGTCGAGCAGCTGTTTGCGCTCGAGTCCGGCATCGCGGCCGGCGACAAGCAGGGCCAGTTCCATCGGGTCGCCGGTCCCCTGTTCTTCGTTGTCATCGTCATCTTTATCGTGTAAGGAGGCATTGTTGCAAAGAACGCCGATCTTGAGGGCTTCGTGGAGAGTGTTCTGAGCATCTTCCTCTTTTGACTCCTCGCCGGACTCTTTTGAGTCGTCACTACCTTCGAATCTATGTTCGGCGAACTGGAGATTGATCTGGCGGAGGGTCATGCGGTTTTCGGTCAGGGTGCCGGTTTTGTCGGTACAGATGATCGAGGTGGTGCCGAGTGTTTCAACCGAGCCGAGCCGGTTGATGAGCGCGTTGCGCCGGGCCATGCGCAGCATACCACGGGCGAGGGCGATAGTGGCGACAATGGGGAGACCTTCGGGAACGGCAGCCACGGCCAGGGCAACGGCGGTTTCTATCATGAGAAGTGTATCGCGACCGCGGAGGATTCCCAGTACGGCTACGATCGCCGTCAGGCCGAGCGTGACCCAGATCAGGCTGCGGCCGAGGCGGTCGAGGCGTCTTTCGATCGGTGTTTGTTCCGATTCGGCTTCTTCTACCAGTTCGGAAATCCGGCCGAGTTCGGTGTGCATGCCGGTGGCGGCGACAACGCCGTAGCCGGAGCCGCTGGTGATGGCGGTGCCTTTAAACAGAGCGCAGGTGCGCTCGCCAATCGACGCATCGGCGTCGACCGGTTCAACCTGCTTGGTGACCGGCACCGACTCGCCGGTCAGGGCGGACTCGTTCGCCTGAAGTTTCGCGGCTTCGAGAAGGCGAATATCGGCAGTGACAACATCACCCTCGCCAATGATGACGACATCGCCGGGCACCAGTTCATCGGCGGGGATGTCGCGCTCCTTGCCGTCTCGGCGCACGCGGGCGGAGACGCGCCCCATTTCACGGAGGGCATCCATGGAGCGGACAGCGCGCATTTCGGTGAAGAAGCCGATGGCGGTGTTGAGGGCGATAGCAATTGCGATCGCGACTGCCTCGACGGCCTGATCAAACGCGGCCGAGAGAATGGCGGCGGCCGCCAGCAGCCCGATAATGATACTCTTGAACTGGTCGACCAGGATTTCCCAGGTAGAGCGCCGCTCGCTCTCGCGGAGACGGTTGCGACCATGGGTGCGACGGCGGCGTTCACACTCGGACTCACTGAGACCCTGCTCGGGATCGACGTCGAGTCTCGACAGAACATCGTCGACCGATTCCGACCAGTAGGCCCAGTCGGAGCGGTCGGCGTCACCGCCCTGCGACCGGTCGTTGGCGCGCTGCTGTTGTGTGTCCGGGGACATAGCTATTCTGGCCCGATTGGTCGAACGATCAGGCGAGCTGTTTGCGCAGTTCCCGGCGCAGGTCGACATCCCCGACCCGGAGCGCATCGGGGGACGGCAACTCATCGCGACGCATCAGTTCATCGACCGCCGCCAGTTCTTCACCACGACCGACACCAACTGCGGCCCGTACGGCGTCTCCGTGTACAAAGTAGGCGATGAAGCTTTCGGATTTCACTTCACCGTCAAAGATGATATCGTCCCATTCGGGGCAGTGACCGACATAGCCGACCTGGAGTTGACCCAGCGAGGTCCAGAAGAACGGCACCCCTCGGTATGTTTCATCGCCACCCGCCATGTTGGCTCCGGCCAGCCGGCCGTGCTGTTCGGCGGTGCGCCAGTGTTCGATTCGGATCGGCCTGTCGGTGCGCCAGTCGGTAAAGGTGGCGACATCGCCGGCGGCGTACACGTTGTCGGTCACGCGCAAGTGATCATCAACCCGGACGCTGCCATCGGACTCGAGCTGCAGGCCATCGAGTGTCTTCGTGGCGGGATCAACGCCAATGCCGACCACGACAAAATCAGCGTCCAGTGACTCGTCGCTGTCCAGGATGACCTTTTCGAGTTTGTCGCTGCCCGCGAACTCGGCGACCCCGGCTTTCATCTTGAAGGTGATGCCCTCTCCCTCGTAGCGATGCTGGATGGCGCGTCCGAACTGTTCGCCGAAGACCGATTCCATCGGTGTATCCTCCGGCGCGACGACGGTCACGGTGACATCCCGTTCTCGCAGGCTGGCCGCGACTTCCATTGCAATAAAGCTGGCGCCGACGACAACCGCTCGTGAGGCATTGTCGGCGGCTTCGATGATCCGATCCGCGTCATCGTGGCTGCGCAGAGTAAAGACGCCGTCCAGGTCGCTGCCGGGAACGTCGAGCGATCGCGGTACGCCGCCGGTAGCGAGGAGCAACTGGTCGTATTGAATTGACTCGCCGTCTTTGAATATCGCGGTCTGCTTCTCGGTGTCTATGGCGGTGGCTTCGCGCTCGGACATGATCTCGATACCGTGGTCTTTGTAGAACTTCTCATCGCGAAGTGGAATCCAGTCGGGTTCCGCTTGGCCCTGCAGGTATTCCTTGGACAGGTTGGGTCGATCGTACGGGAGTCGGGATTCCCTGGTAACCATGACGATTCGTCCGGTGAAACCGTTTTCGCGCATCGACTGGGCAGCAGCGTTGCCGGCGGCGCCGGCGCCGAGGATGAGGCAGGTGCGGTCACTATCTTTCGTGTCGGTCATGTCGGGTGGACACGAGGCCGGCAGTTGTTCGGGGACACGCACGTACACATCACCGTCCTCTATCTCCACCGGGTAGCTGCAGAGACCATCGCGAGAGGGCGGTTCCAGCAGATCACCGGAGCGGATGTCAAAGGTGGCGTGGTGCCAGGGGCAGATCAGGCGGTGTCCGGCCAGGGCGCCCTGTTCAAGGGGAGCGCCATAATGCGGGCAGGAGCCGCTGACGGCGAAGTAGTCCGAGCCGACCCGGCCGAGGACAATCTTCGAGTCGGCCACCTCGAATGCCCGTTTTTCTCCATCCTGCAATTCATCGGCCGCTACAAGACGTACCTTTTTGTCGCTCATCATCATCTACCTCCTGCATATGAGTGTGACGGTGGCCATACGAGTTGGCGTACGGCCACCGTCATGCTTGACTTACCGGGCGGTGTAACCACCGTCGATCACCAGTTCGCTTCCGGTCATGAACTTGGATTCATCCGAAGCCAGGAAGAGGATACCGAAGGCGATGTCTTTCGGCTCGCCAACGTGACCTATCGGGTGCAAGCTGTCAAGATGCTGTCGAAACGCCTCGACACCTCCCTCGGAGCGCTTGCCGAGATCTTCAACCAGCGGTGTCCAGATATAGCCGGGATGAACGGAGTTGACCCGGATGCCATCGTCGGCGTACAGCAAGGCATCGGTCTTGGTCATCAACCGTACGGCGCCCTTTGAGGCGTGGTACGACGGGATATCAGGGGCGCTGATAATGCCATAGATCGAGGAGATATTGATGATGCTGCCCTTCTTCTGCTGTTTCATATACGGCAGGGCTTCACGTGTACAGAGGAAGACACCATCGGTATTGACAGCCTGGACCTTGCGCCATTCATCCAGTGTGAGTTCGTGGGTCGGCTTGTTGTCGCCCGCGATGCCGGCGTTATTGACCAGGACATCGATCGTATCGTACTTCTCTTTGATCTCGTTGAAGATCTTCTTGACTTCCTGTTCGTCGGTAACGTCGAGGTGCCAGTAGGCAGCTTCTCCCCCGGATTTCTTGATTTCCTCGACGACGGCTTTGCCTTCGTTATCCTGAAGGTCGACGACGGCGACTTTGGCGCCGTGCTGTGCGAGCAGCAGGCAGCTTTCTCGGCCTATGCCGAGAGCGCCGCCGGTGACAATTGCCGTTTTACCATCCACTCGTCCCATATCGATTTGCCTCTCTTTCGCTGTCTGAGTTGTTCTATTGTCATCAATCATCGTTGGTAAAGACGTAGTCATTGCCACCAGCCGTGGCGTGACAGGCAATGCAGCCGGCGTCCATTCCTTTGGCCACCCGGCCGGCAAGGGCCATGCCTTTTTCGTTTTCCATGATGGATCCGTCAGGAGCGTACTTGACCCAGAACCAGTTGTTGTTCGCCTCGTCGTAGCCGGGTTTACGCTGAACCATGACGGTCACGGACTTCAGGTAGTCGCCGGGACTGTCCGCCACCGTTTCCATCGTTGCACCCTCTCCGCCGTAATTCTCCTTCACGATGACGTGGAACGGAGTGTCATCGACCGAGATCATGCTGTAGTACGTGCGCAGGATGGCGCCATGAGGCCGGGTGCCCTCGTAGTAGTCTGTTTGCAGCCGCCACTCGTTGTATCCGTCCATCTGCTTCCAGACCTTGTCGGCGAAAGATACGTCCTTTTCGCCGCCGAACGGCTTATCGGTCGTTTCCTGGGCCAGGGCTGCACCGGCGATCACGGGTGATACCAGGATTGCCGTCAACAGGAATAGCATCACATTCCGTCGCATTTCATACTCCTCCATTCGCTTTCTCTTGCGTCAGTCTTACCGTCCCGCGGTTGCGGCAATGGCGGCCACCATGAGCATGCCGACCAGTTTGGCGGTGCGGTGATCGACGTCGTATTCGGGGTTAACTTCGGAAAACTCTATCAGGCGCGTGCGCAGGTCGCCGCCGGCGATGGTGGCGATCTCGTAGATTTCCTCGGCGGTGAGACCGATCGGATACGACGCGCTCACTCCGGGCGCGTCGTTGGTGCGGACCGAGTCCATGTCGATTCCCCAGAAAATCGCGTCTGCCGTATGATCGTTGAGAATAGGACGAAACAGCCCGTCGATGCCTTTGGCGCGAACGTCGGTCAACGGGTGGACGTGAACTCCCTTGCCCTGCAGGTATTCGAGATACTCGGCGGAATTGGCTTCAGGTTTGTTGGCGACCTCGAAGAACATGGCGGGATCCAGCACTCCCTGATCGAGCAGCTGCCGGTACGGGGTGCCGCTGGTCGGCCGGTCATCTTCGCGCACATCGAAGTGACTGTCAACATTGATGGCCAGGACGGGTGAAGCTACGCGGGACAGACCGAGGCAGTCGGGATAGGAAATGTCATTGCCGCCGCCGAGCACGATCAGGCGTTTACCGTCGGCGAGAATGCGTTCGACAATCTCGGCGTGGACCCGGTGAGTGTCCTCGAGGGTGGGCTGGATGACGGTGTCGCCGATATCATACAGGTAGTGCGTACCGGCTTCGGACGGCGCCGACAGTTTGTAGAAGGCCTGCCTGATTGCACGGGGTGCTTTGGCAGAGCCGCGCCGGCCGAGATTTCGGTGCACGCCTTCATCCTGGGGACAGCCGAGGATAACGATTTCGGCGTTGTCGTAACCGGTCGGATCGTGCGACACAATATCGCCCATGCGCGGGTCGTTCGGATCGTTGCGCGAGTAGAACAGCTCGGGGTCGGGTCGTTCGGTCTTGATGAAGAGATCACGGGTATCGACATTTGTCGGCATAGCTTTCTCCTGAATATACTGTTCCTGATGTCCGTTCAGGCAACTTACTCAGCGACCGCTTCGATGATTGCCGTGCAGAAGGCGGGCAGATCTTTGGGTGTCCGCGAGGTGATCAGGTTTTCGCTTTTGACTACTTTCAGGTCGACCCATTCGGCGCCGGCGTGTACGAGATCATCCTCGATCGAATGAAAGCCGGTCACCTGCTTGCCGTCGACAACCTCGGCCGACGCCAGCATCCATCCGCCGTGACAGATACTCGCGATGTGTTTGTCCTGCTTATCCATCTCGCGCACAAACTCGACCATGTTCGGTGAGCGGCGCATGTGATCGGGCGAATAGCCGCCGGGGATAATCAGGGCGTCGAATTCAATTGCCTTGACTTCATCGATTCCCTTGTCGGCGGTAGCCGGCACACCGTGTTTGCCCCGGAAAGTACCGGCTTTGGGGCCGATCGCGACAACTTCGGCGCCTTCTTCCTGCATGCGGTAGTAGGGGTACCAGAATTCCAGATCTTCGTAGAGGTCGGCAACAAAGACCGCGACTTTTTTGCCTTGTAGTTTCATGGGAGCTTTCCTCCTGTCTCGTGCACTCAACAAGTTAACTTTGTGCGCGTTGTAACCGTCACCGCACAAGCGAATGACGAGCGATTGATCGTGCGTGAGGAAGTTCCGTGGAGAATGTACTACGCCGCACTGCCCTCGGCAGCAGCAATTGCTTCGGGCAGGCGCGGCAAGCACCGCTTGTAGTTCCTTAACCCGTTGGAAAGCGTAAAGTTCCGGGTGCAAAACGAACAGCCTTCGGGCGGTGCTCAGGACAGGCAATCGGCCAGGGCCGCCCGGGCCGCATGATAGCCGCACATGCCGTGCACGCCGCCACCGGGCGGTGTTGAGGAGGAGCAAAGATAGACACCGGGCTGGCCGGTCGCGTAGGGATTCCATTGCAGGACAGGCCGGGCCAGCAGTTGGCGAAAATCCTGGATGCCGCCGTTGATATCGCCGCCGACGTAGTTGGCATTGTAGGCCTCCAGCCCGGCCGTGTTGAGGGTGTGGCGAGCGAGGATAGTGTCGCGGAAGCCGGGGGCGAATCGCTCCACCTGGCGCTCGATTGCTTCGGTCATGTCGACGGTCGAGCCGTTCGGGACGTGGCAATAGGCCCAGCCGATATGACTGCCCGCAGGAGCGCGCGAGGGATCCTGTACGGTCGGTTGGGCGACAAGTACGAACGGCTCCTCCGGATGTTTGCCGCGTGTGACAGCGGCTTCCGAAGCCGCTATTTCGTCGAAGGTGCCGCCGACATGGACTGTCCCGGCGCGACGGCACCAGTCGGAAGTCCACGGGATGGGGCGGTCAAGCGCCCAGTCAATCTTGAAGACGCCCGGGCCGTAACGGAAGGCCTCCAACCGGCGTCGGTAGCGCGAGGGCAGTGCGTCACCGGCAATTGTCAGCAACTGCCGGGGTGTGATGTCGAACAGGGCGACACGGGCGCGCGGCAGGTCGGAGAGACGATTGACCGGCATGTCGGTGAGGATAGTCGCGTCGTGGTCTTTGACATAGGCGGTCAGGGCTGTCGTGATCGACTGTGCGCCTCCCTGCGGGATGGGCCAGCCGACGGCGTGGCCGGCCAGAGTGAGCACAAGCCCAACGGCGGCGCTGGGCGCCTGCTCAAGCGGCAGCATCGAATGCGCCGCCATGCCGGCAAATAGAGCCCGGGCGTGTGCCGATTGGAAGTTTCGGTCACATAGTCGCCGAGCGGATTGGAGGCCATGCCGGGCGAACCGCGCCATGAGAAGCGGATGTTTTGGGATTCGGGGTGGCGCCAGGAGATCGTGCGAGAGTTTCTCCCAGGCAACGGCCAGTGGTTCAATGAGGCGCTTATAGGCGCCGCTATCACTTCCCAACAGTTCGGCCGTTTGTGGGACAGTGCCGTACAGCGCCGCGGCATCGCCACCATCGAGCGGATGAGCGGCGGTCACATCGGGATAGATCCAGCGCAGGCCGTACGATTCCAGAGCGAGCTTTTGCAGAAACGGCGATCCAACCGTGAGGGGATGAACCGCCGAGCAAATATCGTGGGTGACGCCGGGAAGGGTCAGTTCGGCACTACGGGCGCCGCCACCGGGGGTGGCGGCCGCCTCGAGCACGACAACTGAGAAGCCCGCGCGGGCCATATAGGCCGCCGCGGCCAGGCCATTGGGGCCGGCGCCAACCACGACCGCGTCGTATGATGGTTTTCCGGACGTCACGTCACCTTTCTTGTCGATAGCGCCGTGCTGTTTGCGTTGGCGACGTTGTGTCTACTGCGTCCTCGCCTTCTGTTTCGGCGGCGCCATGAATTCCGGTCCGACCGGCTTCTGCACGGTTTCATCGATAATCTCGGCGATGCGGGCACGGGCATCATCATCGAGCGTCCAGCCATCCAGACCGTCGAGCGCATCGAGTTGATCCGGCCGACGGGCGCCCCAGAGGGCGATGTCCACGCCCTGATCGAGAATCCAGCGTACGGCCAATTGGATGACGCGGCGATCATAGTGCTCGCGGGCGAAGGTATCCAGTCGGTTCACGGCTTCGAGGTACTGTTCATAGCGCGGCTTCTTGAATTTCGGGTCGAACCGACGGAGATCATCACCGGTAAACTTCGTCTCGGCGGTCATCTTCCCCGACAACAGGCCACGACAGAGAGCGCCGTAGGTCAGCAGGGCGATGTCGTTTTTCTGACAATACGGCAACTCATCATCCTCAATACCACGCTCCAGCAGATTGTACGGCGGCTGACAGAAATGCAGCGGCGCTGTTTCACGGAATGCGGCCATGTGTTCGGACGAGTAGTTGCTGACCCCGATGGCGCGGATTCGCCCTTCGTCGAGCAGCTGTTTCATTGTACCGGCGGTCTCTTCGGCGGCGACGGAATCATCCGGCCAGTGAATCTGGTATATATCGATGTAGTCCGTTTGCAGGCGCTGCAGCGAATCATCGATCTCCTTGAGAATCCGCTCGCGCGAGGCGTTGCGAAACGGCTTGTGATCGTCGTTCCAATCAAGCGCCGCTTTGGTTGCCAGGACGATCCGGTCGCGATTGCCGTGCTCCCTGATGGCCTTGCCGACTATTTCTTCGGAGCGGCCGAAGCCGTAGACCGGGGCAGTGTCGATGAGGTTGATGCCCTTGTCGAGGGCGGCACGAATAGTGCGAATCGACTCCGCTTCATCGGTACCACCCCACATCCATCCGCCGATAGCCCAGGTGCCGAGGCCGACCCGGGAGAGTTCTCGATCGAGTTGTGCGTTCCGTTTGGTCTCCATGTTACTCCTGCTAGTGCCGAGTGCGTCTAGAATTCAGTGATTCTGAGGGCTGCGAGCCAACGATCAGTCCTCATCGATGCCAACCACACCACAGGCGACTCTCGCGCCGGCGGCGCCGGTCGGCTGCGTAGTTAGATCGTCTTCACCTTCGTGCACGATAACGCCCCGCCCGATAATCGAGTTTACGCCGGACATTGTCAAGTGCGTATCGGTCTCTTCGTAGTGACCGTGACCGGTCGAGTCGGCCATGATATTGCCGAGGTCGCCGACGTGGCGATCAAGATCATCGGGAGCACCATGTTCGCGATTCATCGGTGCAAAATGCCCGCCCGCTGAGGTAGCGTCGGGTTCGGAACAGTCACCATACTCATGAATATGGAATCCGTGCAGACCGGGTTCGAGATTGTACACGTCGGCGACAACTTCGACGCCGTCGGGTGTCTCGGTGAACGTAACCGTACCGTAGGCGTCGTTGCCTTCGGTCGGATGTAGCACGGCGACGGCCTTGGTCGGACCCGGCAGGACTTCCTCGAGCTGGCCGCCGGGCGGGTGTTCCTGTCCGCCACAGCCGTTCAGACCGATAATCAGTCCGAGCGGAAGCAATCCGGATAAGAGAGCGGTCAGGCGTTTCATATGAGTTCTCCTTTCATCACTTGGTATACTATCGATGACCTGTAGTCTGGGCTGGTCGGGGCGATCAGGTTTCGCCGGTACTGCGACGCTGCAGGACCTGGACGGTAGTGGCTTTGGGGCCTTTGTCACCCTGCTCTTCGACATAACGCACGCCGTTACCCACATCGAGGTCCTCAAAGGCCTCGTTGACAACGCTGTTTCGGTGGAAATAGATTCGGCGGCCGTCGACGGTTTCCAGGAAACCATAGCCGCCATCGACATCAATCTCGCTGATGATGGCGGTGACCTCCTGCTGCGGGTGCGATTTGGTTTCATCGCGCTGGCGTTCGACCAGTTCCTTGAGCCGACGTCGAGCCGCATCGAAGGCATCGCGAATGACACCCGACAGGGGCGCATGCATGTCGGCCTCGCCGGGTTCTTTGGTCACCACCAGTTCATGTCCCGGCGGGACTCGCACCTCAATTCGTACCCGATGCAGGTTGCCGCTCTGCTGGTGACGCTGCGGGCGTTCGACACTCACCCGGCAACTGGTGATGTAGTCACACACCTGTTCGAGCTTGCCGACTTTTTCGTGGATGAGAGCTTCGATGTCGGGGCTCTTGGCCACATCTCGAAACGATAATTCCAGTGGGACTTGCATACTGTCACCTCCATGGCCAACCGATGCCGTCGAGGCATCGACTCCGACGGGCATTGTCTGCAGTGACCGCCGGTCGGTCGGCGTTGAATTCTACGTGTGCCGGGAAACGAGTACTGCGAAGACGTGCGAGGATACGGTCAGCGCCGCCGGATGGCGGAGCCCGGCCTATCTATTCGTATAACAAGGAATCGACGTTGACGTTTCGGCAAATCTGCATTCGTTGTAACAGAACTACAGGGTGAGGACCAATCGCCGGATCAGCAGCAGCAGCTGATCGGGATAGACCCCGAGGTAGATTGTCGCTGCGGCCAGCAGGCCGAGCAGCGTCGCTCCCGAGAGTGAGACTGTGGGCGTCGAGGCAGCAGGCGTGTCGCGACGGGCGTACATGACAGCCATGATACGGAAGTAGTAGTAGATGCCGATCAGGCTGGCGATTGCCAGCACCACTACCAGCACCCAGTGGGCGGCAGCAACACCGGCCAGGACCAGATAGAACTTGCCGACAAATCCGGCCGTGACGGGAATCCCCGCCAGGGACAGAAGGAGTATGGTGAAGATGATCGCCAGTCGGGGGCGCTGCCAGAACAGGCCGCGGAAGTCTTCGAGAGACATCCGTTCCCTGCCTTCGGGTGAAATCAAGCTGATTATGCCGAATGAGCCCAGGACAGCCAGAGAGTAGACGATCAGGTAGTAGGCGACGGCTTCGAGGGCGCGATCTCCTCCGGCGATGAAGGCGACCAGCATGTAGCCGAGATGAGCGATCGAGGAATAAGCCAGGATGCGTTTGACGTTTTCCTGGATGAGCGCCAGGATGTTTCCGATCAGCATCGAGGCTATCGCGATCACGGCCAGGGCGATCATGACCGTGTCGAATTGATATCCATCGGTGACAAAGAAGTACCGCAGCAAGAGTGCGAACACGGCGCTTTTGGAGACACTGGCCACAAAGGCGGTGACGGGAGCCGGGGCGCCGGTGTAGACATCGGGTGTCCAGACATGGAACGGTACGATAGCGAGTTTGAAACCGATGCCGACCAGCATAAGGGCGGTCGCGACCAGTACGATGGGGGTCGACAGATCTTCGGCGGCGGCGAGTGCATCGGCCAGCGGGCCAAACTGCATCGTCCCGAACTCCGCGTAGATCAGCGCCATGCCGAACAGCAGGAAAGCTGATGATGCAGCCGCGAGGATGAGATACTTCACCCCCGCTTCAAGGGCGGCAAGTTCCTCGGTCAGATAGGCAATCATGACATAGAGTGAGACCGAGAGAATCTCGAGACCGAGGAAGAATGTAACGAAATGACTGGCGGCGGTGAGGACCATCGAACCGAGCGTGGCCAGCAGCAGGACTATATAGAATTCCTCGCGCTGTTCGTTGCGGCGACGCAGGTAGGCGTAGCCGAGGACGGCGGTGACGATAGCGGCGGCGATGATCAGGCCCATGAAGAACTGCGCGAACCCATCCATCACCAGCAGCACGCCAACTGATTGCGGCAGCAGCGGGCCGACACCAATCACTGCGATGAAGGCAGCGATGAGACCGACTATGGTCAGTCCGAGAGCAACCGCATGACGGCGTGTGATGGCGGCCTGCAGCAGGACGACGATCGATGTTATAGCGACAATGATGACCGGCCAGAGGGCCTGATATTCTATATCCATGTCACTGCTACCCCTTCAAGAGACTGGCCAGATCGATATCGAGCGTCTGGAGGCGCTTGTAGATTTGCAGAACGAGGGCCAGGCCGATAGCGACTTCAGCGGCTGCCATGGCGAGAATGAAAACGAACATGACCTGACCATCGGCCTGTCCCCACCGGGCGCCGGCGGCGACAAAGGCCAATCCGGCGGCGTTGAGCATGATTTCAAGGCTCATGAGGATGAAGATCACGTTGCGGCGGACGAGCAGCCCGATCACACCCAGGGAGAAGAGAATGCCGGCCAGCAGCAGTCCATGTTCGAGCGGAATGGCGGCCATACTACGAGTCCTCCCCTACGGTGACGTTCGGCGACGATTCGGTGTCTGCAGCTTGGGTGGTCGTATCGGTTCCGTGCTCACGGCGTTCGCGGCGGCGCCCGAGATGGAAGGCGCCGACCAGACCGGCCAGCAGCAGCATGCCGGCAAGTTCCACGCCGAGTACATACGTGGTAAAAAGGCTGATACCTACTTCCCTGGGAGCGACGACAGTCGGCGAATAGACGGTAGCCAGGCCTTGGTTGATCATGTAGACAAGTTCAATCAACAAGACCAGTGACAGAACAGCGGGCCCGATGTACATGCGGGGATTGAGCCACTGCCGCTCCTGCTGTGCCGATTCGGGACCGAGATTGAGCAGCATCATGACGAATACAAACAGCACCATGATGGCGCCGGCATAGATGATGATCTCGAGCACGGCGACAAACGGCGCGCCGAGACAGAAGAAGATGACGGCTACCGACAACAGCGATACGATCAGGTACAACAGGGCATGTACGGCCTGGGTGCGAGTGATGACCATGATCGTGGCGGCGATTGCGACTGCCGACGCTATGTAGAATGCGGTTACCATGCCGTACGCATTAACTCCTCAGGGCAACAGGCTCCGGATATCAACGGGTTTGTCTTCGTTCTCCGCCTCTCCCTTGTCTTTGCCGCCGATCTTGAGGCCGGCTACCTTATAGAAGTGGTAGCCGGGGTATTTCCCCTGCCCTTCGATTTGCAGGTGTTCCTTTTCGTAGACCAGGTTATTGCGATGATACTCGGCCATCTCGAAATCAGGTGTGAGCTGGATCGCGTAGGTGGGGCAGGCTTCCTCACACAACCCACAGTAAATGCAGCGGGAGAAGTTGATGCGGAAGAAGTCCGGGTAGCGCCGGCCATGCTCGTCCTCGGTGGCCTGCAGGGCGATACAGTCGACCGGGCAGACAACGGCACAGAGATAGCAGGCCACACACCGCTCGCCGCCATCGGGGTCCTTCGAGAGGATGATCCGCCCGCGGTAGCGAGGCGCCAGGTAGGGCTTTTCATCCGGGTACTGGACTGTCTCACGGCGACGGAACATGTGTTTAAACACGATCCACAGACTTCGTATGCTGCTAAACATGTATGCTCCTGACAATTCTCATAGCTCTACAATACAACGATCGCTCCGGTGACCAGTAAATTGGCCAGGGCCAGCGGAAGCATCACCTTCCACCCGTACGACATGAGCTGGTCGAAGCGCGGCCGGGGCAGCCCGGCGCGCAGCAGGATGAAGAAGCAGACCAGGGCGAAGGTCTTGAGGCCGAACCAGACGATCGGCGGCAGCCAGGGACCGTGCCAGCCGCCGAGAAAGAGGGTCGTGGTGATGGCTGCAACGACTACCATTCCGAGGTACTCGCCGACGAAGAACATGCCGAACTTCAGGCCGGAGTATTCCGAGTGAAAGCCGGCGACGATTTCACTTTCCGCCTCGGGGATGTCAAAGGGCAGCCGGTGCATTTCCGCGACGCCGGCGACCAGAAAGACGACAAAACCAAAAAACTGCGGGACGATATTCCACATCCCCTGCTGGGCCATGACGATGTCCCACATGCTGAACGAGCCGGTCATGACGACCACGCCCATCAACGACAGACCCATGAAGACTTCGTAGCTGATCATCTGCGAGGCCGCTCGCAGGCCGCCGAGCAGTGAATACTTGTTGTTGGAGGACCAGCCTCCCAGCACGACGCTGTAGGCGCCAAGTGATGACATCGCGAGGAAAAAGAGCAGGCCGACATTCAGGTCGACCACCCCGATACCGGGGGCGACCGGGACGACCGCGAACGACATGAGCACGGTGAAGATGATCACGCCCGGTGCGATGACAAAGACGGGGCGGTCGGCAAACGGTGGTATCCAGTCTTCCTTGGTGAGGATCTTTACCATGTCGGCGATGACCTGGAAGATGCCGAACGGCCCGACGCGGTTGGGGCCGTAGCGATCCTGCCACAGGCCGAGCAATCGCCGCTCGAGCCAGATCAGGCCGGGAGCTGCGGTGAAGACGCCGAGCAGGACGAGTATCGCGAGAAGTGCCGATCCCTGAAAGCTCACGACGTCACTCCTCTGGCGATCTCTACGGATGCGTTCGGGTCGATACCAACGAAGGGGCCGAGACCGATCGGGATGCCGATCGTGCCGGTCGGGAGATCATCGCGCACGACTGCTTTCGCCTGAAACTCTCGGTTGCCTATTGTGAGGCTCAACATGTCACCCTCGGAAACTTCATGGGACTCTCTGTCGGCTGACGGAATTGCAATGTATGGCTCAGGCATGCGTGTAGCGAGGGCGGCGGCGCGGGAACTGAGTTCTTCACTGCCATATATATGATACATGGGAACGATGCTCGGTTTGTTCCCCGATGAGTCGGTTTTTGGTTCCGGCTGGAAGTATGACCGTGCGGCATCTGGTCTTGGTTCGATCAATCGCAGGCCGGGATCACCGCCGCGCAGCGGTCCGCCGACCTCGGCCTGGTATTTCGCAGTTGCCTGTACCGAGTTCCACCCCGGCGCCCAGAAGAAGGGAATCAGCGACGACGGTGGTTTGCCGTGGTACCCTTCCATCGAAAATGCAAGCGGTGAATCCGGATCGGTTTTCGGCTGCGGTTCATGCACATTGATATGCGCGGTCATGGCCGTACGCCCGCTGTAGCGGTGCGAGGCACGCGGTATGCGCTGGTGCACGAGCCGGAAACGTGCGCCGGGGGCGATCCTGAGGCGGTCGCCGAAGGCCGGGAACGTATCAAACAGCTGCGAGCAGATGTCGTCGAGAGTAGTGCCGTTTCGTCGGTTTGCACCGGCGAGGGCCAACAGACGCCGCCAGCTTTCCTCGGGCGCTTTGCCGGGACTGAGCACCTGGTAGAAACGCTGGGCGCGCCCCTCGTTGTTGACCAGAGTGCCGTCACCTTCAGTGAAGGCGGCTACGGGGATGACAACGTCAGCCTGTCCGGTTGTATCAGTCATGATGTGATCGAGTGCGATTATTCGCTTACACCGGTTCAGCGCGGAGTCGACAGTCGCGCGATCGATGCGTCGGTACAGGTCGTTTTCGAGGATAACGAGGGTGTCGATGTCACCGCGTGTGATCTTCTCGAATGCTTCATCTACTGACGGGGCATCAAGAAAGCTCACACCGAGGCTGTTGGTTTCAGGGAGCACAAACGCAAGTTCCGCCGCATTGCCCTCCTTGCAGAGTGCGAAGGCGGTGTTGGCGGCAGCGTGAATGAGATGACGGCTGCCGAGGCTCGTGCCGGAGATGACCACAGGACGGTCGGCCTCACGCAGGGCTTCAGCGGCCGCTTCGACGAAGGCCAATGTTTCGTCGGAGAGACCCGCCACTGCCGGCGCCTTATCGTCAAGGGTAGCTGCAATGGCAAAGCCGATGCGGGTGATGTCCTCGGCGGATGCACGCAGCGCACGGGTAGAAAACTTGTCAAGCTTGGTTCGAGTGGGCGTGGCGACGAAACACGGGCCGCGCTCGCCCTGCATGAGTTCGCGCACGGCGGCATCATGCCAGTGATCGACACCGATCTTCTTCGCGTTGTGCGCCGGTTTGGTCATGCCGGCCTGCCGCACGGCGAGGTCAAGCATGGGCGCAGTGTTGGTCAGGTCTTCACCGAGAATGAGGACGACATCGGCCTGCTCCACATCATGCAGGGAGGCCGATCGGGCCGGACCGTTGCGCAGGACTGTCAGGACTTCATCGGTGAGTGTCTTCTGCCGTTCACTATCGCCCGAATAGAAGTTGTCCTGCCCCACCAGTTCGCGCAGCGCGAAGTTGGCCTCGAGGCTGGCCCGCGGCGAGCCGATACCGGCAATGCCCTTGGCTTCTCCAAGACTCTTGCGGGCGGCATCGAGCGCGGCATTATCATCGACCTGTTCGAAATCGCTGCTGCGATCGGTGCGGCTCAGGGCGTTCGTGATTCGATCCGGACTGTTGACGAACTCATAGCCAAAGCGGCCTCGGTCGCACATGAAGTAACCGTTGACTTCGCGGTTGTATCGATTGAGCACGCGGACGACTTTGTCATAGCGTGAGCCGGGGATGATATTGCAGCCGAGGCTGCACTGGTGACAAACCGACGGCGCCGTCTGCAGGTCCCACTTGCGGGCGTAGTGTTGTTTCAGGGTCTTGTCGGTAAACACGCCGGTCGGGCAGACTTCGACAAGATTGCCGCTGAACTCGCTTTCGAGCGGGCCGTCTTCGTATCGGCCGAAATAGACATGATCGTGGGCGGCGAAGGCCTGGAGGTCGTCACCGCCGGCGAAGTCGTGGTAGAAGCGGACGCACCGGTAGCAGGCAATGCAGCGGTTCATCTCATGATTGATAAACGGTCCGAGATCCTGGTTGCGGTGGGTGCGCTTCTTGAACCGGAACTCGCGATAGGTGTGACCGGTCATGACGGTCATATCCTGCAGGTGACACTCGCCGCCTTCGTCGCAGACCGGGCAGTCGTGCGGATGGTTGACCATGAGCCACTCGATGACGCTCTTGCGGAATTCTTCCGCCTGGCGCGCTTTGATCGATATACGCGTCCCCTCGGTAGCCGGCACCATGCATGCCATCGCCAGCTTGCCCTTCTCATCGTTTTCGTCTTTGTACTGCATCACGGCACACTGGCGACAGGCGCCGACCGACCCGAAGGCCGGATGCCAGCAGAAGTAGGGCAGGTCGAAGCCGAGTGAGAGGGCCACCTGCAGCATGTTCTGACCATCGGCTACTTCAAACTTCTTGCCGTCTATGTACACGTAGGGCATGATGTCTTATCTCCAGGGGCACTTTTTGTCTTTGATGTGCCGTTCGAAATCGTCACGAAAGTACTTCAATCCGCTCTGCAACGGTTCAACCGCACCGGGCGCCAGCGCACAGAACGTGTTGCCCGGGCCGAGCCAGGTGCAGTGGGCTTCGAGTCGGTCGAGATCGGCCGGCTCTCCCTCACCCTCTTCGATGGCGTGCAGGAGCTTCTCGGTCCAGGGCAGACCGTCGCGGCAGGGCGTGCACCAGCCGCACGATTCCTGGGCGAAGAAGTGTTCGAGATTTTCGAGCATGCCGACCGGGCAGGTCCGGTCATCGAGAATGATGATGGTGCCGGTGCCAAGACGTGAGCCGATCTTCATGATCTCGCCGTAGTCCATGGGGACGTCGAGGTGTTCGTCGATCATGAAATCAGTCGAGGCGCCGCCGGGCAGCATACCTCTGAAGCGATAGCCATCTTTCATGCCGCCGGCATGTTCTTCGATAATCTCGCGCGCGGTGGTACCCATCGGCAGTTCCCAGGCGCCGGGACGGTTGACCCGACCGCTGACACCGTAGATTTTGGTGCCGCCATCATCGGTCTTACTCAGCCCCCTGAACCAGTCGGCGCCGTTGTTGATGATGTGCTGCACGTTGCAAAGTGTCTCGACATTCTGTACGATGGTCGGCTTGCCCCACAGGCCACTGGCTTGCGGAAAAGGTGGCTTGGCTCTGGGGGTGGCGCGTTTGCCTTCCATGGCATTGAGCAGGCCGGTTTCTTCGCCGCACATGTATCGACCGGCGCTGACGTGTACGTACATATCGAGATTGAAACCGCTGCCCAGGATGTTCTTGCCGAGGTAGCCTTTCTCATAGGCCTCGGCGATTGCCTTCCGGAGCCGGCCGGCCGAGAGGTGATAGGCCCAGCGGATGAAGATATACGAGACCGATGCGCCGATGGCGTAGGCGGCACAGATCATGCCTTCGATCAGCGAGTGCGGGTCGCCCTCCATGAGCAGTCGGTCCTTGAACGTGCCGGGTTCCATCTCGTCGGCGTTGGCGACGAGATACTTCGGCTGGGGAGCGTCATCACCCATCGGCACAAAGCCCCATTTCATGCCGGTATTGAAGCCGGCGCCACCACGGCCTTTCAGGTTCGCTTCTTTCACGAGCGACTGGACATCCTTCGGCGACATATCGGAAAGCGCCTTGCGCACAGCCTGGTAGCCGCCGGCACGCTCGTACTCGTCGATAGTCATGGGCGTGCGATCATCGCGGATGTTCTTTGTGAGCGGCGTTTCCATACCCGTATCAGTCATACTCCTTCAGGATGTCTTCAACTTTGTCCGGGGTGAGGTCGACATAGGTCGTTTCATCGATGATGAAGGCCGGGGCGTGGTCGCAGATACCAAGACACGGAATCGGCAGCAGCGTGAACTTGTTGTCCGGCGTCGTCTCGCCGGGGCGAATGCCGAGCTGCTTGTGCAGGTGTTCGAGAATTTCTTTGTAGCCGGTGATCCAGCAGCTGACGCTGTCGCAGATAAAGATCTTGTGTCGACCGACCGGCCGGCGGAAAATGAGGTTGTAGAAGGTCGCCACCGAATCGAGTTCATCGGGCGACATGTCGAGATACTCGGCCACATCGAGCAGGCCTTCATCGGTCACCCAGCCGTCGCGGTGTGCCTGGACGATCTTGAGCGCACCGAGGCAGGCCGCCTGTTTGGTCGGCACGTGCGACAGTTCCTTGTCGATTTCCGCCTTTTCTTCCTGACTCAGCATGTTCTTTTCATCTCTATCCGTTCGTGTGCGTTACCGATCGACATCGGCAAGCACGAAATCTATACTCCCCAGTATCGCCAGCAGGTCGGCCACGGTGTGGCCGCGGCTGATGGCCGGCACCATCTGAATGTGCGGAAACGAGGGCGCCCGGATGCGGGTGCGATATGACATGGTGCTGCCATCACTCACCAGATAGTAGCCGTTGTTGCCCTTCGACGCCTCGACCGCCGCAAACGCTTCGCCCGGCGGGATAACCGGCCCCCAGCTGACATTGAGGAAGTGTGTGATCAATGTCTCAATGTCATGCATGGTGCGGTCCTTGTTGGGCGGCGTGGTCAGTTTGTGCGATGATTTGTATGGTCCTGACGGCATGTTGTTCAGGCACTGTTCAATTATTCGCAGGCTCTGTCGCATTTCTTCGACCCGGACAATACCGCGATCGTAGCAGTCGCCGTTGTGGGCGATTGGGATGTCGAACTCGAATTGATCGTAGCCGGAGTACGGCCGTGTTTTGCGGAAGTCCCACTCGTAACCGGTGGCGCGCAAGCCGGGGCCGGTGACACCCCACTCGATCGCGGTGTCGGTGTCGTAGACGCCGATGCCTTTGGTGCGTCCCTTGAAGATGTGGTTTTTCATGACGAGGGAGTCGTATTCTTTCAAGCGGGCCGGCATGTAGTCCAGGAACTCCCGGACCAGCTTGTCCCAACCCTCAGGGAGATCATCGGCCACCCCACCGATACGAAACCAGTTGGGATGCATGCGGTCACCGCAGATGGCCTCGATGATCGTAAAGATGCGCTCGCGGTCGTTGAACATGTAGAAGACCGGTGACAGCGCGCCGACATCCTGGGCGAAGGTGCCGTACCAGACGAGATGACTGGCAATTCGGAAGAACTCGGCGAGCATGATGCGAATGACCTGCGCCCGCTCGGGGACGTCGATACCGGCGAGTTTCTCGACCGCCATGACGTAGGGGAAGTTGTTCATGACCCCGCCGAGGTAGTCGATGCGATCGGTGTACGGGATGTAGGAATGCCAGGACTGCCGCTCCCCCATCTTCTCGGCGCCGCGATGATGGAAGCCGATTTCGGGAACGGCGTCGACGATCTCTTCGCCATCGAGCTGCAGTATCACCCGCAGGACACCGTGCGTGCCGGGATGTTGGGGCCCGAGATTAAGAAAGATGAAATCGCTGTCTTCGCTTCGGCGCTTCATCCCCCAGTCCTCGGGGTTGAACTTGAATGCTTCCATCTCCCGGTCCTGGCGCTCATCGGGAAGTTCGAACGGCGGCATTTCGGTGGCACGGGCGGGGTGATCTTTGCGCAATGGGTAGCCTTCCCACGTGTGCGGCATGAGTATGCGCTGCAGGTGCGGGTGACCATCGAAGCGCACGCCAAACATATCGAAGACCTCCCGTTCGTACCAGTCGGCGTTGGGGAATATTGTGCGTACGGTTGCGACGGTGGGGTCGGCTTCGGGCAAACCGACTTTCACCCGGATATCGTCGTTGCGGTCGAACGACAGCAAATGGTAGACGACCGAAAAGCGGTCGGTACCGGGTTGAACCGGGTGCTGGCGGGAGCCTTCGTCGATTGCGGTCAGGTCGTAGAGCATGCGATACGGCTGCTCGACTTCGGATTTCAAAAACGACAGTACCGGTTGCAGGGCCGAGCGGTCGATCCAGACGGTCGGGATCTGGTCGGTGGTCGGCTGCACCGAACGGAGATTGTCGCCGAACTTCTCGGTGAGCGTATCGACAATGGTGGCCGGGCGGGTATCGGTAGTCATTCGTACGGTCCCCTACACACCATCGGGGGTTCGCAGGTCACCGGTCTGGCGACGGCGTTCCTGTTTGAGATCACGCAGAGCGGGGCGCTGGGCTTTTTCCACACCGGAGGGACCGATCGCCCAGCTCAGGGGACGGCGTTCCCGCCCGGCCGCCTCACTCATGAGGACCAGGCCTTCCATAAATGTCTCGGGGCGCGGCGGACAGCCGGGGACATAGAGGTCGACCGGCATGAACTTGTCGACACCCTGGACGACGCTGTAGATGTCGTACATGCCGCCGGAGTTGGCGCACGAACCCATGGAGATGACCCAGCGGGGTTCCATCATCTGGTCGTAGAGGCGGCGGATGATCGGCGCCATCTTGAGAAAGACGGTGCCGGCGATCACCATGACATCGGCCTCGCGCGGCGTGCCGCGAATGACTTCGGCGCCAAAACGGGCAATATCGTGACGGCTGGTCAGGCTGGTAGCCATTTCGACATAGCAGCAGGAGAGACCGAAATTGAACGGCCAGAGCGAGTTTTTGCGTCCCCACGCAAGCAGGTCCTGCAGTCGGGCGAGCATGACGTTTTTCTGGACGGTCTTTTCAAAGGAGTCGGAGACCAGCTCGACAGTGTGTTTTTCGCCCTTCGCCGTGAATCGTTTGAAGCCGCGCATTATCGTGATCCCCGTCTGGCCGGTTTGCGGAGAAAGTCGAGCGCGCCCATGCGCCATTCATAGATCAAGCCGGCGGTCAGGATACCGGCAAATATGAGCATGGCCAGATAGCCCGGCCAGCCGAGGTCCTTGCCGGCGACGGCCCAGGCAAAGAGGAAGACGACTTCGAGATCGAAGATCACGAAAAGCATCGCGACCAGATAGAACTGTGCGGAGAAACGTACGCGTGCGCCGCCGGTCGAGGTGATCCCGGACTCGTAGGGAAGATTGGTTTCGCGGTCCTGGTGTCGCTGGCCGAGCAGCCAGGACAACAGGTACATGGCGCCGAGGATGACGAGAGCGCCGATGGTGTAGACGAGAAGGGGAAAGACGTCCGATGTCATAGGCGAGGTGGTAATTGGCGCGACCATCATGTGTTCAATCGTTTATTCTCCCCTTTCCAATACATACGCGGATATCAGCGTCTTGATTGACTCCGTCGCTCAAAAGATGATGCTGGGCGATGGTGGCTATTCGTCGTCTTCCCACTCGTATTCGTCGGTGTCGTCGTCAACACCACGATCGAACAGGAGAGCGGTCATAATGACCGAGATGATCAAAGAAATCAGCGACAGCTTTCTCAAGAGACTACTACGTAAGGTCATGATGGCTCCTTTGTCAACAGGAAAGGTTCGCGAGGTCGTACAACGCGGCCGGGAGGCGCAAGGCGCTCCCGGCCGATAGATTGCGGGGCACGGTTGCTCGCCCGCGCGGTTTACTTGGTCGGCTTGGAAACGTCCTGGAGGACCTTACCGCCGAGCGTTTCATCACCGCTGTCGACAACCAGGTCGCCGAGCGAGCAGATTCCAACCATGCGTTTGTCGCGGTTGAGCACGATCACACGGCGAATCTGTTTCTCCCGCATGGTCTTGCTCGCCGCTGATAGATCTTCATCGTCGTAGCAATAAACGACATTTTCGGTCATGGCGTCGCGGACAGAGACCTGCTTCGGGTCCTTGCCCTCGGCAACACCGCGGACGGTGATGTCGCGGTCGGTCAACATACCGACCAGCTTGTCGTTTTCCCCGATCGGCAGCGCGCCAACATCGAGATCTCTCATCTTGGTTGCCGCTTCACTGAGCGTCGTATCGGGTGAAATGTACTCTACGTTAGGGGTCATCACGTCGCGTAACAACATGTCGGACCTCCTTGTCTGGATGGTAGCGTCAAAGTGACACTGCGAGCAGTAACGCTCCTTCATCCGTGTGCGAACAACGTTGGCGGGCCGCTACTCGTCTACCCGCACAGGCCGTTGTCGCATGCCCTCAGCCGCATGGCATCGTCGGGGCACAAAGGGCGGCGGCGTACTCGCCGGTCTTCCGGGCGTACCGAATCTACGTCAGGACATGCGTTGCATACCGGCCGCGCGGGCGGGCATGTCAACCGCACCCTGACGCATTTCAGTCAGGAACGCCTGGAGGACCTGCTCTTCGATTCTTCTGCGCATTTTGCCATTGAGCGGATGAGCGATGTCGCGATAGGTGCCGTCGGCGCGCTTGCGACTCGGCATCGCGATGAAGTAACCATCGTCACCCTCAATAATCTTCATTCCGCGGACGATGAAACAATCGTCGAAGGTTACGTTGACGAATCCCTTCAAGCGCTCATCATCCCATAACTGAACGCGAATTCCTGTGATTTCCATAACTCTCTCCTGATTACAACAAACGGTTGTGATTTGTTTCTTAGCTTTTCGTTTCGTGCCGAGGAGTGGTGTGCAATTACATCCGGTTCACTTCCGATCTTTTGATGGTTCGTTTCTTTTCGAATACCGTTCGTCTTTCCGGCACATCCCTGCACCGGTCTATTAGTATCACTGGTTCACGTTGGACGAAGTTGTCAGATCTCGTACGACGTACACCCCACTATGCCGGTTTGTGATGTATCACACAAGACGAGTAGAGTACGTGGACACTGCGTAAGCAGGGTACGCGGCCTCGCAATCGGATGGCAACTGGTCAGCCTAGTATAAGTGATTGTGGCGTCATATTATACGATCTCGCGCGACCAGGACAGGGATTCGTTCGAGCTGAAACTATTGCTGTTTGACTTCCGTAGCCTGTTGCGTAATTATTGATGAACTCCAGCTCGTTCGGGGTCGAATGAATTAACCGATAGCCAAAGGACCCAGCACAAGCAGAACAGATGGCCGTGGGAGATCTTCCACTCTCGATGAAGAACAAACTTCGCATTCTCTTTATTCACGAAGACGATAGTAAGGTGGCTCGTATGGTGCAGGGCTTGCAGCATGCCGGATTCGAGGTCTTCCCAAAGCGGGTAGACAATTCCAAGTCGCTGCAGGATGCGCTCAACCACAATGACTGGCACCTCGTCATCGCTGAATATCAGATTCCGGCGCTATCGAGTCGCGATGCAATCCGAGCGATGCGGCAGCGCGAACTCGACATTCCATTTATTGTTGTTTCGGATTCGGTCAATCGTGATCTGGTTACGCACATGATGCGTTCGGGCGCGCACGACTGCATCGAGCAATCAGACACTTCGCGGCTGGTGGAAGCCATACGACGGGAAGTGCGATCGGCGGGAGTGAGAAAGGAGCATCAACAGGCACAGCAGGACCTCTATTATAGTGAAGAGCGATTTGACCTGTTCATGCAATACCTGCCCGGCCTGGCGTATATCAAGGACGCCGATGGTCGTTTCCTGTATGTAAACGACTACATGCACAAGATCAACAACTGGAGTCCGGAGGATGTGATCGGCAAACGCGACAGCGACCTCTGGGACAGCGACTATGTCAAGAAGCTTCGCGCCGATGACATGAAAGTGCTCGAGTCCGGCGAGATACTGGAGTCGATTGAAGAGGTCTCGCTGGGCGACGAGTCGTTTTACTACCTGACTACGCGCTTTCCCATCCGCCGGCAGCACGGGCCAACCGTCCTGGGCGCGATATCGATCAATATCACGGCGCGTATCACGGCCGTTCGCAAGCTCGAGGAGACGACCAAACAGCTCGAAATGGAGCGCCAGTCACTCGAGAAGAAGAACATTGCGCTGCGGGAGATCCTTGACCAGATCGATCACGAGAAGGCCCAGACACATGAGAAGCTCTCGGCAAACCTCGAAAAGGCGGTGCTGCCGACCGTGAGACGTCTTAAAGAGAGCGCACAACCCTCACAGTTGCCCAGCCTGGAGCTGCTGGAAAAGGAACTCTCGCAGATCGCGTCACCGTTTATCCAGACGCTGCAGAACCACTTTGCCAAGCTGTCGCCGCGCGAGCTGGAGGTTTGTCGGTTGATCAAGAACGGGATGACATCGAAGGAGATCGCCGAGATGCTCAATCTGTCGCTGGGGACGATTCAGAAGCACCGCGAGATGATTCGTCGCAAGCTCGGCCTGACCAACGACGGCATCAATCTGCACAGCTACCTTCAATCGCTCTGATTGTTCTTGCGTTCGTTTTGCAGGCGGGTGGCATGGACCTGTGTCAATTCTGCCCCGAAGAACGCTATTAATGAAGAGTAGTAGACCCAGACCAGCAGGACGAGCAGAGAGCCGGCGGCGCCGTACATCGAGCCGACCGTGCTGGTTCCGAGGTACTTGCCGATAAGGAACTTGCCGAGCGCGAAAAGGACGGCGGTGATGATCGAACCCGGCCAGACGTCGCGCCAGGCGACCTCGGTGTCGGGCAGGATTCTGAAGATCGCGCCAAACATAATGGTGAAGACAAGAATCGACGCGCCGAAATTGACCCAGCCCCAGTACGACTCCGCGCCCTGAAACACAAATGTCAGGGTAGCGTTGATGGCTGTTGAGACGAGCAGCAGAAAGCCAAGGGCGACAACCATCCCAAGCGAGACAATGCGCTTGCGCAGCCACTGCCACAACTCGGTGCGAATACCGGCGGTATCGGGTGAGCTGACACCCCAGATCTTGTTCAGTGACTTCTGCAACTGGGCGAACATGGCCGTTGCGGTGAAGAGCAGCGCCACCAGGCTGATGATCGCCGAGATGCGGCCGGAAATCTGTTTCTCCCGGGCATTTTCAATAACCAGTTGAACGGTATCGCGGGCGGTGGAGCCGATCAGCAATTCGATCTGCTGAATCAGTTCCGCCTGGGCCGTGTCGCCGAGAAAGCTCGCCAGAGACAATAGAATCAGCAGCAGGGGTGACAGAGACAACGCCGTGAAAAAGGCCAGGGACGCGGCCAGTGTTATGACATCGTCTTCGAAGAACTTGATAATTGCTTCGCCGAGAATACGTATGGGACGCGGAACTTGCATATGGGTCCTTTGACACCTGAAGAACGTGAGTGGCCGAAAACGGCGCCTGGTACGATCAGTCTTCTTCCTGCGCTTTGCCGGTCATCGGCACGAACCTGACCGCGGTGATCCGTTCTTCGTGTATCTTGCCGTCACGTTTCGTCACCAGGCGCAGTTCCTGGTAGGCGGTGCCGACCGGGATTACCAGTTGCCCGCCCTCGGCGAGTTGATCGAGCAGCGGCTGGGGGATTCTGGCGGGCGCGGCGGTGACCACGATAGCGTCAAAGGGCGCCTGCTCCGGCCAGCCGGCGTAGCCATCGCCATGCCGTACCGTGACGTTTTCATAGCCAAGCTGCTCGAGCCGTTTCGTCGAAATGGCCGCGAGGGTATCAACGATTTCGATGGTGAAGACGTGGGCGCAGAGTTCGGCCAGGATGGCGGCCTGATAGCCGGAGCCGGTGCCGATCTCCAGGACGGTATCGGTCGGCTGCGGGTCCACCAGCTGCGTCATAAGGGCGACAATGTAGGGCTGAGATATGGTCTGGTCGGCCTCGATTGGCAGCGGATAGTCCCGGTAGGCATACGCCCGGAGCGAGCTGTCGACGAACAGGTGCCGTGGAACTGCGCGAAACGCATCCAGCACGCGATCGTTGTCGATACCTCGGGGGATGAGCTGGGTGGTGATCATGCGCTCGCGCGCGTCGACAAACGCCGAGTCATCCTGTGCACTCACCGGATTGGTCGATGTGAGCGTGAGGAGTGCGAGAACAACGAGGCGACAGATGTGTTTGAGATGATATGACGGCATGCTTGTTTCGAAGATTGTTGGGTTACTGCGACACCTTTACTGATACCGATCACACTGCTTCGCGTACGTGTATAACAGTTGGTCGGAGCGAGAGTTTCCTGCTTGTCATCCCCGTACGGCGGTGGTGCCGGTGTTTTGCTGTACCTTTTTCCACCATGTTCGTATCTTGCGGGCCGACAGATCGGTCGTGCCATGGACGAGGTGAACATGCTCCTGATCAACAAAACGGCAGTGGATGAATCGCGATAGATGTTAAAGCGAGTACTGAAGTACATTGGACTGAGCCTCGGGATACTCATCCTGCTGCTGGTGGCGTTGGGCGTCTTTCTGAGTCTCTCGCCGGGCGAGGACTGGCTGCGCGGCATGGCTGAAGAACAACTGAGCGGTGCGCTGGGTCAGCCGGTGACGATCGGGAGGCTCGAAACCAATCTGCTGTCGCATCTCCAGCTTGAAGATGTGACATTGACCAATCCGAACACACCGTTTGGTCCGCAGTCAGCGCGTATCGGTCGGCTGGATGTGTCGTACCGGGTGCTGCCGTTGATTTCGGGTGAACTCGCACTCTCCTCGGTGATTATCGACACACTGACGGTTTCCCTCGCCCGGGACTCGGCGGGCGCTCTCTACCTGCCGCTGGCCCAGGCTGACGATACCACCGACGCGCCGGCTGCGAAGCCGGACACGGCGGACGGTGCCGGGTTCACGGTCAGGCTCGACACGGCTGCCATCACGCCTATCACCATACGGTACACTGACAACAGCCTGCCGATGATGGCGCACATCCGGCAGACATCGCTTTCGATCGGTCGCCATAATGACCGGTACGTTGTGGATTTCGATCTTGATAGTGCTGCCGCTGAACTGGGCGGGATCGCTTTGCCGGCCATGCGCCTGAAGACACAGGTGGGCTATGCGCCAGACTCCGTGCGGGTCGATACGCTGCACCTGCAGGTGGCGCAGATGCATCTGAGCGGCCGCGGCACGGTCGGCCTGGGCGCCGACACGAGTATCGATGCCTCGGTGGCCCTCTACGGCCAGCCCGACTCGATCCTCACCCCTGCATTGGAGTACCTTGGTCTGCCGCAGGTGCAGACGACGGGCGAAGTGAGTATCTCGGCCCAGGCCGGCGGAACGCTGTCACACCCAACCGCCGATGCTGATGCGTCGGTACCCGCGGTCAGTGCGGGGCCGGTGGCCACCGGGCCGTCGATGCTCCGGCTGGCCTATCGAGCCGACACGGTCTTGATCGATACCATTCACATTCCGGCTTTCGGCGGGCAGGTGACCGGGCACGGGGCGATCGCGCTTGATACGGTCGTAGCGACCAATGCCGCCCTGAGTCTTGACTCTCTCGATATCGAGGACATCTGGGAAGCGCTGTACGAAGACAATTCACCTTTCCGGGGACGGTTCTCGGGCAGCCTGACGCTCGCCAATGATGGTATGGACGTGACCGACTGGCGCGCCGAGGCCGCCCTGCGGGGGCGGCAGCTTCAGTTCGAGAATGTAGATATGCCCAACCTTGATGGCGGGGTGTCGTTTGACCGGGGTCGGGTGACGGTGGATATCGC
>WJMS01000164.1 GCA_014727815.1 candidate division GN15 bacterium
AATGGTACAGCATTCGCGCAGGCCGTGTTAGTTCTTCGTTAATACCTGTGCCGGCGCGGCCATCCGCTCGCTCAACACTTGCCCGTATCGCCGGCCGCTATATATTTCCGCACAAGAACAATCCACTACCGCCGTCGGAGGAGACCGTTATGGGCCGCCAGATCATCAGTCGCACACTGACCAGTTTTCTACTACTCTGCGCAGTTCTCATCCCGGGTTTCGCTGCCCCGGCGCATGCCCAGAGTGATCCACCGATCGATACCGGCAGCGTAGTGTTTATCCATCCCGACGGCACCGGCGGGTCTATGTGGCAGGCGCACCGCGTATATCGCTACGGTCCTGACAGTGTTTGCCACTGGGATCGGATGGAGCGGATGGGGTTGTATCGGTCGCATGTGTTGAATTCGACCAACAGCAGTTCGCACGGCGGCGCGACGATTCATGCGTACGGGATCAAAGTGCCGTTCGACACGTATGGCAATGCTTCATTGATGCGGTTCAAGTCGCTGTCCGGGAAAGACCACGGTATCTTGATCGAGGCGCAGAAGGCCGGGATGGCGACGGCACTGATCAACAGCGGCCATATCTGCGAACCGGGCACCGGTGTTTTTGCGGCGAGTGCGCCGCAGCGCTCGATGACCGACCTGATTGCCGAGCGGATCATCAACAGCAATGTCGATATCATTTTCGCCGGCGGTGAGCGCTACCTGCTTCCCGAGGGTGAGATGGGCCGGCATGGTGAACCGGGCGTGCGTAATGACGACAAGAACCTGATCGAACAGGCCAGGGCGAACGGTTACGCGGTGATCTTCACGCGTGAGGAATTGCTGCAGCTGCCGTCGGATGTCGACCGGGTGCTGGGTGTGTTCGCAGCGCGACACACATTTCACGCTGCTCCCGAGGAAGAACTGGCCGAAAGAGGCTTGCCGCACTACGAGCCGGAGGCGCCGACGGTCGCCGAGATGACCGCGGTGGCCCTGCGGATTCTCGACACCAAGGGCAAGCGCTTCATCATGGTGGTCGAGGAGGAGGGGACCGACAATTTCGGCAACAGCAACAATGCCGCCGGCACACTCGAGGCGCTCAAACGTGCTGATGATGCGATCGGTGTGGTGATCGATTATATCGACCGCAAACCGAATACGCTGCTGATCACCGCCGCCGACAGTGAAGCGGGCGGTTTTCAGATCCGCGCCATTCGCAACCACGAAAACTACCACGACCCGCTGCCGGCGACGAGCGACAATGGCGCGCCGGTCGATGGCATCGCCGGCCCGGGCACCGAGCCGTTCGTGGCGGCGCCCGACAAAAACGGGGTGGAACTTCGCTTTGCCGTGGCCTGGTCGTGCTATGACGATGTGGCCGGGTCGGTGCTGGCGCGAGCGCACGGTCTGAACGCGCACTTGCTCGGGACCGATGTCGACAACACCGATATCTACCGGATTATGTACGCCACCCTGTTCGGGAAGTTGTTGCCGGCATACTGAGCGGTCGACCTGTTCCAGTATCACATTTCTCCTGCTCGCAGCCACTCGGTATTGACAGGCGAGGCCGTTCATCCGTAGTTGGACGTGGACTCACTGTGTCCGCAATCCAGTCCCACGCCAAACGTTCAAACAGGAGATACCGCCATGGCTGTAAAACCTATTCCCGATGCCTTCCGCACTGTTACGCCGTATCTGGTTGTAGATGATGTTCCGAAGCTGCTCGATTTTCTGACAAAGGCCTTCGGCGCCACGATTCAGGAACGGACCGAGGACGGCAGCGGCCGGGTGATGCATGCCCAGGTTACGATCGGCGATTCGATTGTAATGATGGGGCAGGCGATGGAGGGAATTCCGGCCGAATCATGCATGCTCTATGTGTACACCGAAGATGTTGATGCCTGGTACAAGAAGGCGCTTGATGCCGGGGCGGTGTCGGTCCGGGAGCCGGTCAATGAGTTCTACGGCGACCGGGTAGCCGGGGTCAAAGATCCGTGTGGTGTCAAGTGGTTGCTGGCGACACATGTCGAGGATGTTTCATCGGAGGAAATCGCTCGTCGCGCAAAAAACCGCGGGTGACATGCCGAGGTGAATAAATCGAGCGGATCCGGAGTATAGTCTCCAAAGCGATTGCAATAGATCGCCGAGTTCGGCGTGAATGATGGAGGCAGTCATGTTGCACCTCGAGGAGCGCAACGATGTTGTACCCGGATGTCCGCACTGCGAGGCATCGCTGCACACGATCTGGTACCGGCAGCTCGCGACCACGCTGGGCAAACGCTATATCTACTTCTGCCCCGAGTGCCGCAAGGTGTTGGGGGTGAGTCATCGCAAGGGCTTCTGGATGGGGTAGGCGACCCGCACCCGGCTGTCCGCGGGGATCTCGATTACAAAAGTAGGGCGGACCGGGTTCACATCCGGTCCGCCCAGGCGTTGGAACAACGAGGAAGAGCGAGAGTCCTGTGCGATCGACATTGGTCTCATTGTCGATCACTGTCTCTCGAGGATTGAGGTGTTTCAGTCGTTAACCAACGTCTCTGTTGCAGGTGCACCACTGTAGGCGGCGTTGTAGCGCAGCAGGGCGCCGCAGTCGCCCAGTGTTCTCAGCTGTTTCGTACTCTTCACGATATCCAAACGGCAGTGCTCGGCTTGAGCCAGCCGGACTATTTCTTCGCGGGCGTCGCTGCGGTCGCGCAACTCGATACTGCCGCATTCGGCGCACGTATCGGGCAGCGGATGGCCCACCGCCGCCCAGCCGCAGACCTGACACCAGCGCACGGGGCCGGGTTGACAGGAGTCGGTCAGCAGGACGGCATCGGTTTGCGAGCGCAGGAGTGCCTGCATTGTCTCGGCCGGTCCGACTGCCACCAGGTCGCCCTTGTAGAAGGCGTTCAGCAGCCGCTCGATAAGCGCATCGGCCTCGTGCTGGGCGTTCTTGATGAACGACTCCAGGGTGGCTGCAACGACTTCGTCCTCTTTCGCCCCCCGGGAGAGGGTGACGGTGTCGGTCAGGCGGTTTTCGAGCCGCTTGGGCAGATGCTGGCGGATTTCGGCGAGTCGGCGCGGATCGCCGGCGAGAATCAGGTGCGTGTGACCGCCCTGTGACATCAGCCGTTCCAGCACCCCGATCTTCTCCTTGATGAATCGTCGGCCACGGTCGCGACGGTGATTCTGGTAGTGCAGGCGGGTCCATTCGCGACCGACACGGGCCCGAAGTTCCGGTTGCTGCAGCCACAGATTTGTGGTTACGGAGCCGAGGTTGACTTCAAATACGCGAGCGCTGGCGCGATCGGCGAGGAGAACAACATACCGGTGGTAGGTGTCCTTCAGTTCAACCAGATGGTAGATGTTCGGCACAGTGTCGATCGAGATCCAGTTCGGAACCGACACCGGCAGTTGCAGGGGCAGCATAAAGGGTGTCTTGCCGCTGCGAGCGAAGATTGCCAGGCCGCGACTGGTCGACTTCACCTCTTCATCGAGATAACGCCAGATCTGCCCGACCGCTTCACCGATCTGCCGTTGCCGGTTGTGCTCGGATACTTCCCCGGCGAGTTGGGTGGCTCGATAATGCAGGTGACGCCGGGCTTGCGGGTCGCGGTCGGTCAGGTCGATGTAGCACGACACGACGGGAGCCTCGGTTTCGGGCAAGGCCGCCAGAATTTTGATCTGTTCACCAAGCTGCTGTACGTTCATCGTTGTCTCCTCAATCTCTCCAACGCGAGGTTTTTGACGTGCTACATGTGTTGACCGGGATCGGCGGTGGCTGCCCGGTCAATCGTCGGGAGGAGCCTGTCGGGAGCCGATCGACCGCGTCGGTAGCTGCCGTACGTGCGTTCAGGCAGGTCGCATCCGCCGATCCCTGGTCAGCTCCGGACACTGGGAGGTGTCACTTATGATAACCGGCAAAGACACTATTCGTTTCTAAGATAATATCATATTGATAATTCGATTAAGACGAATTATTTTGCTGGTATGACGTGGCTAAATTATAACCATCTCTGGTATTTCTGGACAGTGGCCCGGGCCGGTGGGGTAGTGGCGGCGGCGAAAGAACTTCGGCTGGCCCCATCGACTATCTCCAACCAGGTGCATCAGCTGGAGGAGTCGCTCGGGCAGAAGCTGTTTGTCCGTGCCGGTCGGCGGCTGGATTTGAGCGAAGCCGGTCGGGTGGCCTTTCGGTTTGCCGAGGAGATCTTCTCGCTAGGGCGGGACCTTCAAGACACTCTCGCAGGCCGCCTGACGGACAAACCGCAGCGTTTGGAGGTCGGGGTGACCCAGGTGCTGCCGAAGCTGGTGAGCTGGAAGTTGCTGGCGCCGCTGGAGACACTGGACAATCGTATTCGTCTCATCTGCCGTGAGGGCGCGCATCAGTCTCTCTTGTCCGAACTGGCGCAACATCGCCTGGACGTGGTCCTGACCGACATGCCGGTGACGGCTGACAGCGGGATTCGCGCCTACAATCATCTGCTGGGTGAATGTGGCGTGGAGTTGTTCGCCACGGAGGAGTTGGCCGACCGGTGTGGCACTGCGCTGCCGGGGTCGCTTCAGGGGGCGCCGTTTTTGCTGCCGACGTATGAGTCGAGTCTGCGGCACTTGCTGGAGCAGTGGTTCGAGCGGCACCGGGTCCGTCCGGATGTTGTCGCTGAATTCGAGGATAGTGCGCTGCTGAAGGTGTTTGCCCAAAAGGGGGCGGGGATGTTTGTGGCGCCATCGGTGATCGCAGACGAGGTCATCCGGCAGTACCATGTGCGTTCGCTGGGGCCGATGGAGGGTATTGTCGAGCGGTTTTACGCTGTGTCGGCGGAGCGCCGCTTTGGTCATCCGGCCGTCGAGGCGCTGGCCGAGGCGGCCCGGGAGCGGCTGTTCGGGTGATGCTGTCCGACCGATTCCGCGCTAATTGTCCATATGCCGATAGCCGATATTGGTAAAGATGGGCCGAGCGGGGTACGTTCGAGACTCCCCGCACCACCTCGGCCATAGCCACACAATCTTCGCCAGGGAGCAGTTATGGAGTCGATTGGGAACGAGCCGAAGGGTATCGGGGGATGGTTGCTTCTGCCGCTGCTCAGCCTGTGTATTTCGCCGATCCTGATTCTGGTCAGCCTTACCGATGAGTACATTCCCATTTTCACCGAGGGTATCTGGGAGCTGTTGACCACGCCCGGGTCAGAGGCCTACCACCCGAACTGGGCGCCTGTTTTGATTTACGAGATGGTCGGCAATCTCCTGTTGGGTTTGGCGGCGATTGTGTTACTGGTCTTCATGCTCAACAAACACCATCTGTTTCCCAAACTGTACATTGCCTTTCTGGCCGGCAACCTGCTGTTCGTGATCAGCGACCATCTGTTGGCGCGCTCGATTCCGATGGTTGCTGAAATGGCCGATCCGGATGGGTTTCGTGAGATTGCCCGGGCGGTTGGCGGGGCGGTAATCTGGATTCCGTACATGCTGAAATCGGAGCGGGTGGCCAATACGTTCGCCAGGCCGCGGCCGCGGTTCGTCTACGAGGCGTACAGTGAGCAGGCGCCTCAGCCAGTCCAGCCGACGATTCCGACCCCGACCGAAGGGCAGTTTCCCCCAACGACTTAGCTTGCCGATCGAGCAATTCCGGGCCGATGACCGGCTGGCATGATCGCTTTTTCGCGATTGTTGCGCGTACTGGGCAGAGACGATAACAGAGACCCAGTAAGTCAATAACCGAAGGAGTAAATCATGACTCGCAATTACCGCAGCATTTCGAACCTGGCCCTGATCCTGGGCGTGGCCATGCTTACCATGGTTTGTGTATCCTGCAGTGACGACAGTGACCCGGTCAGCTCGACGCCGCAGGCGACCGGCCCGATCGACCGGATGGAAGGCGTCTACTCGACCAACCATCGCTGGGGCGGCGCCAGTGGCGCCTGGCGCTACAATATCGAGATGGACATCCGCTCGAACGGCGAGGTGTACTACGCCGGGACGCAGATCACCAACCCGACCATGCGCGGCGACTCGCTGTTCTGGAGCATGTCCGACGGTAATGCCACCAACGCTGCGATGGTGTTTGCCGAATCAAGCTCGGCGGATTTCTTCTGGCGCGACAAGGGCTCCGTGAACAAGCGCTGCGCCATGGGCTGGATTCAGAATCCGGGTGAAGGTCCGCTCGATTTTCGCGGGTTGCTGAAGTAATCTCGACAGTCTGAAACCTGTCCGAGACCCCCGGCCGTCGGGACAACGCTCTTGCAGAGCCTGTCCCGGCGGTTTTTTAACTCGTGAATCAGCGTGCCCAGCCGCCGGATGCAGCGGCCTCTTGCCGGGTTGTTGCCAGGAGACTGGTTATCTCATCGGCCTGTGCCGCGACCTCGCGCCAGTTGGTACCCTCGCCACGGGTGAGCTTCCCGACGTTTTGCATGTCCCCGCTGAATCGGAACGCCTGGAAGAGAAACAGGTCACGTTCGCCGTTGATCCGAAAGACCTGTTCATGTCGAGTAAGCGCATCTACGAGCTGATCGGTGAAGTAGTCCCGGACGGCGGCGGGGTCTTCGCCGAAGAGCATGTAGCGCTTGTCGAATTCAGGGAAGGCGCTCATGTCGACACGCGGCAGGCCGTCGCTGATCGCCGATTCACCGAGCTTCATCAGCGCGCCAACGAGCTTGCCGCCGAAGGGAAGTTTCGGAAAGAGCAGGAGACGGGGCAGGTTGATGTTGGAGGAGCGGACAGCGATCCGTTCGTCGTTGACGGTGGAGCTGTTCGGATCGGCGAGATAGATTTCGGCATTCGAACCGCTGTACCGGTACATCCGAGACATAAAGACTTTCCGGTGGCGCTGCGAGATGAGGCGCTCGACTCGTTTTTTGAGTTCCGGATCGAGCTGTGGCATCCGGAAGAAGCCCGCCTGCTGCAGTTTCATTTCCATCTTCTCGCGGCTTCGGCGGACGGTGAGCATGGCGGCAAATATGATCAGGCCGGCGGCGCCGGCGATCAGGTACGGAGCGAGTGCTTCCATAGCAAAATACCCCTGAGCGTAAACGGTATCAAACTGCGTGTCTGCTAGTAGTATCGGTCATGTCGGTTGGGAAGCTTACCGCGGTGGTCGAGGGCGCTGACGACGCCGGGCAACTGGAGTCTACCGGTCTATTTTTGGGCTGCCGAAAAATGAAAAAACCTCTTTGATCGGTGCGGCGGAACCACTATCGTCATAACTGTTTCCGCCCCGGTAAACCGGGCTTACAGGTGACACGACTACAAACAGGGTGCTGAGTATGGCCGACTCCAAGATAGACAAGCTTCGCAAGAAACGAGAGCAACTCGCGCAGGGCGGCGGTCCCAAGCGAGTCGAGAAGCAGCATGAACTGGGCAAGCTGACCGCCCGGGAACGGATCGACCTGTTGTTCGAGCCGGGGACGTTTCGCGAGTCGCTGCTCTGGGTCAAGCACCGCTGTACCTCGTTCGGCATGGCCAGCAAGGAGTTCCCCGGTGAGGGGGTGGTGACCGGGCATGGTATCTGCGATGGCCGCCCGGTCTATGTGGCCAGCCAGGATTTCACGGTGGCCGGCGGTTCGGTCGGTGAGATGACCGGGCGTAAGATCCGCGAGGCGATGGATGCGGCGCTGAAGACCGGCGATCCGTTTGTGATGATCAACGACAGCGGCGGCGCCCGGATCCAGGAAGGGGTTGATTCGTTGTCCGGCTACGGCCTGATTTTCTATCGCAACGTGCTCCTGTCGGGAGTGGTCCCGCAGATCAGTATCATCGCCGGGCCGTGTGCCGGTGGCGCGGCGTATTCGCCGGCCCTGACCGATTTCATCATCCAGGTGCGGCATGAGGGGCAGATGTATATCACCGGGCCGCTGGTGATCAAGCAGGTGACGGGTGAGGAGATCACGGCCGAGCAACTCGGCGGGGTGGAGAGCACGGCCTACTACTCGGGAGTCGTCCATTTCATCGCCGAGAGCGATGACGATGCTATCGGCATCACCCGTCGCTTGCTGTCGTTTCTGCCGAGCAACAATACTGAAGACCCGCCGTTCCGTCCCGATCTACACGACGAAGAACTGTATCCGGACCCATCGATGAATACACTTGTCCCCGAGGATCCGTCGGATCCGTACGACATGCACGAGGTGATCGGGCGGGTGCTGGATCAGGGTGATTTCATGGAAGTGCAGGAGCATTTCGCGCCGAACATTATTGTCGGGTTCGGTCGCCTGGCCGGTTACACGGTGGGGGTGGTGGCGAATCAGCCGATGCATAAGGCGGGAGTGCTCGATATCGATTCCTCGGACAAGGCTTCGCGCTTCATTCGTTTTTGCAATGCCTTTAATATTCCTATTCTGACCTTTGTTGACGTGCCGGGTTTCATGCCCGGTGTGCAGCAGGAGTACGGCGGCATTATCCGGCATGGCGCCAAGATGCTCTTCGCTTATGCCGCTGCCACGGTGCCGAAACTGACCCTGGTTATTCGCAAGGCGTACGGCGGGGCCTACCTGGCCATGTGCGCCAAGAGCATGGGCGCCGACACCCTGGTGGCGTGGCCGTCGGCGGAGATCGCCGTCATGGGCGCCGAGGGTGCCGTGGGCGTGCTGTATCGCAAGGAGATCGGTGACGCAGAGGATCCCGACGCGGCCCGGCAGGCGAAGATCGAGGAATACAAGGAGATGTTTGCCAACCCGTACGTGGCTGCCGGGCATGGGTTGGTGGATGAGATTCTCGAGCCGGCCGAGACCCGGCCGTACCTGGCCCAGGCGCTCGAGGTGCTCAAGGCGAAACGTGAACTGCGGCCGCAGAAGAAGCATGGGCTGATTCCGCTGTAGGGTGTATCTGGTGAGCGAGTCGATTCAATTCAGTCTCGAGTTTGCCGTGATCGGCATTTCGATTGTCTTTCTGGTGCTGGCGATCATCACCGGCGCCGTGACGTTGATTCGTACGGCCGATGTTCGCTGGCGCGAAAAGGAAGAACGGGATGATGCCGCGGCATTCGAACGGGATCCGACGATCGACACGACGACCCTGGTGTTGATTGCGGCGGCGTGTGCGACCATGATCCAGGGGCGTTTTCATATTCGTCGGGTGCGTCGGTTGATGCCGCGCACGTCGCAGCAGGGCACCTGGTCGGTTCAGGGCCGGGCGATTTTGCACGGTTCACACGTGGTGCCGAAGAAACGATAATGGTAGATTAGTGATATGCGGGCCGAGCGAGTCCTCCGCCCGTCAGGCTCAGGAGCGTAGACGTGAAGTTGAAGATAACGGTACACGGGGTCGCCTACGAGGTCGAAGTCGAGGTGCTCGATGCCGGCGAGGGCTTCCCAACGGCACCGCCGCCGACCCGGCCGCGCGCCCAGGCGGCGCCATCCGGCGGACCCGCCCCGACCAAGGCGGCCGCGCCGACCAAGACGTCCTCGGGAGAGGGCGGCGTCGCGTCGCCGATCGCCGGAACGGTGGTCGAGATCAAGTGCAAGCCGGGCGATTCGGTTAGCAACGGGCAGATTCTGCTGGTGATCGAAGCGATGAAGATGAAGACATCGATTGCCGCTCCGACCGACGGCAAGGTGAAGAACATTCCGGTTGCGGTCGGCGATTCGGTCCGCGAAAACCAGATGCTGGTGGAGTTCGAATAGCGACTTTCCGGTCGCACCGAGCGTTTTATGGAAACTCTTCTCCAGTTCCTGCACACCGGCGCGTTTTTCAATTTCACCATCGGCAATCTCGTCATGCTGGTGGTCGGCGCGATTTTCATCTATCTCGCCATAACCAAGGACTACGAGCCGCTGCTGCTGGTGCCGATCGGGTTTGGTATCCTGGTCGGCAACATCCCGCTGCAATGGGGGATGAATATCGGCATCTACGAGGAGGGCAGTGTCCTCTCGATCCTCTACAAGGGCGTGACGCAGGGCTGGTATCCGCCGCTGATCTTTTTGGGGATTGGCGCCATGACCGATTTCTCCAGCCTGCTGGCGAGCCCGCGGCTGGTGCTGCTCGGGGCAGCGGCGCAGGCGGGTATCTTCCTGACTTTTCTCGGCTCGGTAGCGCTCGGGTTCAGTTTTACCGATGCCGCGGCGATCGGCATTATCGGCGGGGCTGATGGTCCGACCGCGATCTTCCTGTCATCGAAACTGGCCCCCGAGCTGCTGGGGGCGATTGCCGTCTCGGCCTATTCATACATGGCCCTGGTGCCGGTGATCCAGCCACCGATCATCAAGCTGCTGACCTCGAAGAAGGAGCGGTTGATTCGGATGGAGCCGGCCAAGCCGGTGAGCAAGCGGCTTCGCATACTCTTCCCGATCATCGCTTTTCTGATCACCGGCTTTATCGCACCCGGTTCGCTCAACCTGCTCGGCTTTCTGTTTTTCGGCAACCTGCTGAAGGAGTCGGGGGTGACCGAGCGACTGGCCCAGACAGCCCGCACGGCCTTTATCGATATCATCACGATCCTGCTCGGCTTCACGGTTGGGGCCTCGACCGATGCCAGTCGGTTTCTGACACCGGCCTCGATCAAGATTTTTGTGCTTGGGGCAAGCGCTTTTGCGGTCGCCACTGCCTGTGGCATCCTGTTCGCCAAACTGATGAACCTGCTGACCAAAAAGAAGATCAACCCGATTATCGGCGCAGCCGGTGTCTCGGCGGTGCCCGATTCGGCCCGGGTGTGTCAGATGGTCGGAGCGCAGGAGGATCCGCGCAATTTCCTGATCATGCATGCGATGGCGCCGAACGTGGCGGGGGTGATCGGCTCGGCGGTGGCGGCGGGGATTCTCTTGGCCACATTCGGGTAGTTGTTCGCCCGCCGGGCTGTTGTGGCGGGGTGTTGACGTTGCCGACATGGACTAAATCGACACATTTTACTTGCTTTTGGCGCGCCTCTGCAATATGTTTCCCTTGAGCCACATTCAATCACAACCAACACGTTGACGGCTACATCAGGTAACGCGCGCAGCGTGCCGTCGGGGCATGACCGGCACCGCCCGTCACCACCGCATCCACATCGTGCTCCTATCCATCCTTACCGGTAGCACCCTGCTCGTGCGTGCCGTCCAGCCCTGGTGCGGTGTAGTCGCCGCAGCTTTACACCGGGGAAGAACAGTCATCGCCAACAAAGGAGTGAAAGCTATGGCCACCACTCGACTGAGAACGGTCGCGCTGGTCGCTTGCTGCCTGATGGGGTTTGCCACGATCGCATCGGCTGCAGCGCCGAATTCGTTTACCTACCAGGGTCGGCTGACCGATGCCTCGGGCAATCCGGTTGCGGACGGCCCGACCAATGTTCGCTTTATCATATGGAATTCGCCGACATCGACCGCGCCGGGTGATGTGGTGTGGAACAGCGGGACGGTGTCGGTGACCACGGCCGACGGCCTGTTTTCCGCAGCGCTCGGCCAGTCGCCGATGCCGGCGTTCCCGTCCGGGTTGTTCAACGATACTTCGCTCTGGCTGGGCATCACGGTTGGGGCCGACCCGGAGTTGTCCCCGCGGACTCGCTTGAGGGCCGTGCCGTACGCTCTTGCTTCCGGCAATGCCGTCAGCGACCACGGTTCGCTGTCGGGGCTGGGGGACGATGATCACGCGCAGTATGTGCTGGAATCGGGCGATACGATGACGGGTGATTTGTTTCATGACGATGCCCGGTCGGCGTGGCGCAACGGCCCGGAAGTCGTCGTGGAAATAGAACCGTCGACCAACGAGATCATCTTGTACGACGACAACGGGGACCGCACGGCAAATCTCGGTTATGACAGTATCAACGCCGGTCACCTCAAGCTGTACGAGGCGCCGGCTGCGGACGAGCGGGTGAATCTGGAGGCCACCAACAATTCGTTCGTCTCACACCTGGAGTTGTACGCTACGCAGGAGGATGGTCCGTACACGCCGGGGATCGAGATGATCGGCGGCGACGGTTCCCGGTTGTTCATGCACGATCAGACCGGTGGGCTGGAACTCGCCTTCGACATGCTCACGGGGATTCCCGGCAATGGCCGGGTGACGATGCCGGACAGCGCCATCGACTCGCGTGAGATACACGATGAGCCGGGTGTGGCGCACCGGTTTACGTTCGGTCCGGTGACCGCGAGCACGGGGACGGACGAGTTGATCGATTCGGTCGAAGTCATCGTTCCGTCCAACGGCTATGTCCTGGTTATGGTCAGCGGCTATGTTGATGTCGATCATACCACCGGCACTGCGACCAACGGGCGCGTGTGGGTGTCGGATGATGGGCTGCTCGATTTCGACAATTTCTTTTTCGCCAGCATCACGGGAGCTTTGCCCTCGGGCAGCTATTACCGGAGTTTCTCGTTGATGATGATGGATACGGTGACCGCCTTTTCGACCAACAAGTACATTGTGGCGTGCGATCTCTCCTCGGGGGGCTCGGGCGCGGACGCGAACTTCAGCCGGGTGCATATATCGGCAATGTTCTTCCCGACCAGCTATGGTGATGTTGAGTTTACCAAGCGCCCGGCGGTGGCGGGATATGACAGTCCTGATGATCCGGAAGGGCTTCGTGCGCCGCGCTCGGAAGTGCACACTATCACGGTGGAGGAGCATGAAGCTCGTTTGCAGGCGGAACTGGCCCGGCAAAGGCAGCAACTCGAGTCGCGCCTGACCGAAATGGAAGCGCGGCTGGATAATCTCGAAAATCGGTAGAATGACAACAATCTCTCAAGCATAGTGGGGTTCGAGCTATGAGCAAACAGATTCTACTCCTCCTGATAGCAGCATTCAGTTTACCGCTGGCGGCGTCGGCCGAGATACCGTACGCGATCGATTACCAGGGTCGCTTGACTGATGCGGGGGGCGCCCCGGTGTCGGATGGCGCCCGGCAGATGGAGTTCCGGATATACGACGCGCCGGTGGGCGGCACGCAGTTGTGGTATTCCGGTATCGTTACGGTGACCACGACGTCGGGATTGTTCAGTGTCTCGCTGGGGGCGCCGCCGATGAACCCGTTGCCGGATGATCTGTTCGGCGGGGTGCCGCAGTCGATCGACACGACCCGCTACCTGGGAATTACGGTCGGCGCCGAGCCGGAGATGTCGCCGCGGACGAAATTGACAAGCACCCCCTACGCGTTCCATGCGCTTCGCGCCGACAGCGCCGAGGTTGCGGGGTTTGTCGGGACCGATGGCGTGGGGACAGGTGCTCTTCAGGACTCCTCGGTAACCGCCGTTAAACTTGCACCCGGAGCAGCAACGGCGATCGGAGAACTGGTACCGTTTCCCGGCAACGCCAGCACCACCAGCACCGACCCGGTATCGCTGTACGGCGTGACCGTTTCGGTACCCGGGCCGGGCAAGTTGCGATTGATGGCTACCGGACAGGTGTACCTTAATGCCGATGCTACGTCGTCGAACAGTGTCACCAGCTATCTGTATCTGGGCTTATGTGATGATCCTGACGATGATGCGAGCTGTGATGACACGTACAAGTCGATCTGGTTTCAGGATGCAGACAACGTGAGCATCTCGAGTGTCACGAAGTACTTTGCGATTGCGCGGGTGATTGACATCCCGTCGGCCGGTTTATACACATTCTGGCTGAATGGGAATACGTCGAATCCGTCCTGGGAGCTGTTCATCTGGAATCAGATACGTTTCAACGCGACATTCGCACCGAGCGAGCTGGAAATGTCGGTGCCGCTCAAGATACAGAACAGGGCCGACGACAGAGTTCGATACGATGTTGTCCCATCGGACATGCAGACGGGTGAGTAATCGACTACCTACCAAAACGATATACGGGAGAATCCAGCGCTATGAGACACCTCAAGCATATCACCATCTTACTGGTGGTTATTGCCGTGACGATTGCAACCGTGTCCGCCAAGGAGCGGTTGCCGGAGGAACGGAAAGCAGATAAGGAACGGCAAGTTGACGAGAGCAAACGGGAGGCTTCGGGTGAAGCACCGTCATCTCAGACAACGGCCATCGCGCCTGGTGCGGACGCCGCTACGGAGTCCGGTCAGTCGACGGATCGATCGACTGAGCGTGCACAGGCGCCGCAGGTCGGGGAGGAGATCAACTGGTGGGTGATCGGGTCCGGCGGCGGCAGTGCCGCTTCGACCAGTTTTCAGCTTTCCGGAACGGTCGGGCAGGCCGCAGTCGGCCAGGCAAGCTCTACGAGCTATGGCATCAACCAGGGCTTCTGGCAGGATTTCGGTTCCGGTGGTTCGGGCTGTTGTGTCGGTACGACCGGTAATGTCAACGATGACCCGGGCGGCAACGTCGACCTGCCTGATGTGATCTACCTGGTCAACGCCCTCTTTTTGGGTGGTCCGGCGCCGCCGTGTCCGGCGGCCGCGAACGTCAACGGCGATGCCGGTTGCAATATCGACTTGCCCGACGTGATTTACCTGGTGAACGCCCTTTTCCTGGGTGGTCCCGCTCCGGCCGCCTGTCTGCCCGGTTGCTGATGCCGGTTATGACGGCGGTTCTTCTTTGATCCGAGCGACCGTCCCGTAACGCGGGGCGGTCGTTTTCTCCGGCATTGTCGGTGTTTCAACTTGCATCAGCCGTGCTCAGGCGTTACTCATGGCAGATATGGTCTATCGACATCTCCACCGCCTACTTGTAACTCCCGTTGCGTTACCGGGCCTGTTCATACTCCTGGTCAGTCAGGTCATGTTCGCGTGTGGCTCCGACAGTGGTGGCGAAGGGCGGATTACACCACCTGACCCGGAGGACGGTGTGTTGGTGACGTTTACCTGGACGGCGGTCGGCGATGACAATCAGGTCGGGACGGCCGATCAATACGACCTGCGCTATAGTCTGGACTCGACCAACCTGCACACTGCCTGGGCGAGCACAGCGCCGGTCAGTGACCTTCCGGCGCCCGCGACGAGCGGCAGCGCCGAGTCGCTGTCCGTGCATCTCAACCTTCTGCCCGACACCCTCTACTATTTCGGAGTCAAGGTCGCCGACGAGGCGGGCAACTGGTCGCGGTTGTCGAACATCACCAGCGTACGCACACCGCCCGACACGACTACCAAGCGCCGTGACCGGTAGCGGGCGACGCCCAAGAAGTCAATCCAAGTGAACTTCATAGGCCGCAACTTCTTCGTGCCCGCATGGGGCGTGTGACGCACGACTTCTGATCACGTGTGACAAGAATTAACTTGACAAGATAGTCTACGAATTTTATAGTGATTTCAGCTCGTGAGTTGGGGACACGAGTTCGGTCGGTGTTTCTCTATCAGTGCTTTGCGCGACAACGAGACAGTCTGCATCGGCTATTCAAAGCACCAAACAGTCTGGTAAGGGTGTCGTGTCGAGAGGGGGAGGGAACCTGATACTTCTACAGATAATCATGTCCGTTGCGTCCGCGTGAACTCGTTTGTGATGTATGGGCCGCTGTTTGGCCGGCAAGGTTAATGAGTCATCTGCGGAGCGCACTACCCCTGAACCCTCGCCAAGATCCTGAAAGGAGGTGAAAGACGAGTGATCTACTTGATTGACCCCAAAGACGTGACCAGCCAGGTATGCACATTCTACTGCTCCCGGCGGTGCAAGGGTGTCGTGTACCCGCTGTACGGCGTACCGTTCCCGCCGATTTGATGTGCTGACTACTTGAAGCACCGGGCCGCTCGGGAGCCAGGCTGCAGACTGGGGCACGATCTGTTCGGTGAGTACTACAGATCGCATGCTGGTGCGATCATCTCTTCCGGTTGACGCTGTTGCCACATGAGACCTATGGTTGAGACAAATCAGACTTTCATCAGCGCCTCTCGATGACAGGGCCCTTGTATCATCGACGAGTCGCCTGCAAATGGAGATTTGCGGAGGGTACGAACGGGTCGGCGCAGCGCATGACCGGACAAGCTGCGTCCGGGGGAGAAGGGTTTTTCTCTCCCGGACCGCTGACACAAAGGACGAAAGCAAACCGGTTGTGTAACTATGTACAAGCTGTCCCGATATAACCACTTTCAGTCCGGGCACGATGATTCTCATATCGCGTACAATGCGCGCAGTGGCGCCGTCGCGGTGCTGACCGAAGAGAACTACGCGGCCGTACGTGTTCTTGCGGGCAAATTGAGTAACGGCTCATCACCGGTGTTCACGCCGGAGGAGCAAGCCCTGCTCGAGCAGCTGGCGTACGGTCGGTTCGTGTACGACGATTCGGTCGACGAGCGCGAAGAGCTCAAGTTTCTGCATCGACGGGCGCGTTTCGATGAAAGCTCTCTCGGTCTCGTGATCGCCCCGACCATGGCCTGTAACATGGCCTGTGCGTACTGTTTCGAGGGCGACAAGCGCGGCCGCATGAGCGAGGAGGTACGCCAGGCGCTGATCGACTTTGTGCGCGAACGAGCGCCCCGCCTGGAGTCGCTCGATATCTGCTGGTACGGCGGCGAGCCGCTGCTGGCGATGGATCTAATCGACGAGTTGACGGCGAGCTTTCGCGGGCTCTGTGCCGCGCACAATCTCTCATACAGTGCATCGATGATCTCCAACGGCTACTTGCTGAGTCGGGAAACTGCCGATCGATTGGCCGGGCTGAAGATCAACCAACTGCAGGTCACGCTCGATGGTCCGTCGGACATCCACAATCGCAAACGACCGCTCAAGAACGGCAAGGAG
>WJMS01000165.1 GCA_014727815.1 candidate division GN15 bacterium
GGCCAGGTCGAGCGGCAGTTTGGCGGCGGCCCTGGTTACCTCCATCCGCCGCTGAATCAGGCTCGCGGCGGTGATCGCCACGACCGATCCGAGCGGCACGAGATAGCCGAAGACCGAGCGGTAGCTGCCAAAGTCCATGCGGCTGAGCACGACAATCGTGACGCCGGCAAAACCGATGATCAGTCCCAGCCACCGGAGGGGCGGGGTTCGCTCGCCGGTCACCAGTCCCGAGAACGCCCCGGTGGCCATCGGCTGCAGGGCAACCACGAGGGCGACGACGCCGGCCGGCACGGCGCGGTCGAGGGCGAGCAGGACGCAGCCCAGCCAGACGCCATGGGCCAGCACACCAACCAGCATGTTGGGGGCGGCGCTCGGCCAGCCGGTCCATCGCAGGCGTCGGGTCACCAGCAGGTAGATGAAGATCACGGAAGTCAGGGCGAGGTATCGCCAGAAGAGCAGCGTGAAGGGCCCAGTGAAGTCCAGTCCGTACTCGCCCCCGATGAAGCCGGAGTTCCACAGAAGGACGAAGCCGACGCTGAGAAGCAGGGTGGTTCGGGTCATGAGGTCGGGCCCGGATTGTGCGTGTGGTCGATATGTCGGGACATACGACACATATCCGTGAAACAGTGGTAGCAGCTGTGAGTTTCGGGGGTCAATCCGGCAGTTGTCCGAACTGCAGGAGTTCGGACCTACGGTATTCGGCAATCGGGCTTTCAGACGATTCGGCTTACAGCCCGGAAGGGCGTGTCATGGTCAATCGACCGGTGCGGCGGCGCCGAATTTGGCTGCTCTCAGCGAGCCGACATAGATCGCCGCCAGAGTAATCGCGGCGCCGACCAATTGCGTTGGGCCCATCTCCTCGGCGAAAAAGAGCATGCCCCAGACCGTTGCGAGGGTCGGCTGGAGGAGCAGCACCAGGCCGGTGCGGGAGGCCTCGAGCAGGGCCAGCGAGCGCATGATGACGATCCAGGCCAGCGCCTGGACGGTTACGCCGAGGGCGAGTACGATACCGAAATCACCGAGGGTCGGCGGGATAAACGGGTCCGGTTCGAGCAGCCCGGTGATGCCGAGAAAGAAGGCCGAGAAAAACGAGGTCCAGGTCATGAAGACGACCGGGTCGAGCCGATCGGGCTGGCGCGAGGCGGTCTTGAGTGTGATGAGATAGCTGGCGTAGGCGACGCCGGTGAGCAGGCCGAAGCCGACGCCTTTCAGGTAGGTCGTGGAGAACTCGACCTCTCCCCCGACCCCGACCAGCAGGACCACGCCGCCCATGGCGGAGAAGGCGGCGATGATGAAGCGGAGGGTCAGTTTTTCGCGAAACAGCACCACGCCCAATACCGAGGTGGCGAAGACCTGGGTGTTGCCGAGGATGGTCGCCATGCCGGCGCCGGTGTAGATGATCGACTTGTGCCAGACGAAGAGGTCGAGGAAAAAGACGAAGCCGGCGAGCAGGGCGAAGCGCCAGAGGGTTTTGGGCAGAATCAGGCTTCGGCCCGACACCAGGGTCAGCAGCATCAGGGTAATCCCGCCGAACAGGTTGCGCCAGAAAGCGATAGCGGTCGGCCCGAGGGCTTCCTGACCGACCAGTTTGACAAAGATCGGAGCAAAGGAAATCATCACGGCCCCGAGCACGAGGGTGGCCATGGCGGGGATCGGTGGTTTGTCGGCAGGTCTCGACATTGGCGGAGAATAGTGCGCGAAGGCGGTCGATCAAAGTGAATTCTCCGGGCCGGTCGGGCGGTGCGATGGGGGCTTCCGGATAGGCGACCAGAGGACGTACGAGGCCGCAATTGGGGGTGGGGTGTGTCAAGATTCGACGCGGGAGGTCGATAAAGATACCATATAAGAAGACAACATGCTACACGATCTACACTGGAGGGGACCGTGCGTCTTTCTACCTATTCCCGAAGCATTTGGAGCCTCGTACTGGCGGTGGTCTTGATGGCTGCGGCTGCGCAGGCGGATCAGATCAGCTGGACCAACGCCGGCGGCGGTAACTGGAGTACCGGCACCAACTGGAGTTCCGGCACGGCGCCGGGCGCCGGTGATACGGCGCAGATTATTCTCGACGGCACGTATACCGTGACGCTCGATATCGACCCAACGGTGGCTGCGCTCGAGCTTGGCGCGGCCAGCGGCACGCAGATTCTGAGCGGCAGTTCGGCGGCGCTGACCGTCAACGGGCCGCTGACGGTTAACGCGAACGGTGTGCTGAACCTGTCGAGCTCGACGGTGCCTACCGGTGGCGACAACGATCTCAGCAACGCCGGGCATGTCGAGTGTGTCAACAGCGACATCGAACTGAATGTCGTCAACACCGGGACGATGCTGGTTCAGCGCGGCTGTCAGTTCACGCGGTCGTTTGTCAACGAGGCGACCGGGACGTTGACGATCGAAGGGACCTCGTCGGGCAACGGCGATCTGACGGTCGATGGGACGTTTACCAACCGGGGTGCGATTGACCTGACCTCGGACTGGCCGCCGACCGCCACGACGGCGTACCTGCGGGTGCCGAACGAACCGCTGGTCAACGAGGCGACCGGTGATATCAACGGGCTGCTGGGCGTGAGTTTCAACAGCACCAGCACGCGCTATGTCTCGGCCGAGTTGCACAACTCGGGAACGGTGACGGCGGTGTCGACGGGGCTGAGTGTGTACTCGTCGGGGACGACGCACGTCAATGACGGGACGCTGTACGCGCAGGGCGGCCACCTGAGCATGGGATCCGGATCGACGTTCCACAATAACGGGACGATTACGGTCGATGCCGGGGCATCGGTGGGATTCGGCGCCGACAGTTGCTGGATCGATCCGGCCGGCGTGACCAACAACGGGACGATGAATTTCAGCAACGACATGGCGTATATCACCGACAAGTTCACCAATGCGGGAACGATTACGGTGTCGGGGATGAGCTCGAACCTGTACCTGATGGACACGCTTTTCAACGACGGCACGCTTTCGCTGCACACCAACAACCTGCTTGGTGACGCGCCGCTGTACAACCGGGACTCGCTGACGATGGTGAATGCCGATGTCGAGGTGGAGTGCATCAACGCGGGAGTTATTCACGCGACGATTACAGCGGACTTCACGGAGCCGTTTACATCGGAGCCGGGCTCGAAGATCGTGGTTGAGGGTGACAATCAGAGCAACTGCATCTTCCGGTTCCACCATACGACGACTAACCACGGCGAGATCGAGCTGACGCAGTCGGACTGGAATGAAGCGACCGTGACGATGCAGAATTCATCGGATACGCTGATCAACGCGGCCGATGGTGTTATTTCTGCGGTGGTGGGCACCGGCGCACCGGTCGCGCATCGCAACATTTCAGCGCTCTGTATCAACAACGGCACAATTACCGTTGACGGCCCGGCGACCTACCTGAGCCACGGGACGGTGACGCAGGAGAATCACGGGACGATCGATGTTGTCAGTGGCAACCTGTATATCGAAAACAGTCTCATCAGCGACGGTGACATTGCGGTTGCATCGGGCGCCTACTGCTGGCTCAACGGTGATCACAGCCGGTTCGACGGTGGTACGATCAGCGGCACTGGTGACGTGCGTAACGACGGCGACACCGTCCAGGTAACCGCTGCCGTTACCAATGCCGGTGTACTCAACTTCAGTTCGACGAAGTTGATTCTCGATGCGAACCTCACCAACACCGGCGAGATGAGCCTGACGTCGGTACAGGGCGCGGGCGTGGGCAACCTCGAGAATGACGGTAGCATCACGCTCTCCGGCTGTACGCTGGGACACAACCTGATCAACGACAGCAGCCTGGTTGCCAACAGTGTCAATACGATCAACGGGATTTTCGTCAACAACCCGTATGATACCCTATGGGTGGTCGGCAAGTCGGGCAGTTCGGCTACTTTCACGACCGCCAGCGGTTTCAACAACCATGGTGCGATCCTGTTGACATCGGAGGTGGCCGATGGTGTCACGACGGCGACGGTGGCCGCCAACTCCGGAACCGTGACCAACCAGGGCACGGGCGTCATTGTTGCCGATAAGGGCAGCTCGACCGGAGGCACTCGCTACCTGACCGCAGCGCTGAACAACCAGGGGCTGATATACACCAACAACATCGAGCTCGAGGTGAACAAGTCGGGCGCGTCGCATACCAACAGCGCCAACCTGGATGTCCGGTCGGCCGGCATGACGTTCACGCTGGGCGCCGGCAGCCTGACGAACTCGGGCCAGATTCGGCTGCAGAACATGCAGACGATGACGGTCGACGGCGGTGACTTCATCACCACGAACGCCGGACGGATTTACGGTGACGGATCGATGAACCTGTATACGACGACTGTGACGTACGACGGTTATATCGAGCCGGGGACTTCGGCAGGTCGCATCAATATCCAGTCGAACTTTTTCGACATGGGCAACGATGCGCAGATGAACATCGAGGTCGGCGGCCTCTCCCCGACGACCCAGCACGACCAGGTGATGTTCACCGTCAACGCCGGTTTCGGCGGGGTGCTGGATATCGATCTGATCGACGGTTTCATTCCGGCAGTTGGGGACAGCTTCGAGATTTGCACGTATGACGCTCGCACAAGCAATTTCTCGGCCATATTGGGGCTGAACCAGTACGGTGTCACCTTTGACACGAATTTTACGGCTAACTCGCTCTGGCTGGTGACCTCGGCGATTACCAACGATCCGCCGGTGATTTCCGGCATGCCGGGGACGCTGTCGATGCCGAATGACTCGACGGCGCACCTGCTGATCTGGGATTACCTGACCGACGACTACACCAGCGATACGGACATGGTTTGTGACTTCACCGTCTCAAACGACTCGCTGAACTATGTCTTGAATGCTGCGGGCATCCTGGTACTGACCGCGGAGCCCGGTTTTGAAGGGTCCGTGACGCTCGGTTTTACGGCCACCGACGAACATGGTGCATCATCGTCAGACACCACTATCGTAACGGTCACGGCGTCAAACACGCCGCCGGTGATCAGCGGTTTGGTGGACAGCGTGACGTTCCGCACCGACTCGACGTTTACAGTCGACATTTACAGTGCCGTCTCGGATGCGGAAACGGCGGACAACCTGCTGGGCTATATGTTCGAAAGCGGGCATGTTTCGCTCGACGTGGCCTGGGACGGGGTAGCCGGTGAGATTACACTGTCGGCTGCCGATGAGTGGTCCGGCTCGACCTTCGTGGCGGTGACCGTCACCGATCCGGAAACGGAGCAGGCAGTGGACACGATATGGGTGACGGTTTCGCCGCTTCCCGAGGTGCCGCCGGTTGTCAACCTGCCGGACAGCATCGGTTTCGACGCCAACGACACGGCCACGATCGACATCTGGCCACTGGTGACCGATGACAGTCATGACACCCTGTTGTACTATGCGTTCAGCACGACCAATGACTCGCTGGAGCAGTCGTACAATACCCAGACCGGTGTTCTGACGCTGACGGCGACCGACGGCTGGGGCGGTGTGGCCTGGTTGAAGTTGACGGTAACCGATCCGGATACGTTGCTGGCGCATGACAGCTGCGAGGTCTATGTAATCCCGTCGCTTTCGGTTGATGACGAGGATGGCTTGCCGACCCGCTATGCGCTTGAACAGAACTACCCGAACCCGTTCAACCCGACGACCACGATCGAGTTTGCGTTGCCGGCCGGCGCGCACGTGCGCGTGGTGGTGTACAACGTGCTCGGTGAGGCGGTCCGTACGTTGACCGATCGAACCTGGCCCGCGGGCATGCATCGCGTGCAATGGAACGGCCGCAATGAGTCGGGTCGAGTGCTTTCCAGCGGTGTCTACTTCTACCGTTTGGAGGCCGGAGACTACTCCGCAACGCGGAAGATGCTTCTGATCAAGTAGCATTGGAATCAGCCATGACTTACAGATGGGCCGGTCAGTCGACCGGCCTTCTTTTTTGTCTTGCGGATTATGCCCGATATGGCCGGTTCTCGTCTGTCGAGTGGTGCGCGCGTTCAGCTGCAGAGTCAGCTGACGGAAGGTACTTTGGGCACCGGTTATGTCAGAACCCCGCAGTATTAGACGGTACATATTATCTGCTTTCTTCAGGCATGTCCACTTCCGGCGACACGTCAATGGCATGCCGTAACCAACTTTCGTACAATATGTTAAGGCCTCGCTGCATCGAGAACGCCGACTTAACGGGGCTAAAATCGTCACTTTCTGGCAGATATTTATTGAGTTTCGCCCGATTTGTTCGTATACTATAGTATCTACGTTTGACGCCATGCCCGTTCCCTACCCCGTTCCGGCATCGTAAGGCCGGCCGGAACTCAGCACAGCATAACGCTGCCCAACATGGTGATACACGAACGGCCAGACAGGAGGTTGACATGCGTGATATCAGATACCTATCGGATATCGAACAGGTCAGCAACCTTCCCGAGCAGACACGACGTCAGCTCGCGCGGGTCACGGAAGCCTATCGGTTTCGCGCTAACGACTACTACTTGTCGTTGATTGACTGGGACAATCCGGATGATCCGATTCGCCGGATCATCGTACCGGACGTCAGCGAATTGTCATCGGTCGGAGATCTGGATGCATCCAATGAGCGCTCGAATTACGTGGCCCCGGGTTGCCAGCACAAGTATCCGCACACCGCGCTGCTGATCTGCGTGGAAACGTGTGCGAGTTATTGCCGCTATTGTTTCCGCAAGCGCCTGTTTATGGAAAACCAGAAGGAAACGACGCGCAACCTGGAAGAGGGTCTCGAGTACATCCGCGGCAACAAGGCGATCAGCAATGTCCTGTTGACCGGGGGCGATCCGCTGACGTTGTCGACAGAGCGGTTGGAGGAGATCATCCGAGAGCTACGGTCGATGGATCATGTCGGTGTAATCCGAATCGGGTCGAAGACGCCAGCGTTCAATCCGTATCGTATTATCGATGATCCGGAGTTGCCGGCGATGCTGTCGCGGTACAGCACGCGCGAGAAACGGATTTATGTCATTACGCACTTCGATGTGGTCGAGGAACTGACCAACGTCGCGTGTCTCGGGTTGGATATCCTGATGAAGGCCGGGGTCGTGCTGACCAACCAGACCCCGATCATTCGGGGCGCCAACGACACGCCGGAGGCGCTGGTGAAGTTGATGGGCAAGCTGTCCTATGTCGGGGTGCCGCCGTACTATTTCTTCCAGTGCCGTCCGACCGCCGGTAATCGTCCGTATGCGGTGCCGATGGCTGAAGCGTACGAGACACTCGAGGAGGCCAAGCGGCGCGTGTCGGGCCTTGCCAAGCGGGCGCGCTACGTGATGTCGCATGCGCTCGGGAAGATCGAGATTGTCGGCATGAGCCGCGACTTCTTCTTCCTCAAGTTCCACCGGGCCCGCTATCAGGAAGACGAAGGCCGCTTCATGATGTTTTACCGCAATGATGAGGCGTACTGGCTGGATGATCTGATTCCGGCCGATGGTCAGCCACATCCGGTGCACGAGCGTCGCGGTGAGAACCTCACCCCTCGTGTCGACGCCGTCGCGCAGTAGCACGAACGCAGGCAGTTGAGAGTAAACTGAACCGGTCGGAAGCGGCCGGTTCTTTTTTTAGTCGATAAGACCGCGGTCGCGGAAGTGCCGGTAGTCGTCGTTGTTGTCGAGGTCACGGAGAATCGGCAGGAGGGCCAGGGAGATACCCAGATCTTTCACTACCCGGACGGTTTGGTCGAAGACAAAGACGGTGCCCCAGTCGATGTCGACGAACAGTTCGCGGATGGGCCGGCGCATACCAATCAGGTAGTAGCCGCCGTCATCGGTGGGGCCCAGCACGAGATCGTGTGATTCCAGTTCGCGGGCGGCGGCGGTGAATGACTCGGGGCTGATATCGGGGATGTCGGTGCCGATCAGTATCGCCTTGCCGCAGGTTTCTTCCACCAACAGTGATTCCAGTGCATGATACATCCGCTCGCCCAGATCGCGGCCTCGCTGTGGATAGATGCGATCGAAACGACTTCCATAGGCAGCTTGAAACCAGGCGACGCCGTCCGGCGGTGTGGCATGCAGGCTACGGTGATGGGTTGTGGCGTCGAGGTTCGAGACGAGTCGACAGGCTCGCAGGAGCAGCGCTTCGTAGACGCTCAGGGCGGCCTCGTCGCCGATCGATCGCGCCAGGCGAGTCTTGACGTGGCCGATGCGTGGGAGTTTGGCCATGACGCCGACGCCGATGGGGGCTGTGGCTCGTTGTTCAGACATAACGCTCTCTCAGGGACAGGTAGCTGAAGAAAGTGAAGCCGACGGCGAAGGTGGTCAGGTAGGGTACGGACATGTACAGGCCGGTGACCATGGCCAGCAGGATGGCGCCGAAGGCATAGCAGGCAAAGAACAGCTCGGCTCGGACGCTGAGATCAAAGGGCACGCGATAGTCCGATGACAGGCTCAGGGCCAGCCGGCCGGTAGTGCCGGTCTTGGGGGTGCGAACGAACGACTTGTGGCGACCGGTGAGGGCGGCGATGATGGCGAGGGAGTTGTTCACCGAGAGGGCGATACCGATGGAGGTCAGCACGGGCAGTACGAGATTTGTTATGGCGGTGCCGGCTTGTTTGGATCGCCGGTAGGCGAGGCTGTAGAAAAGCGACATGGAGCCGGTGCCGAGCAGGAAGATGGGCAGGTCGATCAGGAGCAGTTTGAGCATGCCGCCCTCGGCGCGGATGTAGAGCGCGGGAACGAGCATGATCGATAGCAAGAGCAGCGCGAGAGCGATGGTTTTCTGGGTCAGGTGCCAGCAGGAGGCCAGCTTGATGCGAACCGGCTGGTCGGATCGGATCAGTTTACCGAGGACTTTGCGTCCGGTTTCGATGGCGCCCTTGGTCCATCGGAACTGCTGGGCTTTGAATGCGCGGATCGAGGAGGGCAGCTCGGTGGGGACTTCGACGTCTTCGAGGAAGCGCATGCGCCAGCCGGCCATCTGGGCGCGGTAGGAGAGGTCGAGGTCTTCGGTGAGAGTGTCGGACTGCCAGCCGCCGGCCTCGGTGATGGCGGCGGCGCGCCACACGCCGGCGGTGCCGTTGAAGTTCATGAAGAGCCCACCGCGGCTTCGGGCGGCCTGTTCGATATAGAAGTGCGAGTCGAGAAAGAGCGCCTGCGCGCGACAGAGGAGTGATTCATCGCGGTTGAGAAACGACCAGCGGGCCTGGACGAGGCCGATCCGGTCGTTTTGGAAGTGTGGAATCGTCTTATTCAGGAAGTCGGGGTGCGGGACGTTGTCGGCGTCGAAGATAGCGACGAACTCGCCTCGTGCGGATGTCATTCCATCGGCCAAAGCGCCGGCTTTGAAGCCGGTGCGGTGGGAGCGGCGGATGTGGTGGATGTCGAAGCCTTCGGCCTGCCATCGGGCGACTTCGTCGGCCGCGCGGGTTGAGGTATCATCATCGGAATCATCGAGCACCTGGATTTCGAGGCGGTCTTTGGGCCAGTCGAAGGCGGTTATCGAACGGATGAGTCTGGTGACGACGTAGCGTTCGTTGTAGATCGGCAGCTGGACGGTGACCACCGGCAGTTTGTCGGCTGGTGGCGGGGTCGGGTAGCGTTCGTGGCGGTGCTTGAGATAGAGGCGGATCAGCCAGTAGAGATGAGCGCCGTAGAATGCGATGTAGAAGAGCAAGAAGAAGTAGCCGACAAGAAAGAGGTCGCGCACGGTGTTCCTTTACTCATTTTCTCAGTGTTTGCAGATTCCTGAAGCCATCCCGGATCAGCAGGATGTAGAACGGCAGCCAGCTTACCAGACCTAACCAGATGATCGGGGTCCAGGTTCCGATCGAATACTGGCCGATCAGCACGTGGTACGACAGCAGGACCGATCCCGATAGATACAAAAACGGCAGGGAGCGATTCCAGAGTACAAACGGGTAGATCCAGACGAAGTACCACGGGAAAAAGGTCGGGGTCAACACCAGATAGCCGGCGAAGGTTGCGAAGAGTTTGCGGCGGATATCGACGCGGCGCAGGATGAGCCAGGCCAGCCATGCAACAAACAGGGCGGCGACGATATAGCGGGCCGAATCAAACCCGAGGGCGTACTTGAAGAGGTAGAAGATGGAACCGTTGAACTGCCACTGGTCGAGGTAGGTGCCGAGCGAGCCGAGGACGTTTCCCCCGCTTCCGGGCAGGTAAGGCGCGTAGCAGACGGCGACGGCGCCGGCCAGGGCTGCGGCAAAGCGCCACCGGTCCTTTCCGGTGAGCCAGAAGAACAGCACCGGCGCGAAGAGGAAACCGTAGAGTTTGACCATCGCGGCCAGCCCCAGGAAGATCCCGGTCAGGATCGAGCGTTGCCGCTGCAGCGCCAGCAGTGCCGCGATGAAGAACGGCATGGCGAGGATATCGAGATGGGCGGAGAGATAAAACTCTATTAGAATCAGGGGCGAAAAGAGATAGAGCAGGATGGCCGACCGTCGCACGCCCCATCGGGCCAGCAGGACCATCAGCGCGGCGGCGGTCAGGAGCTCGAACAGGGCCGAGACAATCTTGAAGGTGAAGGTGGTTGGCCCACCGATGAGATAGGTGATCAGGAAGATGTTCTGGGCCATCGGCGGATAGATGGTCGGCAGCCAGCGATGGTTGATGTGCGGGTAGATGGTATCCTCACGAAGCGGAGACAGCTCGGGATCATCGGGGGCATACAGGAATGGATTGATGCCGGCGGCGTTGACGCGGCCATCCCAGATATAGCGATAGACGTCGTCGGATATGTAGAACCTGTCCCCCGCGCCCACGAGCATGATCCCGCGGGCGAGGCCGGCGGCAAACAGGAGGACGAGAAAGAGCCGTCGATGTTGTCCGGTGAAGTCGAGTTTGCGGGCGAGCCAGTAGATGCCGATCGACAGGACAAACATGACCTGCGAGAGGATCAGGAACTTGATCATGCGAGGTTGGCTGTAGTCCGGGTAGAAGATCAGGACGGCAGCGATGAGAAAGAGCACCGCGAGCGTGATGATGATGGCTGTGCGTTTCATCTTCGGAGAGCCTCGCGGGTGATGATCCAGAGAAACTTCACGCCGGCCCGTATACTTCCGGAGATAGTGCCGGATATTTTCGACGTGCCAATGCGCGCTCGATACGAGACTGGTACTTCCACACAACGCAGGCCGCGCTTCACTGCCTTGACCTGCATCTCGGTAGTCCACCCGAAGTTGCGGTCCTGCATGTTCAATGACCTGTAGGCTTCGAAGCGGATTGCGCGAAAGGGGCCCATATCGGTGAAGCGCTGCCGCCAGATCAGTCGAATCAGGTTGGTGGTGAGCCAGTTGCCGAAAGCGGCGACCGGCGGGATAGCCCGGTGGTCGCGATAGGTCAACATACGTGAGCCGATAACGAGATCGCCACGATCATCGATGATCGGTCGCACGATTGACTCAGCCTCGGCGGGGTAGTCGGAATAGTCGGCATCGATAAAGAGCAGGATGTTGGTGTCTTGCGGCGCCGCCGCGACGGCTTTGAGGCAGGCGGCGCCATACCCTTTCTCTTCTTCACGGACTACCTCTGCCCCGCCTTCCCGGGCGACCTCGGCGGTGCGGTCGGTCGAGCCGTTATCGCAGACGATGACGGTATCGATAAACGCCGGCAGCTCGGCGAGGACTTCAGGGAGTGACAACTCCTCGTTGAGGGCCGGGATGATCGTGGTGATTGTGTATCCGTCGAGCGCCACGATTACCGGGTCGTATCGTTCAGGGCCCAGTTGTACTCGAGATAGGAGACGGCATATTCCGGCTCCCACAGTTTCGGTGAGCTGTCGGGATGTTGCAGCAGGATGAAGTGCAGGCTCGCATTCTCTTTCTCCGACAGATGGTCCTGGGTGGTATCAGTCTGGTATTGCGGGATGAAGTCTTCGCCAAACCACTCGAAGATCTTCGACAATTCCGCGCGGGCCCGCTCCGGGTGAAGCCGGTTGTAGTCGGACGAACCGGCAAAGAAGACCGACTGTTCGGTGAGTTGTGAATCGAGTGTCGGGGCGCGATACGGCTCCGGCGCCAGCGGCGGACAGCCGATCGAGGCGCAGTTGACGGCGACATGGATACGGGGCTCATCGAACTGCTTGCGGATGATCTCGTGCTCGAGCTCATCGAGGGTGACGAGTTGTCCCGACACCCGCCATTCCTGTTCATCAAAGACACCATCGATATCCTTGATCGATTCGACCGGGTAGGCATCGATGACGGAGCGCAGTGTGATCAGGTTGTACGCGTTGATGTAGAAGGCGAGTTTCTGTTCGAGGGTGGCCTCGCGGAGATCGGCCATCTCCAAATCGGTTATGAGGCTGTCGAGCACGGAGCGGTTGGCTTTGAGGGCGGCATAGTCGACACGGGTGCCGAGCAGATGACGGTCGAGCAGGTCGGCGTACGCGGCATAGGTGTGGTCGACCTCGGTGTAGGCACGATCGGTCGACTGTGACTCACTGCCGCAGCTCAGCAGCAACAGCAGTACCATTCCTGACCAGAGGACAAGACGCATGGCAAACTCCCGGACAAGTGGCTGGTGGATCGTCTACAAGTCAAACGTTCGGATATTGGTATTGTTCTTCATCGGGTTGAGATCCCAGCGATTTTCCAGTTTCAGCACGCCTCGGGGGCACATGTGGGCGCACATGCCGCAGCCGACGCAGGCGGCCCGTTTGAAGCTCTGGTTGTTCTGGGCGTACGTGCGAACATCGATCCCCATCTCGCAATATGTGCTGCAGTTGCCGCAGGAGATGCACATGTCATCCTTAACGGTGATGCGAAAGCGACCGAACTTCTGAATCAACCCCATGATCGCCGCCAGCGGGCAGAAGAACCGGCACCACACGCGGCTGCCGAGCAACGGATACAGGCCCACGCCGAGGATCCCGGACAGGAGGGCGACGACAACAAAGGCATAGATACCCTGGATCTTCGTGGCGACAGTTGAGAAGGTCGGGTAGCGCGGGTAGCTGACCTCGACTGTGTTCGGTGTTTTGCCGGTTTGCCAGGTGCCGAACATCTGACCATCCATCCCGGGGCGACTGGAGACGACCTGCAGGTTGGAGCCTTCGCTGAAATCAATGACGTAGTCATCGCGCATGTCCGGCGCGATCCGGCGGTCATCGACAGAGACCGCCACCCACTTGCGATTGATCTCATCGGCGGGCAGGCTGGTATCGGCCGGTCGCCAGACCGATTTACCGTCAAACGGCGAGGCGAGTTTGGTGGAGCCGTACAGCACGAGTCGGGGCTCTTCCCCCGCACTCCTGGACTGTTGGCTGTCAACCGATGCAGCGGTGGTCAGTTCGCCGGAGATCGATACGCCGGTCGACCAGTTGATGATGACAAGGATGGTGCCGATGAAGGCGAAGATCATGATGCCGTGGATCGCGAACTGTTCGAACCGCCAGGCTTTGGATGACTTGTCGGACAGGTGCCGGAACGGTTCGCCGGCGGTTTCGGCGAGGCCGCCGCAACCGCACACCCAACTGCAGTACCAGCGTTTGCCGATGAAGAAGGTGAGCAGCGGCACCAGCACGAGGGAGCCGAGGAAGGCATAGAGTACGAGCAACAGCGGAAAATCAAGAATGTACGACGGGTAGAAGTAGTCGATCTTGAGAGGCCAGAAGATCGAGAAGGTGAAGCCGCGCATGTTGAACAGTTCCATGATGTATGGAATCGAGTAGGCAAACACGACCTGGAAGAAGATGACGGAATAGGTGCGAATCTGGTGGTAACGGCTGTTGCCGTGGCGGCGCAGGAAATAGATGCCGCCGATAATGATCGCGAGCGTGTACAGCGTGCCGTAGATATTCCATTTGCTGGGAAAGCCGATCGCTCTGGCGACCGGGTCAAGCAGGCCGGTGAAGTAGATTATTATGTAGAAGACAAAGAGTACGACGGCCAGCAGCCAGGCCCATGACCCTCGGGTTTGCACGTTGTTTTTGTATGTCTTAAGCAGTCCGGCTTGCATGGCGTTGTCCTGTTGTTACGGTCGGGCTGCCACCACCCGGAAGGTCGGCATGAATTCCTCGTCGAACAGCGCTTCGGCGAGATGGTCGATGGCATAATCGACGGTGCGCTTCTCCCTGATCCACTGCAAAAAGATGGTGTGGTCCCAGCGTCGGCCGAGACCGTTGAAGCCGATCAAGCGACGATCGGGCAGGTAGACCAGGCGTGTCGTGAAATACGTGCCCGGTTCGTGCTGGAACCACGATTGTTCGCCCTCGAAGTTGAAATTGACATAGCCGGCAGTCGTGTACTCGATCTCGAAGAACTTGGCGGAGTTGTAAAAGAGGCCGCGTTCGTACCTGCGATTGTCGCCGGTCATATTACAACCGACGACTCTCCCCTGGTCGCGGCTGGTGTACCAGAGCTGTTCGGGGCGACGAACGCCGTTGAACCAAACCACCGAGGTGCAGTCGCCGGCGGCCCAGACGTTGTCGAGGTTGGTCCTGAGGTACTCATCGACAACGATGCCACCACGCTCGCCAAACTCAAGGCCGGAGTCTCTAAGGAAGTCCGTCTGTGGTCGTACACCGATGGCAACAACAACCATGTCGCAGTCGATTGTCTCCCCTGCTTTGGTGTGCACGCCGGTTACGGCGCCGTCGCGGCCGACAATCTCCTCGACCTCGGTGTTGAGGCGAACATCGCAACCGTGCCGGCGCATGTGGTCGGCGACGATAGTCCCTTCGTTTTCATCGAGAGCTACCGGCCAGTAGTACGGTTCGCGGATCAGGAAAGAGACATCGACACCGCCCAGCGAAAGGACTTCGGCGCATTCTATTCCGATGAGGCCGCCGCCTACCACGACAGCCTTACGGGCGGTTCCGGACCGTTCGGTCAGCCACTGCATATCCTGCCAGGTCACAAAGTGACCGACACCATCGAGATCCATGCCGGGCCAGGGCGGCGGCACCGCGAGTGAGCCGGAAGCGATGAGGAGCTTGTCGTAGGTAAGGTGTCGGTCGCCGGCAAGCTTGAGCGATTGCCGGTCGGTATCGAGAGCGCTCACGCGTTCTTTGACGCGGGTGAAACGCATGCGCTCGTAGTGATCGCGCTCGAAGGGCTCGACGCATTTTTCGGAAAGTTGGCCGCAGGCGACGTACATGAGGGCGGTGCGGCTGAAGAAGTGATCGGTTTCGTAGGAGACGATCGATATCTCGGCGGCTTCTTCACGGTTGCGGATAGTATTGGCGGCGTTGATACCGGCGACGCCGTTGCCGATGATGGCATAATGCATGTGCCTTACTTTCGTATGACCGAATACAGACGCAAACTGGTTCGGGCGTGGGTGCTGAGTTATGGTCGAAAGGTGTGGTTGATTTGTTTACAAGTCAACGCCAAAAAGAGAGAAATAAAGTGTCATATCGAGACGGCAAAAGAGAGCCCGGTCCCGTGGAGGATTCGGGACCGGGTCGGTGTGCGGTTACCTCCCCCCGAGGAGTGCTACTTCAACGCAGAGAAGAGATCGACTGAGCTGTCGGAGGGCCGGTTGATCAGGGAGCGGACAACCGGGCCGGACTTGACGACCAGGTCGCCATTGGCGGTGCCCACGATGATCTTCTTGTTGTACCGGGCGGTCGACGTAACCTCGACATTGTTTAGTTTGTCGAGCGGCATCAGGTCGCCATCGAAGTACGACGTTGCGCCGGCATCGGTGCCGATCACCACTACCCAATAGGAGGCGTCAATAGCGGTGATGTCGCCGGAGGGCAGGCCGTTCTCAGCGGTCAGCTGGTCCCAGCGGCCGCCATCGTAGATGAACAGTCCCGCCGGTGTACCGACATACAGGTGATTGTACTTGTAATCGAGCGCCGTCACCCGATCCATCAGGGATGGGTCCCGGGACAGGTACCGTTCCTTGAAGTCGACACCGTCAAACTGGAACAGGCCGTCGCCGGCGGTGCCGACCCAGACGTCGTCGCCGGTCGACACGAGGGCGGAGATCGGCAGATCTTCGAGCAGGACTTCATCGCCGAAGATGCTTCGTGAGTACAGGCCGTTGTCGGTGCCGATCAGCAGGCGATAGCTGTAGCCCTCGAGCGAGGTGATTTCGCCGGGGATGTCGATATCGACGGGGCTGAGCGTTGAGTCTTCGACAACGAAGAGGCCGTCACCGCCGACATACAACTTGCCGGCGTGACTGGCGATGGCGCTCAGGCGGGTGTCGGTTGGCACCAGCTTCTGGGCGCGTTCGACGAAGTCAAAGACGACCAGGCCATCGGCGGTCAGTGCGTACAGGTTGCTGCCGATCACGACCATGTCGCTGACCGGGTAGCCGGAGGTTTTGTCGACCACGGCGAAGGCCTCGGTGGAGGTCTCGGCGGCGGGTGACAGGGTGTCGACGGCATCGGTCGGGACAGTCGTGTCGGACCTGGCCTTGACCGCCTGGATCACACTCTCCGCGACTGTTTCGGAGATGGTGTGGGTGAGTTTCTGCATCGGGGTCGGTTTCTGTTCGGGTTCCTCGGCGGAACAGCCGATCAGGGAGGCGCCGGCGACCAGGATGGCGGCGCTGAACATGGTGAGAAGCTTGTTGGTTTTCATCGCTATCTCCTTCCTCAACGGGGTTTCGATTGTGCCGGGACTTATTGCAAGGCTGATGCCAAACGGCCGGCGTGTTGCGGTACAAGGAGTTAGCTGAGAATGCGTGGTGGTGGGCGGGGGTTGATCGTGTCAGCACGGACACGCAGTCGCGGGTTTTGTCAGAGCACGTTGGCTGACAAGGGGTTGGTTGTGTCAGAATTGACACAGCCGAGTGGCGAAAAAACTTGCTGTCGCCCGGGCGCGGGTGTATGTGTATAAGTCATTGGGAGAGCTATTCATGCACGTATTCAGACAGGTCTGTGCGACAATAGGGTGCGCGCTAGCGTTGTGCGGCGTGGTTTCGGCCGAGGCGGTCACACCGGAGATTTTGCAGTATCGGCTGGAGCGACTTTATTTCTCGGCCGGCACCGAGTCACTGGTCTTCCCCGGTTGTCGCTTTGTGGTCATGCGTGACGATGCGGCGGTCGCTGAGGGTGTGATTGAGTCGGCGCTGCCGGGGGTGGCCGTAAGCGAGACCGGAGTAACGCTGAGTGACACGATCGGCCTGAGTGAATATACAGTGACAGTTGATACCTATCGGGTTGATTCGACCTCGTCGATAGCGATCGGTCAGGCGATCGGCCCGTGGTTTGATCTGGCGATTGCGCCGGTGGGTGATACGGGGCTGGTCAATCGTGTGACGGTTGACAGTTATGGTTTTGGGGATCGAGCGCGGGAGCGGATGCTGTTTGATTTTGAGCGGGGGATGCTTCATGGCTGTTTTTCGTATCGGGCACCGGTTGTTTCGGGTGAGCGGGTGCAGCATGTCAGCGCTGCTGCGCCGTGGATGGTGGTGCTGGTGCCGAATGTATCGCGGGAGGTCAACCGTGAGGGCTTTCTGACCACAGCGCTCTATTATGCGTTTGATAGCGGCAAGCTGCCGCTGCTGTTCAACGGCACCAATCTGCGGGCGGTGACGTCGTTTGTGCCCGCGGTACAATCGTCGCGGCCATATCCGTACGACCAGGCAGCCTCGGGCGAGTTGTTGTCGCGGATTCTGGGGCCGAACGGAGCGGTTACAATCGGGATCACCGATCCCTCGCTGCGCCGGACGGCGGGATATTTTGCAGACATTCTCGGGCGCGAGGGCGTGCGGACATCGGTGAGTAATGATCTCGACGAATCGGACTGCTACCTGGCGTTTGCACCGTACGATCTGTACAACGACGGGTACACGCTGCGTTATATCACTCGTCGGTTGCACGAGCAGTTTGCTGAGTCGGCCTCGGTGTATGAGGGGCTGGCGATTGCGAGATCGCATCTGGAGCAAGCGCGCAACCGGGCCGACAGCAGCAGCCGGGTGGGGTTATTGCGGATGGTGAACACGCGGCTTATAGAAGATATTGGGGTGTTTCCCCTGTTTCGTCCGACTATTCACGGCGTGTTTGCTGCGCCGGTGACGGATATTGCCGTCGACCAGTTCGATCGATTCACGATGCACCAACTTTCGCTGTTGATTCCGCCACCATACATGCGGGATGGGGCCCAATGACGTTTACGGGTCGGCTCCGGGTATCGCTGCTGTTCGTGGCGCTGCTGCCGCCGCTGGTAGCGGTGGTTGCGATGTACCTCTATTCAAGTCATCAGGCCGACCAGGCGGAGGTAGCACAGGCGGATCGGGCGTTAATGAAATACCGGCGGTACCAGACAGCCGCGGATCAGGAACTGCAAAAGGCGCTCAGCGAGGTCAGCAACGCGCGGCAGGTGCGCGAGGCGTATCTGGAACTGTTGTCGGGTCGGTCGGTGATGGCCAGTCTGGAGCCGCTGCCGGCATCGGTAGATTTCCTGGAGATCATCGACCACGCCGGGCGGGTGATGGCCAGCGCACATCGGCCGGGGCTGGTCGGCCGTCAGGTGACCATCCCCTTCGATCGGTTCGGGGTCTTCCCCACTGTAGAGCATGATCGCGCCGGCCGCCATGCGGCGCGGGCGGCGCGAGTCGACCTTGGTGACCGGCTGTATTTGTATGGCGGGCGGTATTTCGACGAGGCGGAGCAGTTGGCCGTGGCGGAGATTACGGATGCCGACGTATGGGTTGCATTCACCGAAGACAATCCGGCGATGCTGGCGCAGATGGCGCCGTTGATGCTGTACGAGCGGGAGGAATTGCTGCAATCGGTATTGAGCGGCGGCCGTGATGCCGGCTACTACCTGGTGGCGACTTTCCCGACCGGCGCGGCGCAGCCGCAGGTGAAGTCGCTGTTGATGGTGATTGGCGGGGTGTCGGTCTTTTCGATACTCGCGGCCCTGTCGATCGGCTGGTATCTGACCGGACGGACGAAGCGTGAGGTCGACAACCTCATCGAAGCCTCGGAGCGGGTGGCCTCGGGTGATTTTGCGACGCCGGTGATGGCGTATGAGGAGGGTGAGTTCTCGCAGCTGGCCGATTCGTTTACGGAGATGATGGCGCGGTTGCGGACGGTGCAGCGGGAGCTGGCGACGGCCGAGAAGATTGCGGCGTGGGAGGCGGTGGGTCGCAAGATTGCGCACGAAGTCAAAAACCCGTTGACGCCGATTGCGATTTCGGTGGATGATTTGCGGCGGTCGTACGAGGATCAACTGCCCGGATTCGATCAGACGTTGGCGGAAACGACCAAGACGATCAAAAACGAGGTCAATCGTCTGACCAGGCTGCTCGATGAGTTCGTCCGGTTCGCACGGATGAGTGCCCCCAGCCCGCAGTTGATCCGGCTGCCTGATTTGTTGCAGTCGGTGGCGGCGCTGTATCGGCCACAGATCGAGTCGGGACGGCTGATCTGGCCGACCGATGTCCCGGCTGATCAGATTATGCTTGATGCCGATCGGATCCGGCAGGTCCTGGTGAACCTGATCAAGAACGGTTTTGAAGTCGCCGAAGATTCGATTGTCACACTCACCGTTGCGCTGGATACGGACAGGCTGTTGATTGTGATACACGATAACGGCCCGGGCTTCCCGGCGGCGATGCTGGATAACAGCTTCGAGCCGCAGGTGTCACAGAAGTCGGACGGCTACGGGTTGGGACTGGTGATCTGCCAGCGTATCATTCATGATCATGGCGGCCGGATACGGCTGGCCAATAACCCGCGCGGCGGCGCTCGCGTGGAGATTGAACTGCCGAGGAGACATGGCTAGCATACTTGTCATAGACGACGAAGAGAACATCCGGCAATCGTTGAAATCAGCGCTGGAACGCCGGGATCATCGCGTGGTGACCGCGGCCGACTGCGCCGAGGGCCGACGATTCGGCACAGCCGAGTTTGATCTGGTTCTGCTCGATGTCATGCTGCCTGACGGCAACGGTGTCGATCTGCTGGAAGAGTTGCTGCGCATGGATCCGCGCCGGGCGGTGGTGATGATCTCGGGGCATGCCGATGTTGATATTGCCGTGTCGGCGATCCGCAAGGGAGCGCATGACTTTCTGGAAAAGCCGCTCTCGCTCGACAAGGTGCTGGTCGTGCTCGACAATGTCACCCGGTCGGGTCGGCTGCGATCCGAGAAGGAACGCCTCAGTTCGCGGGTGTACGGGGAGATGGTGGGTGAGTCGCCGGCCATCGAACGGCTGCGGAGTGATGCGGTCAAAGCGGCCGCACGAACGTCGCGGTTTCTCATCACCGGTGAAAACGGGACCGGCAAGGAATTGGTCGCCAACCTGATTCACCGCTCGAGCCGATACGCTGATGGTCCGTTTGTAGCGGTCAACTGTGCCGCGCTGCCATCGGAGCTGGTCGAGTCGGAATTGTTCGGTCACCTGGCCGGGGCGTTTACGGGGGCATCAAAACGGCGCAAAGGACGGTTTGCCGAGGCGGTTGGCGGGTCGATCTTTCTCGACGAGATCTCCGAGATGCCGCTCGAGGCGCAGGCGAAGATACTCCGGGTGATTGAAACGAACGAGTTCACGCCGGTCGGGGCCGATCGGGCGGAGCGGTTTGATGGGAACATCATTGCAGCATCGAATCGTGACCTGGACAAACAGGTTGAATCGGGTGACTTTCGACAGGACCTACTTTACCGGCTCAATGTCGTCGACCTGAAGGTGCCGGCCCTGCGGGACCGTCCGAAGGACATCGGCTCGCTGGCCCGGCATTTTCTCTCGAGGTTTGCCGAGGAAACCGGCACAGGACAGCGTCGGCTGACCGAGGAGGCAATCGACCATCTCCAGCGCTACCCGTTTCCCGGTAATGTGCGGGAGTTGAAGAACCTGATGGAGCGAGTGAATATCTACTGCGATACCGGCACGGTCGGGGTCGAAGATATCAGGCCACTGATGCCGTATCAGCCGCAGGGAGAGCGGCCATCGCTGCGCGAGGCAACTCGTCAGTTCGAACTGGATTATATCAAGAGCACGATTGCGCGATGCGACGGCAACATGCAGCAGGCCGCGCGGCAGCTCGGCCTGGAGCGATCCCACCTGTACAAAAAGCTCAAGCAGCTCGATCCCGACAATGGCAACTAACCCGAGCGCACGCCTTACAGACAAAGAGGTCACGGCGTTTCGGCGCAAGATATTCGCGTTTTACCGCCGTTATGGACGTCAGCTGCCGTTCCGGGAGACCGCCGATCCGTATTGTATCACGGTCGCCGAGTTGATGCTCCAGCAGACACAGGTTGAGCGTGTGATTGAAAAGTACCGGCAGTGGCTGGAGCGGTGGCCGGACTGGCAGGCCCTGGCGCAAGCATCGCGGCGGGACTTGCTGGCGATGTGGTCGGGGCTGGGCTATAACCGCCGGGCACTGTATCTCGGCGAGATGGCCCGGTGTATTGTCGATGAGTATGACGGCGTCATGCCACAGGAGCCGGAGCAACTGGTGCGCCTGCCGGGTATCGGGCCATACACCGCGCATGCGATTGCGATCTTCGCCTTCAACAAGCCGGTGATTACGATCGATACCAATATTCGCAAGGTGCTGATTCACGAGTTTGGTCTCCCCCATGATATCTCCCGGGCTGAGTTGGAAAGACTGGCTTACCGGCTCCTGCCTCGTCGGCGCTCGCGCGACTGGCACAATGCTCTGATGGACTATTGCCGGATCGCAATCAAAGAGGCGGCGCGCACGATTGCGCCGTTGAGCCGTCAGTCGAAGTTCGCCGGTTCACAGCGGCAGATTCGGGGTGAGATTGTCCGGCAGTTGACGACCAAGAAACGGGTCGCCCTGGCAAGGGTAGCGGAACAGATGGGTCGTACGATTGCGGATGTCCGGACCGCTGCACAGTCACTGGAGCGGGACGGAGTGGTGATCGTTACCGCGAAGACGGTTCGTCTGGCCTGACTCGACGGCAGCGAACATAGAGAATCTCACGTCCTTCCTCACGCCACTTCTGCTCAAAAAACGAGGGAAAGTAGTCGGCAATGTCGGCCTGGATGGTAAACGGGTTGCCGAGCTTGGCCATGAGCGGCACCTCGTTCAGGTTTTCGACCACCCATTCCGCGTACGGGCGGTAGTCGGTCGCGAAGAAGAAGTACCCGTCGTCCTTGAGCAGCCCAGCCAGCAACGTGAGAAAGTCGGCGTTGAGCAGTCGGTGCGGCGCGTGGCGGTCTTTGGGCCAGGGGTCGGGAAAGAGGACGTAGATTCGTTCAAAGGACTCGGCTACGCAGTGGCGCGGGATGGCGATCTGGGCGGCGGCCCGCAGGAGGGTGATGTTGGTGATGCCGCGCTTTTCTATTCGGGGGATCAGTTTGTAGTAGCGTTTCCTGGCCAGTTCGATGCCGACCACGCGCTTGTCGGGGTACTGTTCGGCGAGGGCCATGATGAAATCACCGCGGCCGGGCCCGATTTCGAGAAAGTCGCCGGCGATACGTTCGACCGGTTCGGGGTAAAACAGGATCGGTTTTCTGGCTTCAAACTCGTACGGGAATTCTCTCATCGGGCAGGTATACCATCGTTTCGCTCACCGTGGGGACAGTATAGCTGAATCCGGGCAAAAAGCAAGGCGGATGGGTGTGGGATATGGCGTCTATAGCAGGGAGATGACTTTTTCGACGATTTCCGTGTTCTTGAATGGTTTGGTGATGAACCCCCGGGCGCCGGCGGAGAGGATCTGGCTTTTCGTGTATTTCTCGGCCTTGCCGGTTATCATCAGTACGGGCAGACGCGGCGAGTTCTTGCGGAGGTGTTCGAGCAGATCGAAGCCGTTGCGTTCCGGCATCTCGACATCGGAGATAACGACCGAGAACTTGCGGTTGTCAAGTGTTTCCAGGGCGCGCTCAACCGAATCCGCCGCCTCGACGGAGAAGCCTTCCCTGGAGAGGATTCGCTGGAGCAGTTCGCGAATGATCGGGTCGTCATCGACCACGAGCACGTCGACTGCCACTTCGCTGAGCAATCGGGCGATTTTGTTGCGGAGGGTATCGGCGTCGACGGGTTTGACGAGATAGTCATGGGCGCCGGTTTCCAGGGCTTTCATCACCGTTGAGGAATCGGAGACCTGGCTGCAGACGAGCAGGGGTGTCCGGCGAAAGCGCGGGTTGCCGCGGACAAGGCGCAGGAAGTGGAAGCCATCCATGTCCGGCATTTTGAGGTCGAGTACGACGACACGGTAGTCGACTTTTGAGGCCAAACGAGTCAGGCCGTCGCGGCCGCCGGTTACAGCAACCACGCGCAGCCGAGTCGTGTCCAGGGCTGCCGAAATCGATTCGATCGTCCCGGAATCCTGTCCTATCACCAGCACGGACATCACAGATCCCCTTGTCGCCGAATGACGGCTGCGGTGGAGACAATTCGCGGATGGTCGTGGTATGTATCGGAGTCTCTCATCATCTACATTTCAGGCCTGCGCGGTACCCACAAACGCGGCCGTTGCCTGAGCCTCCCCGCCGGAGTTATTGTTTATCTAAATGATCGGCGATTTGGCGGGGAGATTAAGCGCATTGGGGCTGGGAGCTGAAGGAAAAGGAAGTATCGGCGCCATTTCAGGTCAGAAATGGTGATTCTGGATTAACCCGATCCCGATTCACCCGGTTTAGCACTTGACCGGCCATCTTTTGGGTATATTTTGGTCTACAATATACTACGCCTGTCATATGCGCTGTTTTTTCGCTTGATAGGCCTCACGTCAGTCGAAATGGAGGTGCTCACCTATCATGACCGACGCACCATCTTCTTTGACCATCGGCATCCCGCGTGAAACCTTCCCCGATGAACGTCGAGTGGCCATAATCCCGGACCTGGCGCCATCGTTTACCAAGCTGGGATTTACGGTCTATCTCGAGTCGGGCGCGGGCGAGCCGGCGGGGTATGCCGACAGTTTGTACAGCGCCAAGGATATCAAGGTTGTTAAATCCCGGGATGAGTTATTCGAGTCGGCCGATTTAATTGTGCAAGTTCGGGGTTTTGGCGCCAATCCGGAAGCCGGTAAGGAGGACCTGAAGCGGATCCGGCCGGGCCAGATGCTGCTCGGACATTTTGATCCGCTGTCAGAGCCCAAGCTCATTCAGGAGTTGGCCGGGACGAAGGCGACTGCTTTTTCGATAGAGTTGCTGCCACGCATTACGAGGGCCCAGAGCATGGATGCGCTGTCATCGATGGCTACCATTGCGGGCTACAAGGCGGTCTTGATGGCGGCCGATCAGTTGACGTTGATGTTTCCGATGCTGATGACGGCGGCGGGGACGATCGCCCCCGCGCGGGTGTTTGTCATCGGCGCCGGGGTGGCCGGCCTGCAGGCGATCGCTACGGCCAAGCGGCTGGGAGCGGTGGTGCACGCGTACGATGTTCGTCCGGCGGTGCGCGAGCAGGTGGAATCGCTCGGCGGGAAGTTTGTCGAGATGGAACTGGAGGCCGGCGAGGCGGAAGACAAGGGTGGCTATGCCCGGGAGCTTGGTGAAGAGTTCTATCGCAAGCAGCGCGAGTTGATGCACGAGGTTGTCTCTGACACCAATGTGGTGATCACGACGGCGGCGATTCCGGGCAAAAAGGCGCCGGTGCTGATCACCGAGGATATGGTGAAGGCGATGCCGGCCGGTGCCGTGGTTGTCGACCTGGCGGCCGAGCGGGGCGGCAACTGTGAACTGACCGAGCTTGGTAAGACGGTTGAGAAGCACGGGGTGATTATTATCGGGCCGGTCAATCTGCCGTCGACGATCGCCAAACATGCCAGCCAGATGTACGGCAAGAACCTGCTGGCGTTCGTGCGCAACATGCTCAAGGACGGGAAGCTCGAGATGAATATGGAAGATGAGATTATTCGGGATACGCTGCTGACCCGCGATGGGTCCGTCGTCAACGAGCGGGTCAAGGACCTGCTCGGCGAGGGCGACTCGAAACAGGAAGGGAGTGACAGCTGATGGAATCGTTTGTAGTCCTGTTGACGATATTTGTGCTGGCGATATTTGTCGGATTCGAGATCATCACCAAAGTGCCGCCGACACTGCACACACCGTTGATGTCGGGATCGAATGCCATTTCGGGGATTACGCTTATCGGCGCGATTATCTCGTCGGGCACGCAGTACTCGACATTGACCACCTACCTCGGCCTGGCCGCCGTGATATTCGCGACGATCAACGTGGTCGGCGGTTTCATGGTGACCCACCGCATGCTGAAAATGTTCAAGAGGAAAGACTGATTTATGCTGTCACTGGTTAATCTAGCTTATCTGGTCGCGGCAGTCTTTTTCATCCTCGGACTCAAGGGCCTGACGCATCCGCGCACGGCGGTTCGCGGTAATATCCTCGGGTCGTTCGGCATGTTTATCGCGGTGGTCGTGACCTTGCTCGATCAACGAATCGTCAGCTATGAGATGATCCTGATCGGGGTGGTGATCGGCGCCGGTATCGGTGCGATTCTGGCCGTGAAGATCGAGATGACGGCGATGCCGCAGCTGGTGGCGCTGTACAACGGTTTTGGCGGGGTGGCCTCGGTGCTGGTGGCCTCGGCGGCGCTGCTCGAGGCGCTCGGCGGACATGTCGGCACGTCGATCGACACCCAGTTTGCGGTGGCGACGGTGGCGACCGGAATTATCGGCGCCGTGACATTCTGGGGTTCGCTGGTGGCGTTCGGCAAGCTGCAGGGACTGATCGGTGATGCCGCGGTGTTGTTCGCCGGACAGAAGTATCTCAATGCGCTGCTGGCGCTGGCGGCGATCGCGCTGGCGGTCCTGGTCGGGTTTGATCCGAGCCAGACGACGATGTTCTGGATCATGATCGGGATCGCGTCGGTGCTTGGTATCACCCTGGTCATCCCGATCGGCGGTGCGGACATGCCGGTAGTGATTGCCCTGCTGAACTCGTACTCCGGCCTTGCGGCGGCCGCAACCGGGTTCGTGCTCGACAACAACGTGCTGATCATCGCCGGATCGCTGGTTGGCGCCTCGGGGTTGATCCTGACCAATATCATGTGCAAGGCGATGAACCGGTCGCTGACCAACGTGCTGTTCGGCGTGCTGGGACCATCGGCGGAGGGCGCGTCGGCAGATGATGTCTACGCCGGGAAAGTCAAGGCAACGTCGGCAGAGGAAGTCGCGATGCTCTTTGACGGGGCCCAGCGGGCGATTATTGTGCCGGGTTACGGTATGGCGGTGGCGCAGGCACAGCACGCGGTGCGTGAACTGGCCGAACTGCTTCA